>CAMKJU010000134.1 GCA_946413265.1 uncultured Lentisphaerota bacterium
AGTTGAGTCCGTGGATGTTGCCGGACGAGCCGCCGTAGGAGATGCCGCCCGCGCCGGCGGCGACGGCGGAGACGCACACCTTCACCTCGCGGGCGCAGGTCGCCGTCTTGGCGCCGTCGGAGGAAGAGGCGGCAAAGGTGTAGCAGCCCTGCGGGAGCATGAAGAAATACCGCCCGGCCGACGTGGCGGTGACGTTCGTGGCGAAGCCCGTCGTGCGCTCCGTGGCGGTGACGACGGCGTTCGCAGCGACCGCCGCGCCGTTTGAGACGACGCCGCTCACGACGGTGAGGTCGGGCGCTCCCACGGAGGGCGGATAGACGTTGTACGAGATGGACGCGATGGATACGCCCGGAGAACCGACTTCCATCGTGTACCAGGTATCGTCGGAATCGCCCTCGTCGCCGATGTTCCCCCAGCCGTAGTTGTAGTGGACGTAGAGCGTGCCGTCGGCGGCGTAGCCGTAGCCGTCGGCGACGACGGCGTGGTTGGAAAGGTTGACGAAACATGGCATCCCCGCGTCGAGGCTAGCAAGCATCGCGTCGCGGGAGTTCTCGTTCCAGCCGCCGATGATCTTCGCGTTGGCGTAGGCGAACGTATCGACAAGCCGATGCCCGAAGATGCTGCCGGGCGAGGAACCGTCGACGCTCGACCAGGTCATGTACGTGGCGATGCCGACGTCGCGGGTGAGCCGCCCGACGGCCTTCTTCTGGGTTATTGTCGTGGCGGTGCCGGTTGCTTTCATGTTCGCCCAGTCGTAGGGTCCGCCGAAAGCGGGATTCCACGGCGTCATTTCCGTGGCGGTGGACGATGCCCGGTAGCCCTCGTACGCGTTCCAGCCAAGATTGCCGTCCGAAGTATTGATGCTGGCGTAGAAGCCGCCGGCGGCGACGACGTTCGTGCCGCTCGGCCACTTCCAGTAGTACATCAGCTGCGCGCCCGCCGTGGCGACGCAGCCGCAGGGCGCATTGGCTCCGGAGATGATGGCATTGTACGGGTTGTAGTAGTTTTCGCCCCTGTCGGCGCGTTGCGACCAGGCGGTTTTGAGCATGGGCGAGACGCAGACGACGCCGCCGGAGGGACGGGACGAGGCGGCCAGCCTGCGGCTTCCGGCGCCGGTGGCCGCGGCGCGAAGCCGCGCCCATTTCGCGGCGTTGGCCGAAGCAATCGCCGAAGACGGCGATTCCGCCGCGGCGGCGAAACGCAGCATCTTCACGCGCGGGTTTTCGGGGTCGGCGTCGAACGCGCCTTTGCGCGAAAACGCAAGCACCGGCGTGAACGCCGTGTCGCCGGAAGTGGCGACGTACCCGCCGCCCTCGAAAGAAACGACGTAGTACGTGCCCGTGCCGCCCTCGCCCGCGTATGCGGCGACGTTGGTCGGGTTGGCGGAGGCGTCGAACGGCGCGCCGGGCGCCTCGCGCAAATTCACCCAGCCCTTCGCCGCCTCGACGGCGGCGTCGGAAGTCACGGTTCCGGCGCGCGCGGGGAGAACCGCGCTTGCCACGACCATGACTGCAAAGGTTGCCAACGTTTTTGCTGTTGCCTGCATTGCTTTCTTCCTTTGTTTTCGGCTGCCGTCCGCCACCTCAAAGATGCCGTCTGCGCGACTTTCAATCAATACACGATCACCGTCACGCCTTTGCGGACGGCGCGGATGCGCTTTCCGTTGTCGGCCACGATCAGCTTCCAGCCCGTCACGCCCGACGCGAGCGCCGGCGTTCCGGTGAACGTCGCCGCCGCACCGTCCGCCGCAACGGCCACGTCGAACGAGGATGTTCCGGAAGCCGGAGCGGACGCCAGGCCGATGGTGGCGGTCGAAACGTCGAGCGTGCCGCCGCCGGCAAGCGTGATGGACGGCGTCGCGCCGGGCGCAACCGCCAGCGTGCTGTTGGCAATCACGAGCGCATGGTTGCCCGACGTCGTGTCGATCGTCAGGCCGCCTTCGCCGATCGTCACGTTCGCAATGTCCTTTACGATGTTCCCCGCCGCCGTGGCCCGCACCGTCGCGCCGTCGAACAGCACCGTCGCCTGCGCATCCGTGGAACCTCCGCCGTAGATCGAAGATGTCGCCACCGTTCCGCCGTTCCTGACGACGAGCGTGCCCGTGCCGGCGTTGCTGCCGTTCGTGAAGCCCACGCGCACGCCCTTCGACGCCGTGACGACCGCCGTGCCGGAGACGTCAAGCGTGCCCGTACCGTAGCGCCCAACGGACACCGGCTGGTTCGGCGCGTTGAGCGTTCCGCCCGTCATCGTGTACGTGCCGGTGGATCCCGCCTCGGCGCCGATCCACGGATAGGCGCTCACGTTCACCGCGCCGCCGCTCTGGTCGAACGTGCCCGTGCCGATGTTCCCCACTCTGAGCGTCGTCGCGTTCAACGTGCCGCCGGAGGCGGTGAAATGCCCGACGCCGTTCGCGCCGATATACATGTCCACGCTGCACGTGAACGTGCCGTTCGTCATGGTGAAGTATCCCGTGTGGCTGGCGTTCTGCCCGAGTGCGAACGTGCCGCCGGACTTCGTCAGCGTCCCGCCGTAGAGGTTGTATTTTCCGACCGCCCCGCTGGCGCCGTAGGCGCCGATCCAGAAATTGCCTCCCGACTGCGAGACTGCGCCGCCGTACTGGTTCCAGACGGCGGTCTTGTTCGCCCGCTTGCCCCAGTCGATCCATGTGGGAACGTCCACCGTGCCGCCGTGGACGTTGAACTCCGCCTGTCCCGCGCTGATGGTGGAGAACTTGGCTGTGCCATCGTTGAAGACGAACTGCGCCGTGCCGTCGCCGGACATTCCTGGCTGGAGTTCGCCGCTCCGCGTGAGCGTGCCACCGAGATCCTTCACCACGGTCACGGCGGGCGCGATCGTCACGCCGCTCCACGTGCCGTCGCCGCAGAACACCACTTCGCCGCGGGCCGTCTCGCTTCCGGCGATGAACGCGGTTTTTTCGCTAGGCCAGAATACGTTATTGACGCGGTCCCAGAGACCCGCCACGCCGCTGCCGTCCTTCGCCGGCACGTAGTCGCGCACGATGGCGCCGTTCACGTCGTAGATGCGGAAGAAGTACATCTTGAAGTTCGCCCGCCCGTAATAGGCCATCGCTGTACCGCTTGCGCTGTTGTTCAGAATAAAAAACGAAAGCACGGAAGCGGCGGTCGCCGTATCGTCGTCGGACGTCGCCATGGTGCGGACGGTTTCGCCGTTCACCTTGCAGACGCCGGTCTTGCCGTTGACGACCAAGGTGCAGTCCGCATTGACAGGCGCGGCGGACTTGTTCTCGTATTCTCCCATGCTGGCAACATGGTCGAAACGCCAACGACCGGCATCATCTTGACAGGTGATACAAGTATAGGAGCCGCTTGTCACGCCAGTTCCTCTCGCGCAGTAGATGCATTGATTTGCGATATTCTGGAAATTGACCTTCGTGACGAACGTGTCGCTGTAGCGCGGCGTGTAGTCGGTGATTATATACTGGCTTGCGTTGTCGTTGTCCGCCTGGATGAAGTCGAGCGTGGCGTAGGCGGCGTTGGCGTCCGCCGTGCTGGTGATCGTGCCGCCGCCGGAAAGACCCTTCACGAAGAGCGCGTAGCCCTTCAGATCGATGGTCGCGTCCGATGCCACAACCACGTCGATGCCCGTCAAGTCGCAGTCCCGGGCGAGCGTGGCGCTGCCGAGGGTGAAGGAACTGTATTCGAGCGACGTGCCGGCGGGAGCCTGGATGTTCAGGTTGTCGCCCGTCACCGTGACGGCGGTCACGGCGGTAGGCAACTTGTTGTCTACCTTGTTGCCGTCCGCGTTGTAGCAATTCCAGTTTGCGGGATTGGTCACGTCGCCGTCGCCCGCCGCGCCGGTCCACGTGGCGGTGACGATCGTATCGTCCGAAACGAGCGTGAGGAACGTCGTAGGCGCGTTCATCGTCGCGTAGTCGGCGGCGACGCGGTCCGCCGAAGCGACACCATCGTACATGCGCACCTCGTCGAATACGCCGACGAAGCTGCGGTTGTTGACTGTAGCAACGCCGCCGATCGTAAAGAAATCGCCCTGCACAGAATTGGTGATCGTCCCGGATTTGACAAGCATTCCCTTGTTGTAAAGCGTACCGGTTTTACCGTTGAATACGGCTGTCAGATAATTCCAGCCGGCCGAAGTTCCTATGTTGACGGAGCAGCCTGAAAGTTCCGTACTGCCGCCTCTGATGCGAAGCTCCGTACCCGACTGCCCAAACATTTCCCAGTAAGTGCGGCTGCCATTATTCGGGTTGCCCACGAAAATGCGTGGATAATCGCCCGACCCCGTCCGCTTGGCCCAGCCACTTATCGTAAATTGGGATGCGGTGGTGATGTGCGACTTGTGCGACGAGACCTTGAACACGGAGGCCTGCGCAACGCTCCGCCCCGCGCCGACGGCGCCCTCTGCCTTATTGAGGCTTGTCAAGTCGTTGCTGTTGTCGATCGGCGCGGCGCTCAGGCTGTTCGCCGTCGAATCCGGCTCGTCGTTCGTGCCGGTCTCGTTCATGTGCCACACGCCGACGTAGCCAATCCACACGTTTTCCGTCGTCATCTGCTCGGCGGTGGGCGTCGCGCCCCAGTGCATGACGATCTTGGCGCCGTTGGAGAGACTGGGAATCCGCACCCACACGTAGGAATCGCCGGAATTGTTCCACGTATCGACTTCGTGCGGGATGACGTTGCCGTCTGCGTCCGTAAACCAGAGGTCGTCCTTTCCGTTCACGCAATCGGAATAGGAGAATCCGTAGGCGTCGTCTGAGGCGGAGAGCTTCACTAGCGCCGGAAAGCCCGTGAGCGTTTCCGTGCCTGAATAGCCGGTGGCACTAAGCGTGGCTGATTTGGCGTCGGCGAACGACGGCAAGGATGCCATCGCGCAGAGCAGAGCCGCGAACGCGGCGGACGCGGCGCGTCGAGGACGACGCGCCCTGCCAGTTGTGCTGATTGTCGTTTTCATTGTTCTTTCTCCTTGTTTTCGATTGCAATGCGCCGCTGCGGCAAACCCGTCAGCGTATCAGGATCGTGAACCCGCCGAACAGGATTTCAATGTCCTTGCCGCCGTTCGCCAAACGGACGCGGACACTCTTGGCACTTTCGCCGTCGGCGCGTACCACGGACGGAACGCCGGTGAAGCTGCCGCTGCCGGTCGCCGTGGCAAGGACGAACTTGCCGGATGGCGCGGAGGCCAGTTCCACCGTCGCCTGCGAAAGGTCGAGCGTACCCGCTCCCGTCATGGTGATCGCCGTCATGCCGGGCGCAACCTTGAACGTCGTGTTGGTGGCGGATGCCTCGTAGGCGTTGTCAATCGTCAACCCGCCCTCGCCGATCGTCACGGATGCGAGGTCTTTCAGAATCGCCCCCTCCGCCGTGGTCTGCACCGTTGCGCCGTCGAACAGCACTGTCGCCTGCGCCGCGTCGTTGGTGCCGCCGCCATAGATCGACGTGGTAACAACGGTTCCGCCGTTCGTGACGACAAGCGTGCCCGTGCCGGCGTTGCTGCCGTTCGAGAAGCCCACGCGCACGCCCTTCGATGCCGTGACAACCGCCGTGCCGGAGACGTCAAGCGTGCCCGTACCGTAACGCCCCACGGACACCGGCTGGTTCGGTACCTTGAGCGTCCCGCCCGTCATCGTGTACGTGCCGGTGGCTGATTTCGATTCGGCGCCGATAAACAGATAAGAGTTCACGTTCACCGCGCCGCCGCTCTGGTCGAACGTGCCAGCGCCGTTGTTCCCCACTCTGAGCGTAGTCGCGTTCAACGTGCCGCCGGAGGCGGTGAAATGCCCGACGCCTCCCGCGTCCGCGCCAAAGTACATGTCCACGCTGCTCGTGAACGTGCCGTTCGTCATGTTGAAGTATCCCGTCGAGCCAGAGACCTGTCCGAGCGAAAAACTGCCGCCGGACTTCGCCAGCGTCCCGCCGTAGAGGTTGTAGACGCCCGTACCCTTGTTTACGCGCCCGATCCAAAAGTTACCGCCCGACTGCGAGACTGCGCCGCCGTACTGGTTCCAGACCGCCGTCGCGTTCGCGCGGCTGCCCCAGTCGATCCATGTGGGAACGTTCACCGTACCGCCGTGGACGTTGAACTCCGCCTGTCCCGCGCTGATGGTGGAGAACTTGGCCGTGCCATCGTCGAAGACGAACTGCGCCGTGCCGTCGCCGGACGTTCCGGTCGAAAGTGCAACGCTCCGCGTGAGCGTGCCGCCGCAGTCCTTCACCACGGTCACGGCGGGCGCGATCGTCACGCCGCTCCACGTACCGTCGCCGCAGAACACCACTTCGCCGCGGGCCGTCTCGCTTCCGGCGATGAACGCCTCTGCGCCGGCGCTGGGCCAGAACGCATTGTTGACGCGGTCCCAGAGGCCCGCCACGCCGCTGCCGTTCTTCGCCGGCACGTAGTCGCGCACGAGCGCGCCGTTCACGTCGTAGATGCGGAAGAAGTACATCTTGAAGTTCGCCTGACCGTAGGAACTCATCGTCGTGCCGCTCGCGTTGTTGTTCAGCTTGAAGAACGAAAGAGCGGAGGCCGCCGTTGCCGTGTCGTCGCTTGACGTCGCCATCGTGTAGATGCTCGCGCCGTTCAGCTTGCAGTCGCCCGTCTTTCCGTTGACGGAGAAGGTGCAGTCCTCGTCGGTTGGCGGCGTAGGCGTGGAGGAAGTACTACCCGTCGTAGTGACATGGTCGAAGCGTAGCGGGTCGCCGGGACCGTATGTAAGGCACGTATAGGAACCGCTCCCGACACTGTTTCCGCGCGCACAGTAGATGCACTGGGCGGAGGTATTCTGGAAATTGACTCTCGTGACGAACGTGTCGCTGTAGCGCGGCGTGTAGTCGGTGATGATGTACTGGCTTGCGTCGGTGTTGTCCGCCTGGATGAAGTCGAGCGTGGCGTAGGCGGCGTTGGCGTCCGCCGTGCTGGTGATCGTGCCGCCGCCGGAAAGCCCCTTCACGAAGAGCGCGTAGCCCTTCAGGTCGATGGTCGCGTCCGCCGCAACAACCACGTCGACGCCCGTCAGGTCGCAGTCCCGGGCGAGCGTGGCGCTGCCGAGGGTGAAGGACCTGCATTCAAGCGACGTGCCGGCGGGAACCTGGATGTTCAAGCTGTCGCCCGACACCGTGACGGCTGTCGCGATGGTGGGCAATGCGTTGTCGATTTTGTTGCCGTCCCCATTGTAGCAATTCCAGTTTGCGGCGTTGGCGACGTCGCCGTTGCCCGCCGCGCCGGTCCATTCGGCGGTGACGGGCGTATCGTCCGAAGCGAGCGAGAGGAAAGCCGTAGGTGCGTTCATCGTCGCGTAGTCGGCGGCGGCGCGGTCCGCCGAAACAACACCGTCGTACATGCGCACCTCGTCGAAGACGCCGACGAAGCTGCGGGTTGAAGTTCCCACGCGGCCGCCAATCGTGAATACGCTGTTTGGATGCGTGTTAGCGCTGAGCGTCTGAGACGCGACGAACGCTCCGTTTTCATACACCTTCGCACTGGTTCCTTCCCACACGATTGTCAAGTAATGCGCGGCTGTTTCCCCTTCAGCTATCGCCACCTTATACGCGGTGCTGCTGTTATTGCCACTTCCGTTGCCGCTGCGAACGCCTATCTGGGTGGCGTGCTCCCTCCACACATCCCAGGAATGGAGGCTGCTCGACGACATCCCGCAGAAGATGCGCTGCCAACCGTTGTTGTTGGGAATGCTCGACATCTTGCACCAGCCGCTGACCGAGAAATTAGCCTTCGTGGTGAGTGTGGAATGATAGGGGTTTGAACTGGAGCCGACCGAAAAGTACTTGCCGTCAGACGGAATGGCCCTGCCTGCGCCAACAGTCCCTGTTGCGGTATTCAGGCTTGTGGCCGCGCTACTGGACGTCAGCGGCGTCGCGTCCAGGCCGTTCGCCGTCGAGTCCGGTTCGGCGGTCGTGCCGGTCTCGTTCATGTGCCACACGCCGACGTAGCCGGCCCATGTGTCGGCGGGCGTGCAGGTCTGCTCGGCGGTGCGCGTCGCGCCCCAGTGCATGACGATCTTGGTGCCGTTGGAGAGACTGGGGATCCGCACCCACACGTAGGAATCGCCCGTTTCGTTCCACGTATCGACGTCGTGCGGGATGAGGTTGCCGTCCGCGTCCTCGAACCAGAGGTCGTCCTTGCCGTTCACGCAGTCAGAGTAGGAGAAGCCGTAGGCGTCGTCGGTGGCCGAGAGCCTCACGAGCGCCGGAAAGCCCGTGAGCGTTTCCGTGCCTGAATAGCCGGTGGCGCTGAGCGTGGCGGATTTCGCCTCGGCGAACGAGGACAAGGGCGCCGTCGCTATGCAGAGCGCGACCACAACCAAGGCGCGCCCCATGGAATCTAATCTGGTTCTCATCATGTTCCTTTCTTTCGCGTGATACGTTTAGAAAAAACCGCACTGGCAGGCGTTCACTGGCAAGGGGAGGGGCGCACGGATCCGCACGCAATTCACCGCACGATGACTATCATCCCGGTGGCTTTCGCATCAAGGACGATCTCGCCGTCCACGACCGAAACGCCCTTCACCCACTCCGGCGCGCCGGCGGCGAGCGTGACATTCGCGCCGGCGAACTTCCCGCCCGCCGTCAGCACGTGCGCGCCGCCCTTCGGGCGCTTGCCGTCAGCCGAGACCTTGACGACGACCGTTCCGCCGAGCGTCACCGTCTTGTCCGTCACGTCGAGCACCGGCGGCTCCCTGCCCGTGAAGTTGAATCCGAGCGCCGCCTCGTGTGCAAGCGTCAGGGCGCCGGCGAGCGCGACCGTCCCGGACTGCGCAAGCTCCAGCGTCGCGCCGCTTGCGACGCTGACCTCGGTTCGGGAAACCGGGCAGCCGGCGTTGACGGCGGCGGTCGCCGCGTCCTGCACGTACAGTCTGCCGCCAAAGCTGAGTTCACTTTCAAACGCCAACCGGCCGCACCCCTTCGCAGTCACCGATCCGCTGCTGCCGATCTGCCCGAGGACATGCACGGTGCGGGCGACGGCGCGGTCGTCGTAGTCCGAGGTGTCGATGACGACGGGGCCGTTCAGCTCAAGCGTGACGCCGTACCCGTACGTGTTGCGCGGGATCGTCCAGTCGGCGGACGAGGCGAGAACGGCGATCTTCCCGGAATCGACCTGGAAATACGGATAGCTTTGGGCGTTCACCCTGTAGTTGTCCCTGAAGGAGAGCCCGCCCGATCCCAGCACGATCGTGTTCGTGGCGGCGTTGCTGCCGTTGTTGAGGACGAGCGGATGGTTGCTCTGCGTCGAGGCGGAATTGACAAGCCCGTTCACCCGCGTAACGGCAGTGTCGCTTCCCTGCGCGAAGAATGCGGCAAGGCTGTATCGGGTGGTGTTATCTGACCACATGACATCCACCATCTCCCCCGTGACGACGAGCGTTCCAAAGTTGTTCGCGAGGAAGCGGTTTTTGTTCGTACCGCCCTGGCCTACCTCGATGTTCGCGGCACGAAGCGTCGCGCCCTCCTCGATGACGAGGTTGTATCCGTTGCGGAGCGTCCCCGAGACGTTGACCTCCGATCCGGGCTGTATGCGCGCGTCGTTGGCGGGCGTGTTCCAGTCGCCCGTCAGGTTCCACACGCCCGCAAGCCGCATGGCGTCGACGGACGGCATCGCCGCGAGCGCGATCCCGCCGCTGAACACGAGATAGCCAGAGGCGGAGAGAGTCAGTTCCGGCGTCGCCGCCCGCGCATCGACGGGACACGCGAACACGTGGTGCTGCGCCGCGCTGTTCACGATGGCCGTCAGGCCGGAAAGCGCCCTTTCGCCGGAGATCGTGACGAGTGCGGAATACGCCGGGAACGTGATCGATGACGGGGCGAACGTGTCGCCGACCGTGAGGCTGGCCGCAGTGGGATTGCCGATCACGCAGCTGTCCCCGCTCTGCGGCACCGCGCCGTTCGCCCAGTTGGACGCCTCGCTCAGACTTCCGCTTTCGCCGCCGACCCACACGAATCCGGGGTTGCCCGCGATGCAGAGGATGGACTTCCGGTCGTTTGAAAGGCGCAGGCTGCATCCCGCCGGCGCCGCGATGCCCGCCAGCGTCGATTCGGAAAACGTCTCCCCGCCCGTGAGGGCAAGAAGCATGTAAACGCCGTCCGCCAGCGTCGCTTCCGGAGCCGTCACCGCGATGCCGCCGCCGAGCGAGGCGAGCGAGGGAACGAGCACCGACGTGCCGACCTCCACGGTCGTTGCGCCCGCGTACGTATTTGCGGCGGCGAACGTGACCTTGCCGCCTCCCTTGAACGCCAGGCCGCCCGTGCCGCCGACGGACTTGGCGATGGTGACGTTCTTTCCGTTCGCGTCGATCGTGCCGCCGTTCGCGCCGACCGTCACGGACAAGTTGTCATTGGCGGGGATGAACGCCGCGCTGTCGGCATACGCGCGGAGCGTTCCGCCGTCGATGTTCAGCGTTCCGGAACCGCCTGCCGCGTTGCGGTTGACGATGATTCTGCTGCACGAAAGAACGCCGCCCGCCATGACGTTCACCACGCCGTTCGGTGCATGGTCGCCGTACAGGGCGATGTTGACCGGCTCCATGATCAAGACCTCGCCGCCGTCGACGTCGAGCGTCGCGTCGGCGGCGCCGCCCACGATAATGCCGTAGCCGTTCGCCGCCGTCGTTTCATACTTCGCCCCCGCCCTCACCGTCATCGTCGCGGGACACTGTGCGCCCAAATGGACGTACCCGCCATGCGCGACCGTGCCGCCGGCGATGTCGAAGCGCGCATACGCGGCTGAACCGCTCTTGCCGATGTCGGCCGTGCTTGAGAGCGTCAGCGTTCCGCCTTCCTGGACGAACGTCGTGACGGCGGAAGCGGCATTGGCAAGAAAGAACCTCGCAACCGTCCAGTCGCCGCCCGCCTTGACGACGGTCGACGTGATGTTTGCCAGATTTCCAACCGTCCATGGGTCGGGCCTGTTCGTAAGCTTCGCGTCCGCCCCGACGCGAAGCGTGACGGGCTTCGCCGGATCCGTGCCGAACGTGA
>CAMKJU010000135.1 GCA_946413265.1 uncultured Lentisphaerota bacterium
GCTCGGATCTTCGGCGCGCCCGTGAGCGTGCCGGCGGGAAACGCGGCGCGCAGGAGGTCGAAGCCGTCCTTGCCTTCCGCGAGCGTGCCCGAGACGTCCGAGACGAGGTGCATCACGTGCGAGTAGCGCTCGACGTGCGCGAAGGAGTCCACCTTCACCGTGCCCGTCTCGCACACGCGACCGAGGTCGTTGCGTCCGAGATCGACGAGCATCACGTGCTCCGCGTTCTCCTTCTCGTCGCCCACGAGCTCGCGCTCGAGCGCGGCGTCGGATTCGGGCGTGGCGCCGCGCGGACGCGTCCCCGCGATCGGACACGTGGAGCAGGTGCGCCCCGAGAGTTTCACGAGCTCCTCCGGCGACGACCCGATCAGCGTGCGCGGACCCACCTTCATGAAGAAGTTGTACGGCGAGGGGTTCACCACGCGGAGCGCGCGGTAGAGCGAGAGCGGGCTCGCGGAGGTCTCCATCGTGAACTTCTGCGACGGCACCACCTGGATGCACTCGCCGTTCAGGATGTCCTTCTTGCACTTCGCCACGATTTCCGCATATTCCTCCGCCGACATCTCCGGCGTGAATCCACCTGGTAGGGCGCGCTCGCCGAGCGCGCCGACACTGAACCGCATTGCCGGGCGCTCGCGCCGGAAGAACTTGGCGAAGAGCGCGTCGATCCGCTCGCGCGCGACGTCGTAGGCAGCGGGCGCGGAAGCGTCGATGTTCACGATCACGGTCACGGTGCGGCGCACGTTGTCGAACACGAGGATCGAGTCGGTGAGGATGAACGCGGCGGTCGGCGTGCCCGGCTCGGGCGTGAGCTGCACGCGCGGCTCGAACACGCGCACGGCGTCGTAGGAGAGGTAGCCGATCGCGCCGCCCTGGAGCGGCGGCAGGTCGGGGTCGGCCTTGAAGTTCCGCTCCGCAAAGAGACGCCGCAGCGCGGCGAGGATGTCCGCGTCCGGCAGGAACGACACGCCGTCGGCGGGCGTCTGCATGAACACGGTGCCGTCCTTCTCATAGACGGTCGCGTACGGGTTCACGCCGAGGAAGGAGTAGCGTCCGCCCGTCTCGGACGACGCCACGCTCTCGAGGAGGAACACGTCCTCGTCCACGGCGCGGGACAGCACGGAGACAGGAGTCTCCATGTCCGCGAGGTACTCGCGGTAGACGGGCACGATGCCGCCACCGGCGGCTCGTGCCTCGAACATCTCTCTTGTCAGTTCTTTCATCTGCTTTCTCTTTTTGTTTTTGGTTGGTGATTGATTGGTTCTCCCCTTCGGCCCGCATACGCAAAAACGGCCTCGCTCATCGGAGCGGGGCCGTCTGCCTATTCGGTGCAAATTCTTTTCACTTCACCGTCTCAGGGTATGCGGAGCCTCTCCGACTGTTCATCGAAGCTGCGCCACCACCAGAACTGGACGTTGAATTGCATTCTAATTTCCTGTTGCGCCGAAAGTTTACCACAGTCCCCCGACCGCCGTCAATAGGGAATTTTTAAGATTTTTGCGAGCGACAAGCCTTGGCTGTCATGCGTGGTCGGAAAAATTGATTTTCTCCAGCAGTGCGGCAGCCGCTGCGACTTCTGCTGCGGACTTCGATCCTGCAGTGGCAACGGCATCGCCGAGGCCGTGTACACTCACGCGCACCGTGACGACGGGCGCGTGCGCCACGCCGCCCATCTGCAAGACCTCGTAGACGGGACGCCGCGGAGGATGCATCGCCTGCGTCTTCACCTGCAAGTAGCCCTTAGGGTTTGCGTCCCATTCATTGAACTTCGCATTTAGCGGTAGGTCAAGCGCTGCGAATACGGTGCGGGCCGCAGGAAGTCCGCCGTCGAGCCACACCGCCCCCATCAACGCCTCCAGCGAATCCGCAAGTACCTTCGCGTGCGGCGGAGGCGGCTGCGCACCCTGGTTGAACTTCAGATAGTCGCGCAGACCGAGGCGCTCGGCAGCGTCGGCAAGTGCCGCGCCCGAAACGAGGTGAGTGCGGCGTACAGTAAGCAGCCCTTCATCGTCATCGGGGAAGGCGGCGAAGACTGCATCAGCGGAAAGGAGCCCGAAAACTGCATCTCCAAGAAATTCAAGGCGCTGGTTGTCTCCGCCTTCGGGATGGTCCATGCGGCAGGCGGGCGTGGTGAGCGCATGGGTAAGGAGCTCGGCGTCATGGAAGGTGTAGCCGATCTTGCCTTCAAGTTCCGTCATTTGATCGTGCTCCCGTTCCAGCCTAGCTTTCGGGAAAGAACTTCGTAGGGATCGTAGCCGCGCAACTGGATGAGCGGCACGGAGACGTCCGCACGGACAATCTCAACAGCCTCGTCCGCGCCGAGCTGCTGCACGCGCGCACCGTCCGCGAACACGGCCAGCTTCTCTCCTCGCGTGCGCAAGCAGGCGCGGACCATTAGACGAGCGGTATCGGGGATTACGAGAGGACGCGAGGCGAGGGCGTGCGGGCAGATTGGCGTGACGACGAACGATTCGCTGTCCGGCATCAGTATTGGACCGCCGGCGGCGAGCGAATAGGCAGTGGAGCCGGTGGGGGTTGCCACTACGAGACCGTCTGCCGAAAGGCGCGTAGCCATGCGTCCGTCCACGGAAATCTCCAAGTGGGCGGCGTGTCCGGATACACCGCGCGAAACGACGATCTCGTTCAGTGCCACGGCATCGCCCACGCGCAGGGTCGTACGGCGAGAAACCTCGTAGTCGCCAGACGCGAGCGCGCGCAGCGCGTCATCGAAATGCGGTGCCTCTACGCCCGCAAGATAGCCAAGGGAACCGAGGTTGAGACCGAGCAGCGGAATGCCGGGGAAACGGTGGACGGCGGAGAGCATCGTGCCATCCCCGCCGAGCACCACCACGGCTTCAGGTTGTTCGCCGGGACCACACTCAGACAATCCGAGAGAGGCAGCCAGCGCTGCAAGGCGCTGGCGCACCGTATCGGCACCCGGTTTGTCCCGGTTCACATGGAACACTATTTGTCGCATGGCGAATAGTATAGCACATTCTGCTCACATGCGCCCGTTAACTTGGGCAACAGGAATCAACGTGTATCGTCGGGAGCCGCTGTACCTTGTTATTGCTAAGCTCTTGAGTTAACGTTCTTGGGGCGATAGCGTCACCACGGCCGACTCGGCGAGAGTCAGCGCGGCATCTTGCTGTTTAACCCGCTCCAACGACCAACCGACGATATTGGCGTGACGCTTGCTGATTTTGGATGGCTGCGGCGACAACTGCAACTTCGCCGTAACAACATCCGCATCACTCACATCCGCTATTCCATGAAGCTGACGCCGCGCACCTGAAGCATCCGGTTTGCAAGCAGCTGCCATTTTCTGGCCAATCGTCCATGGCAAATCCGCAACAGGGTCGTCATGCAATATGACAGATGTCTCAAGCGGATTTCCCCGAGGCAAGAATGCATCTCGACGAACACCATGCGCGCCATTGGGCTTCCGACAAAGCAGCTTGCCGGAAAGAACGAACCTTGCCGCCCTCGTCAATTGAAAATCCCCCTCACATATTCAAGAGCTTCGGAACGAACGTTCGTCGTAGTCAACGTCTTGTTGCGTCCGTTCTTCACCAAGCACAGGAAGCATCCGTCCTCGGCAAACGTTACCGAACAATATTTCGATGCGGACACGCGCCACTCGAAATAAACCTCTCCTTCCGTATCCACGCAGACATCCCCGGCAAGAGCCGCCTCAGGTACAAGGCCTGCGAAACGCGATGCAGTGGCAATGGACTTCTTGCTGACGGCCTTCGCGCCATACCCATCCCAATCATCGCCATATTCCTGCGGCAACTGGCGAAGTTTCGCCCGAAGAGCGTTACTGGACATCTTCTGCCTCTGCCCATTGGATTTTCCGTCGTCTTCAACAGGAATCATCACAATCTGGAATGAACATCCGCTGAAACCACGTGGTGCGAGGATAGATATTCGGTTCGCCTTGGGCTTCGCCATTTCAAACCAAACATCAGCAGCGCGGCTTACGCCTGAAACAACATTCATCCAATCGGTCTTTTCCATCACCATCGGCATAACAACAAGCCTCCTTTCAACGTTTTGGGAAAGTATACCACTATTCTCTTACGCATTCAAGGATCAAATAAGCGTTGCATCCTTCCCCAACCGATCATGCCCGAAAAGAACAAAACCGGGGTGCAAAAGTTTGCACCCCGGCGTCGCCGCAACGGGCGAGACGCCCGTTGTCCCAGTAAGCCGCCAAGACGACGGCATCCATATCACACCCCACCGCGGCCGCGGAGCGTGCCGTGGCGCAGGAAGCCGTCGTACTTGCGCACGAGGAGGTGCGACTCCATGATGCGGAGCGTATCGAGCGCCACGCCCACGATGATGAGCAGCGACGTGCCGCCGAAGAAGCTCGAAATCGCCCACGGGATGCCGAAGGCACCACTGAGGATCTGCGGCAGGAGAGCCACGATGAGGAGGCCGGTGCCGCCGATAAGGGTGATGCGCGTCATCACGGCGTCGAGGTACTCGGCCGTCTGCATGCCCGGACGGATGCCCGGAACGTAGGAGCCGTCCTTCTTCAGGTTCTCCGAGATGTCCACGGCGTTGAACTGCGTGGCAACCCAGAAGAAGCAGAAGAACATGATCACAATCGCGTAGATGATCAGGTGCGTGGCCGAACCCATGTCGCTGAGCTGTCCGCCAAACGACTGGCAGGGATCCCACGGCATCTTCTTGAAGAGCCAGCCCAGAACCTGGAGGATCGGCTGCGCGAAGATGATCGGCATAACGCCAGTGTAGTTTACGCGGAGCGGCATGAACGTCTGCTGCATGCCGTAGGTATTACCCACCGCCATGGATCGACGCGTCGCGTGAATGGCGACCTTGCGCACGCCCTGCGTGAGCAGCACAGTTCCCATCACCACGAGGAAGCCGAACACCAGCAACATCACGAGCTCGACGGGCGAGGCCGTCTGCATTCCGGTGCCACCGAAGTACCGCTCGTATGCGGCGAAGATGGCGTGCGGGAGACGCGAGGTGATGTTGATCATGATGATAAGCGAACCGCCGTTGCCCACGCCGAAGGTGGTAATCTGGTCGGCAAGCCACATGACGAACAACGCGGCAGAGGTCATGCCTATGACGGTCATCAGACGGAATCCCATCGGGGATCCGCTCACGACAATCTGCGCATTGATGCCGAGCGCCTGCGGATTCAGGAGAACGGTTGCAATCGTCCACGACTGGACCACGCAGATGACGATCGTCAGGTAACGCGTGATCTGCGCGAGGCGCTGGCGTCCGCTCTCGCCTTCCTTCTTCAGCTTTTCAAGCGAGGGAATCACGCTGGAAAGAAGCTGGATAACGATCTGTGCCGAGATGTACGGCCAGATCGAGAGGAAGCCGATGGCGCACTGTCCGAGCGCGCCGCCCGTGAACACGTCAAACCAGTCGAGCATGCCGCCGCCAGACTGGCTGCGGATATCCTCTATCGCGCCCTGAAGGGCACGCCAGTCAACGCCGGGCGTGGGGATCTGGGAAACGAGACGGCACACGGCCACAAGGCCGAGCGTAATCAAAATCTTCTTACGCAGTTCGGGAATCTTGAACGCATTCGAAAAACCTTTGAACATCGACATAACTCAAACTCCGTATGGGGTGTAAGGAAACAGAGACCGAGCAGTCCCTAAAAGGGGATGAAAAAGACCCTGGACGGAGGGCAATCCCCACCGTCCATGGCCTTTTCTCTGTCCCCGGGCTTCAGTCATCAGGCCTTTCCGGCCACGCTGCCGCCGACGGCCTCGATCTTCGCCTTGGCGGCGGCGCTGCAGGGAACCTTCACGACGAACTTCTTCGTGAGCTCGCCCTTCGCGAGGATCTTGACGATCGGACGCTTAGCGCTCTTGAAGCCCTTGGCGGCAAGCGTCTCCAAGGTAATCTCGTCGCCCGCGTTGAACAGCTTCTCCAGCGTCTCCACGTTGACGGCGAGCGTCTCGGTGCGGAAGCGGGCGTTGTTGAAGCCGCGCTTGGGCAGACGGCGCACGAGCGGCATCTGGCCGCCTTCGAAGCCGAGCTTCTGCTTGTGGCCCTTGCGGGCGTTCTGGCCCTTCTGGCCACGGCAGCTCGTCTTGCCCATGCCCGAGCCGCAGCCGCGGCCCACGCGCTTGGCGCGCTTGCGCGCACCGGGGGTATTGGTGAGGGATGAAAGATCCATTATAACAATTCCTTTTTGAAGGGGTTCGGGGAAACCTGGGTTTCCCCGATGGTTGTCAGGTTCGGGGGAACCGGGGTTCCCCCGATTGTTGTTACGCGCGGATCGCCTCGATCTCCGCCGCCGAGCGCAGCTGCGCGAGGGCGTTCATCGTGGCCTTCACCACGTTGAGGCGGTTCTTGGAACCGAGGGACTTGCCCACGGCGTCGCGGATGCCGACGGCCTCGAGGACGGGGCGCATGCCGCCGCCGACGATGAGGCCCGTACCGGCGGGAGCCGGCTTGAGGATCACGCGGCCGCCGTCGCAGTCGCCTGCCACGTCGTGCGGAATGGTCACGCACACCACGTTACCCTGGGCGTCCTTCTCGACGCGGAGGGTCACCGGGCGCATGGCCTTGCGGGCAGCTTCACCGCCCTTGCGGATCGCGTCGGAAACCTCGTTCGCCTTGCCGAAGCCCACGCCCACCTTGCCCTCGTGGTCGCCCACGACGATGACGGCGGAGAAGGACATGCGGCGGCCGCCCTTGACGGTCTTCGCGCAACGGTTGACGAACACGACCTTCTCGTCGAGATCGTCGGTCGCGCCGGATTCGCTGCGGCGCTTGTCGCGGTTCATAGCCATTATTCAGCCTCCTTGGCAGGTTTGTCGCTGATCGAGAGGCCGTTCTCTACGGCGCTCGCGACGATGGCCGCCACGCGGCCCGTGAACTTGAAGCCGCCGCGATCCACGACGACGCGCGTGATGCCCTTCGCCTTCGCGGCCTCCGCCGCGGCGGCGCCAAGCTTCTTGGCGACTTCGAGGTTCGCCTTGGTCTCCTTAAGAGAGGAGGCCTGGGCGAGGGTGTTGCCGGCCGCGTCGTCGATGAACTGCACGTACATGTGCTTGTTCGTGATGCAGATCGACATGCGCGGACGCTCCACTGAGCCGATCACGCGCTGGCGGAGGCGCAGGTGGCGCTTCACGCGCTGGTCTTTACGGTTGAAACTCATTTCGTTTTCTCCGATTCAGGCAGCCTTCAGATTAGGCCACCTTCTTGCCCTGTTTACGGCGGATGTGTTCGCCGAGGTACTTGATGCCCTTGCCCTTGTAGGGCTCGGCCGGATAGAAGCTGCGGATGCGCGCGGCGGACTCGCCAACGATCTCCTTGCTGGTTCCCGTGAGGGTGACCTGCAGGCCGTCGTTTTCGACGGTGACCGTGAGGCCCTCCGGGATGTCGAAGATCTTGGGCGAGGCGAAGCCGAGCGAGAGCGCGAGCTGCTTGCCCTGGAGGACGGCCTTGAAACCGGTGCCCTCGATGACGAGCTGCTTCTTGTAGCCCTCGGACACGCCCACCACGTTGTTGTGGATGAGCGCACGGGCGAGGCCGTGGAAGTTCTTGATCGTGTCGTCCTTGCGTTCGATCACGATCTTGCCCTCTTCGACCTTGGCCGTGATGCCGTCGTTCATGACGTAGGAAAGCTCGCCGAGCTTGCCCTTCACGGTGACCTTCTGGCCGTCCACCTTCGCGGTGACGCCGGCGGGGAGGATCACGGGTTCTTTACCGATACGAGACATTGTTCTGGACTCCTTACCAAACGGTGCAGATGAGTTCGCCGCCGACCTTCTGCTTCTTCGCCTCGAAGCCGCTCATCACGCCCTTCGACGTGGAGAGCACCGCGAGCCCCATGCCGTCGAGGACGGACGGGATCTCGGAGCAGCCCACGAACTTGCGCAGGCCGGGCTTCGACTGACGCGCAAGCCCGCGGATGGCCGGTTCGGCGCGGTCCGAGTACTTGAGCGTGATGACGAGCTTCTTAGGGAAGTCGGAGGTCGTGAACGCGTCCTGGATGTAGCCGGACGCCTTCATGACCTTGGCGATTTCGGATTTGATGTTGGATGCCGGCGTAGAGACCTGCACGAGACGGGCCTTGAGCCCGTTGCGGATCGTTACCAGCATGTCGGAAATGGGATCGATTGTCATTTGTTCAGTTCCTTTCCGAGTTTACCACGAGGCCTTGGTGACGCCGGGGATGAGACCGTTCACCGCGAGTTCGCGGAAGCAGAGACGGCAGACGCCGAACTTCCGCATGTACGCGTGGCGGCGGCCGCAGATGCGGCAGCGGTTGTACGCACGCACGTTCGCCTTCGTGAGGGGCTTCTTGCCCTCGGCGACGCGCTTGGCGTCCTTGGCCTTCGCCGTCCACAGGCGGGCGGCCTTTTCCATCAGACATTTCTTAGCCATGAATTAGTTCCTCCCCGCAAACGGCATGCCGAGCGCGGTCAGCAGCTCCTTGGCGGCCTTGTTGTCCTTCGAACTGGTCACGAACGTCACGTCCATGCCGCAATTGGGGCCCGTCGCTTCCACGAGTTCCGGGAAGATCGCGTGCTCCTTGAGGCCGAGCGTGTAGTTGCCGCGGCCGTCGAAGCCGCGGTTCGGCACGCCGCGGAAGTCGCGGATGCGCGGGAGCGCCGCGTTGATGAGGCGCTCCGCGAATTCCCACATGCGGTCGCCGCGGAGGGTGACCTTCGCGCCGATGACCATGCCCTCGCGCAGCTTGAAGTTCGAGATGGACTTCTTCGCCTTGCAGAGGAGGGGACGCTGGCCCGTGATCGCCGTGAGGTCGTCAACGATACCCTTCTGCTCGTCCTTGGAGACGATGCCGAAGCCCATGTTGACCACGATCTTCTGGAGACGCGGGACAAGCATCCGGTTCGTCGTGCCGAGTTTCTGCTCGAGCTCGCCGATGATGCGGTTTGTGTATTCTTCTTTCAGCTTAGCCATGACGAGTTCCTCAGATGATCTTCCCGGAGGCCTTCAGCTTGCGCACCTTCTTGCCGTCTTTCTCGGCAGTGGACACGCGCGAGCCCTTCTTCGAGTCAGGGTCGTAGGGCATCAGCTTGCAAAGCGCAATCGGAAACTCCCTGTCGATGAGGCCGCCCTGCGTCCGCTCGGTGCGGCGGACAGCCTTCTTGTGGACGTTGATGCCGGACACGATCGCCGTGCCCTTCTTGGCGTCCACCTTCTGAACGACCCCGGTGCGCCCGGCGTCGTTTCCGTGAGTCACGATCACGGTGTCGTTCTTGCGAATACGTGCGATACTCATGATGCGCTCCTCTTAGACCACTTCCGGGGCCATGGACAGGATTTTCATGTAGTTCTTCTCGCGCAGCTCACGCGGAACGGGCCCGAACACGCGGGATCCGATCGGGTTGAGCTTGGAGTCGACGAGAACGCAGGCGTTCTGGTCGAAGTGCACCCGCTGGCCGTCCTCGCGGACGATCGGCGCGCCCGTGCGGATGATGACCGCCGTGGCGACCTGGCCCTTGCGGATCGAACCCGTGGGGCTCGCCTCCTTGATGGCGACGCGGATCACGTCGCCGAGGTGCGCGTACTCCTTGCGCTGCTTGAGAATGCGGAAGCACATGGCGCGCTTGGCGCCCGTGTTGTCCGCGACAACGAGGTTTGTCAGTTCCTGGATCATGTCACTTCGCCTCCGGCGCCACTATGCGCCAACGCTTTGTCGCGCTCAGGGGGCGCGTTTCCATGATCGTCACGACGTCGCCGACCTTTGCGGTGTCGGCCTCGTCGTGCGCGTGGTACTTCTTCGAGCGCACGACCACCTTCCCGTACATGGGATGGCGCTCGCGGTAGGTCACCTGGACGACGACGCTCTTCGCGCCCATCTTCGAGACGACCGTGCCCTTGCGGACCTTGCGTGCGCCGCGCTTTTCTTCATTCGCCATGTTACTTGGCCTCCTTCTTCGCGGCGGCCAGAACCGTCATCATGCGCGCGACTTCGCGGCGCAGCAGACGTATCCTGACCGGCTTTTCAACGTCAACCTTCGACGCGAGCTTCAGCTTAAGGTCGTTGAGTTCCTTGCGGACCTCGCGGATCTTGGCCTCGAGCTCTTCCACGCCGAGTTCCTTCAGTTCGTTCGTCTTCATCAGATCTTAACTCCTGCACGCGTGATGAACTTCGTGTGGATGCCGATCTTCGTGGCGGCGAGGCGGAGGCACTCGCGCGCCACCTCCTCGGATACGCCGCCAAGCTCGAACAGCACCTTGCCGGGGAGGACAACGGCCACCCAGAACTCCGGGTTGCCCTTGCCCCCGCCCATACGCACTTCGATTGGCTTGCGCGTGACCGGCTTGTCCGGGAACATGCGGATCCAGAGCTTGCCCTTGCGCTTCATCTCGCGGTTGATCGCGACGCGGCAGGCTTCGATCTGCGTGGCGGTGAGGAACCCGCGCGTGGTCGCCTTGAGGCCGAACTCGCCGTATGCGAGCTCGGCGCCCGAGGTGGCCCAGCCGCCGCGGTTTCCCTTTGACTGTTTACGGTACTTGACCCTCTTGGGCATCAACGGCATGGCTTACCTCCGCTCCTTGCGCTCACCGCGCTCGCCCCGCTCGCCGCGCTCGCGGCGACCTTCCGGACGGCGGTTCGGCTGGAAATCCTCGCGCTTGCAGATCCACACCTTCACGCCGATCTTGCCGGCGGTGGTGTTGGCCTCCGCAAACCCGTAGTCAATGTTAGCCCGCAGCGTGTGCAGCGGGACCTTGCCCTCGCGGCCCCATTCGACGCGCGCGATTTCCGCGCCGTTGATGCGGCCAGAGGCGTGAATCTTGATTCCGTCCACGCCCATGTCGATGGCGAGCTTCTGGGCCCGCTTCATCGCGCGCTTCAGCGCGATGCGGCGCTCAAGCTGCTGGGCGATGGATTCGGCGACGAGCTGCGCGTCCGCGTCCGCGTCGCGCACTTCCTTGATCTCGAGGTAGACTTCCTTCTTGGT
>CAMKJU010000136.1 GCA_946413265.1 uncultured Lentisphaerota bacterium
ATTCTCCTTAACTCCGAGACTCCTAATCTCCCAATAGCGAAAGCAATCAAAGTTATCCTCATGTTCATTCCAGCGTGAAGCTAAAATCCCAATAGCGAAAGCTAGAATGATGGCATTGAAGATTTGTGAACAATTAACGCTTCTTGTACTCGTCGAGCTGCTTCTTGGCGCAGTTGGTCGTGACCGTCTGCGCGCCGCGCTCGAACGCCTTGAGCGACTCATTGAGCTTGTCGACCGTCCACACGTGGAACTCATATCCAGCGTCCTTCACCTTCTTGATGATGTCCGCCGTGATGATCTTGCTGTTGAACTGGCAGTCAACGCCGTCCGCACCAGTCTCCTTGATGCCCTCTATGATGTACTCGGCCGTCACGGGTTTCTTCGCGCCCTTCGGGCCAACATTTGCCCCCGTGAGCCAATAGACCTTGTACTCTGGCATCAGCTCCTTCAGCTTCTTGCATGTCTTGCGGTTGAAGGCGATGAAGAGCGCGTTCTTGGGCGTCGCGGTCTTCTGCTTCGCGAACACGTCCTTGATGTACGGCACGATCTCCGGGCCGGGCTTCACCTCCACGTAGATCTGGCGTCCGTCGCGCGCGAGCGCCAGTACCTCCTCGAGGAGTGCGGGACGCGTGGGCGAGTACTTCGATCCTTTCCACTTGCCCCAGCCGCCCACGTCGGCCTTTGAGATTTCCGTTTCCCAGTTCGCCTCGGCGCATTTCTTCGTGCAGGCGCCGTCGGTCGTGCGCTTGAGGTCGCGGTCGTGGAACGTGAACACGCGCTTGTCGGCGGAGAGGTAGATGTCGCACTCGAAGCCGAAACCGCGATCCACGGCCATCTTGTAGGCGGGCAGCGTGTTCTCCGGCGCGTCGTGGGATTCGCCGCGGTGGCAGATGAACGTCGTGTAGTCGGGCTTCGCGATGCCTTTGCAGGACTTGGTCTGGCAGCAATCGCCAAACGCAAAGGTTCCGGCGGCGATCAGGGCCGCCAATCCAATGATCTTCTTCATTTGCTAGTTCCTTTCTTTTTTTGTAATGCTGAAAGTCGGTTAGGTGCGCTTGAGCTGCGGGAAGAGAACTACGTCGCGGATGGAGTCGGTGCCGGTGAGGAACATCACAAGACGGTCCACGCCGAAACCGAGGCCGCCCGTAGGGGGCATGCCGCATTCGAGTGCCGAGATGAAGTCCTCGTCGATCTTTTCCGTATCCTCGCCTGCCTGGTTCTCGAGCGCCTTGCGCTGCTCGAGCGGGTCGTTCTGCTCGGTATAGCCGGGACACAGCTCGCGTCCGGCCACGACGAACTCGAACACGTCCACGAGCGACGGATCGTCCTTGCACGCCTTGGCGAGCGGGACGAACTCGTGCGGGATGCGCGTCACGAACGTGGGCTGCATGAGGTTGCGCTCGATGAGCTTGTCGTAGACCTCGTGCGTGAGCATCAGCTCCGTGGTGACGCCGTCCAACTCCAGGTTGGTGTCGGTCTCCTGTCCCTTCGCCTTGGCCTTCTCCAGCTGCGTGGCGAAGTCGAGGTCGAACCAGTCGTCGCCCATCAGCTCCTTCACAAGGTCCTTGTAGGCCACGCGACGGTAGGGCGGGGTGAAGTCGATCACGTCGCCCTTCTCGCCGTAGGGAACCTTGCGCGTGCCGATCACCTTGTCGCAGAGGTGCGGGAGGAGCCCCTCCATGATGTTCTCCATCGACTTGCGGTCGCCGTACGCCTCGTAGATCTCGCAGACGGTGAACTCGGGGTTGTGCGTGCGGTCGATGCCCTCGTTGCGGAAGTCCTTGCCGAGCTCGAACACCTTGTTCATGCCGCCCACGAGAAGACGCTTGAGGTAGAGCTCGGGGGCGATGCGCATTACGCAGTCCTTGTCGAGCGCGTTGAAGTGCGAGAAGAACGGCTTGGCGGCGGCGCCGCCGGCCTGGTCCTGGAGGATGGGCGTTTCCACCTCGACGAAACCACGGTCCCAGAGGTACTTGCGAATCTCCATGATGAGACGGGAACGCGTGAAGAAACGCTCGCGGCTCTCGTCGTTCGTCATCAGATCGACGTAGCGGCGGCGGTAGCACTCCTCCTGGTCGGCGAGGCCGTGGAACTTCTCGGGCGGCTGCTCGAGCGCCTTCGCGAGGAGGTCCCAGTCCTTCACGATCACGGACTTCTCGCCCTTCTGCGTGGTGAAGAGCCGGCCCTTGACGCCGATGATGTCGCCGAGGTTGAGCTGCTTGAAGCCGGTGAAGAGCCGTTCATCCAGCTCGTCGCGCTTGAAGATGAGCTGGAAGCGGTCCGTGCCGTCGTTGAGCGTGCAGAAGTTCATCTTGCCCATGCGGCGGATCATCAGCAGGCGCCCCGCCACCGTGACTTCCTTGCCCTCCTCGAACTCGGCGCGGACGACCTTCAGATCGGTGTGCGGAAATGCGTGGCCGTACGGGGTAAAGCCCAACTCCGCGAGAGCCTTCAGCGATGCCAGCCGGTTCTCGCGGTATTCGTTCGTCTCTTGTGCCATGGTCTTACGCCTCTTCGAACTGGTCCTTGCCCACGCCGCAGACGGGGCATGCCCAGTCATCCGGCAGGTCCTCAAACGCGACGCCGTTGTTTTCTGCGGGATCATACACGTGACCGCAGACCTTGCACACATACTTCTTCATGGACTTCTCCTTCTGGTTTCCTGGGGACAGACCCCCGGGACGGCGCATATTATACGCGATTCAGGGCCGCAGTTCAATCCCGAAATGGTTGAAAGTCTCACGCAGAGGCGCAGAGAGGCAGAGAGCGCTGAGAAAGTCCTTATTGCTTTCGCTATTGGGAGTTTTGGAGTTTATGAGGCTTGGAGGATCTTTATAACATCCTCCAAATCTCCGAATCTCCTAAACTCCCAGTAGCGAAAGCAAGAAAGGTATTGCAACTGATTGCAACTGGCCAATTGCAAAAAAACGTACGCACCCCCTTGCGTTTTCGCGGGGAAAAGGCTATACTACTCCTTTCCCTTGAACAGCGGAGGAAAAATGAACGTAGAATTTCTGAAAAAAGCGCACGAGCGCATCCCATCGGTGCCGGTTCTTGTGAACCTCATCTCGAAGCGCGAGAAGCAGCTCATTGCGGGCGAAAAGCCGCTTGTGATGCCGCTCTCGTCGGAAGAGGACAAGGTGGACACCGCGCTGCGCGAGGTGGCCGAGGGCAAGCTCATCTCCGAAATCGACTTCGACGCGATCGCGCGCGCCGAGGACGCAAAGACGCGCCACTCGAAGCATGCGGCGCTGAAGTCCATCTTCGCCGACTGATGGCCGACAAGAAAAAGAAGAAGGTCCCCACTGGTGACTTGACCGTCAACCGCAGAGCCTGGCACGACTATGCCGTTCTCGACAAGATCGAGTGCGGCATCGTGCTTTCCGGCACCGAGGTGAAGGTGGTGCGCAACGGCGAGGCCTCTCTTTCCGGCTCGTATGGAGCGGTGTTGGGCGGGGAGTTGTACGTCGTGCAGATGAACATCCCCGTGTACGCATTCGGAAACCGCTTCAACCACCGTCCCCAGCAGAACCGCAAACTGCTCGTCCACAAGAAACAAGTGGAGGAGCTGCGCCTCAAGACCGAGGCGAAGGGGCTCACGCTCATCCCCCTGCGCCTCTACCTCAAGAACGGGCGCATCAAGCTTGAAATGGGCGTGTGCCGCGGCAAGGCCCTGCACGACAAGCGCGACGCGCTCAAGAAGAAGGCGCTGAAGCGCGACATGGAACGCGGCGATGTCTAGCGTACTCATCCGCAACGGACTTGTGGTCGACGGCACGGGGCGCGCGGCGTTCCCCGCCGACGTGCTGGTGGAGGGCGACCGCATCGCCGACGTTGTTGCCCAACCTGGTAGGGTCCGCTCGCCGAGCGGACCGAGCGGCGGCCTCGGCGAGGCCGCCCTACCGGATTACGCTCAACGTGCCGATACCGTTATCGACGCCTCCGGCTGTCTCGTGACGCCGGGCTTCATCGACTCGCATGCTCACAGCGATGCTTACCTGCTTATCGAGCCGGACGCGCCGTCGAAACTTTCGCAGGGCATCACGACTGAAATCAACGGACAATGCGGCGGCAGCGTGGCGCCGCGCTACGGTACGGCGCGTCTGTCGAGCGACTGGGCGTCGATGACGTATCCGGGCGGCGACGGCACGCCCGGCCCAACGTGGCGGTCGATGTCCGAGTACCGTGCGCTGCTCGACCAGGTACGTCCCGCCATCAACACCGTGCAGTTCGTGGGGCACAACACGCTGCGCAGCTCCGTGATCGGCTACGACGCCGTGCGCGCGACGCCTGAGACATTGCGTGCGATGGAGAACCTGCTCGCGCGCGAACTTGATGACGGCGGGTGGGGGCTCACGACGGGTCTCATCTACCAGCCCGGCAAGTACTCCGACTCAGCAGAAGTGACGGCGCTCGCGCGCGTGGCGGCGGCGCGTGGCGGATACTACGCCACGCACATGCGGTCCGAGGGCGACGCGATCATCGAGGCGATTGACGAAGTGCTAGACCTCGTGCGCGCCACGGGCATCCGCGCGGAGATCTCGCACCTCAAGACGAGCGGCAAGCGCAATTGGGGCAAGATCGACGCCGTGCTGGAGAAGATCCAGCGCGCCGTCGACGCGGGCGAGCTGCTCGGCAGTGACCGCTATCCGTACTGTGCGGCGGGGACAGACCTCGATGTGGTCTTTCCCGACTGGGCGGGTGAGGGCGGAGTCGTGTCGGAGATCGCGCGGTTGAAGGATCCCGCAACCCGCGCGCGCATCGCTGCCGAGATTGACGCACAGGACCGCGACTGGGCTACGGTGATGATTGGGGGTACGTGGAGCGAAGCGACGCGCGCATGCAGTGGCCGATCCGTTGACGAACTTTGCGGGAAGCGACAGGAGTGTCGCTTCCCCGAGTCTAATGCGTCCCTTGTTCGGGGAAGCGGCACTCTTGCCGCTTCATCTCCGGGCGAGCTCGTGTGCGAAATCTTGAGCGCGGATGCTTGCCGCACGGGAGCTTTCTTCTTTGGCATGAGCGAAGCGAACCTCCAGAAGATTCTTTCGCGGCCGTGGATCGTGCCGGGCAGTGACGCCTCGTTGCGCGCGCCGTGGGGTCCGCTCGGCGCGGACCATCCGCACCCGCGCGCCTACGGCACGATGCCGCGCTTCTTCCGTCTGCTCACGGGTCGCGTGGAAGGGCACGCGCGCATCTGCTCGCGCGAGGAAGCGATCCAGCGCATGACCTCGGTGCCGGCAGAGCGTTTCGGTATCCGCGACCGTGGCGTGATCCGCGCGGGAGCGTATGCTGATATTACGGTGTGGAACGAGGCTGCCTTCCGTGAGAATGCAACCTATACGTCACCGCATTCTTTCAGCGAGGGGGTAGAGGCCGTGTTGGTCAACGGTGTGGTTTCATATCGCAGCGGAGAGTTCACCGGCAATCGCTCCGGTCGTTTTCTTGAGAGGTGATCCGGAATGTCCGGAGGATCCGGAGAATCCGGAATATCCGCAAGCAAAGGGCGCATCTGCGAAATTCACAGCCGAGCCTTCTGATGATTGGAAACAACTAATTGAAAACAACTTGTCTTTGGCGCGCGGGCTAACTCGCCCGCGCCCATTTGCCGATCCTCAAACTACCACAATTCTGAATGTTCAAGGTGCGCCCGCAGGATAATGTTGTTCTTGAAGGTTGTCATGGTTGTTTCCAATCTCAAAACGCATGGGTGAAAAACGCAGATGCGCCCGTCAAAAATCCGGCAGAAATCATCCTCTTGACAGTGAAACGCCGCATCGTGTAAGATATGTGGTGTCTGGAGAATTGTGCCCTCGGACGGAAAGGAACAAAAGATGAAACTTTCTATTCTGCGTGCGGTGGCGGCGCGCTCGGTGATCGCGCCCTACCTTGCGGTCGTTGCCTGCATGGCGACTACTTCCCTGCTGGCGACCGACCTCGAATCCTATCGTTTCCGCTACGACTTCTCGTCGGGCGAGAAGGTGTTCTTCGGCAGCGCCGCAGTATCGACGGACTTCGTCACAACAAGTGCCGCCTACGCCCCCGTTTACGGACCCGACGGCGCGGATACCGCAGTCCATCCGACCTTATCTGGATACGGCGTGATCGGCACGGCCACGATGAACGCCGACTGGACGCTGGCGATGCACGTTCGCCCCGGTTCCGTGGAAGGCGGCGTCCTTCTCGGCCTCGGGCGGCTGAACAACGACAACAAAAAGTCGGTCGTGTTCAGCGCCTCTTCCGATCCGACCAAGTTCAAGGTCTATGTGGAAAAGCGTGTGCCGACCAACAAGCGGTCGCACGAGACGACGCTCACGCTGGATGTCGGCAATACGACGGGTTTTCATTCGATCGTCGCCGTCCACCACGCTCCGCCGTCCGGCAACAAGGGAATGCTGCAAATCTACTGGGACGGCGTCCTGAAGGCCACCTACACCATGACGACCGATATACCGTTCGGCGACTTGATGCAGTTCTGCTCTTCGCCGTCATACCTTGTCTCGCCCTGCGTTTCCTCCACGGAAAATCCCGACGTCGCGTTCCACGACGTGCGCTTCTTCTCGCGCGCGTTCACGGCGGCGGACGCGGCGGCATACGCCGCGAAGTACCCGGCCGGGACGCTCCGCCAGTGCGCGTACGTCCAGTCAGCCAGCAAGAACGCCGTCGATACGGGCTATCTCACGAATCCGGGCACGCGCTACACGGCGGACTTCCAGTTTCTCGACAACACGAAGCAGGCCCGCATCTTTGGCGCGTATGGCGCCGCGGGATGCAACCTCTACGTCAACAGCAGCACCAAGTTCGGCTACGCGATGCGCGACGGCGGCGCGGGGTGGTCGGACTTTGGCGTGGGCGTGGACTACCGCCGCCGCGTCGTGACGGAGGACGCGTTCGCGAACAGCGCAACGCTCCGTCTTGTCCAGACGCCCGGCGGCGTCGTGACGAAGTCGCTCGGCGGAACGCACACGAACACGGCCACGATCTTTACGACGCTCTATGCGGAACGCCAAGAGGTGGACGGCGAATACATGAATCCATCCACATCTCGCATCTATTCGTTCGCGATCGACGAGACGACGGAAGTGGAGGGCGCGAACGTCGTCACGCCCGTTCACTTCTTCGTGCCGTACAATGACGCGACGCTTGGCGCGGGCTTCACGAACATCGTCGCCGGCACGTTCCACGGTGAGGCGAACGGCAGCGTCACTCCCGCGCTTGCGTACTGCGGCGGTGTCGGCGGCGTGGAGGACTACAAGTACGAGGATGGCGTCCTTTCGGCGAAGATATACGTCGCGTCCGCCAATCCGTCGAAGGGCCTTGTTCAGGTGGGCGAGGATGCGGCGACGGATGCCGCGTCGTGCTGGTTGGACCACGAGGCGACGGTCACGCTCACGGCCGTGCCGCAGGGCGGCGCGGAGTTCCTCGGCTGGTTTGGCGACCTCGGCGCGATACAGGGCGGCGGCAAGGCGACAAACATCACGATCACTGTCAAGAGCGCGTCCGCCGCGCAGTTCGAGGCGCGTTTCGGCGCGGGCGCGTGGACGGAACGCTACGACAGCTCAATGCCGCGTTTCGCGAAGAGGGCGCAGGACTTCGACGTGGGCGACTACGTGCAGAGCGGGCTCGTCCTCCACTTCGACGGCATTCGCAACGCGGGCGTGTCCGCGCCGCACGATCCCGCTGCGACGACGTGGGTGAACCTTGGCACGCTCGGCGCCGCGCAGAACGCCGCGAAGACCACGCTTGCGTCGAGCGTCCCGTCCGGTGCGGCGGCAGGCGAATGGGCGGATGACGGCTACGCGTTCAAGGGCAAGGAATATTTCGCGCTCGGCGGCACGGTCTCGCTTGGAAGCGAGTTGACCACACAGGTCTCGATGGACTACGACGAATCGGCGCAAGTTGCCAGCTATCCCGCTCTCTTCGGCGCAACCGCGAGTTCGTCGCGCGACGACTACTTCTTTTACTTCAACCGCGTCAACAATCCAGGGTCGATTCCCCTGTTCAAGCTGAACCATGCGACGGCGCATAACATGGGACGCCGATATACGACTTCGTACCTGACCGCGATCTACGACGCGCCCAATTCGCGTGTGAGCATCGAGGACGCCGTCCTGCCGAACTGGAAGACCGCCAACACGACGACCGCACTCGGAGACTGGCCCTACACCATCGGCACGGGACGCGCAACAGACACCCAGATGGGCGCTCGCATGTACCTCGGAAAGATCCGTTCCGTGCGCGTGTACAACCGTGTCCTCGACGCGGCGGAACTCGCAGTCAACAGGATCGTCGATGACGCGCGCTTCTTCGGCACGGTCGAGGCGAACGTTGTCGTGGCCTCGAACGGCGCGGGGCTCTCCGGGACGGAACCAGAAGGCGACTACATGGTGAACGGCAGCCACACGTTCACGGCCCCCGCAAGCGTGGTGAAGGCGGACGGCACGACGTGGGCGCCGGCAGGCTACACGCTCGAGGTGCGGGACGCCAACGGCGTTTGGACGGTGCTCGAGTCGTCGTCCGCGACGGAATACGCCTACACGAACTGCGAGGCGCGTGCGCAGGTGCGCCTCACGTGGAACTGGAAGCTTGCGGACGGCGTGAAGAAGCTTGACGCCGACGACTACGCGCAGGCCGGGCTTCTCCTCAATTTCGACGGCATCCGTAACGCTGGCCTCGCGGCGGAGCACGACGCGGAGGCGGAGACGTGGGCGAACCTCGGTGCGCTCGGCAGCGCGGTCGACGCCACGAACGCCGTCATCTCCTCGGAATACTGGCAGGCCGACTCCGCGTTTGGCAACTGGACGGACAAGGGCTACGTGTTCAAGTGCCGCAACTACTTCGCGCTGAAGGACAAGGTCGCGCTCGGCAGCGAGGCGACGACGCAGGTCGTCGTTGACTACGACACCGTCGGGACAAAGCACTACAACACCGACCCGCACAAGGTCAGATGGCCGTGCATCTTCGGGGCGAAAGACATTTCCAACCACTTCATCCTCTACATGAACATCGACAACAACGTGGACATGAAAACCTACACGTACGTTTTGGGCAACGCGGACTATCGCAACGAAGTTAACCGGTGGGATGGACGCTACATCAACCGCATCATCGAGTCGCGTTCCGCAAAGACGGACACAATGAAGGTTTCGGCGGGTGCCTCGTGGAACAGCGCAAGCAAGGCGATTCCAGTCGGCATGGAGGTCGGCAGCCATTCCCTCGCCATCGGTACGGGAACCAGCACAGCGTCGGGATGGGCCGAGCACATCTACGCAGGCACGGTGTTCGCCGTGCGCCAGTACGACCGCGTGCTCACGGAGGCGGAACTCCAGCGCAACAAGGCGATCGACGAGGCCCGGTTCTTCGGGCGGATCGGCGGGCTGGACGAGACGGACGTCGTGCTCGTCAAGAGCGAGTCGCCGGGCGACGCCGTGACGGTCGCGGACGAAGGCGCATACATCATCCGCGGCACCGGCACGAAGACGTTCACCGCACCGGAGACGTTCACGTGCGAGAAGGGCGAATACGCCTGCGCCGGATACCGCGTCGAGACGTGGGACGCGGCGACGCGCGTGTGGAATGTCGCGGAGACTTCCGCCGCCCGCACGAAGACGTTCTCCGGCACGTCGGGCGCGGCGAACCGCCGCCTTGTCTGGCTCTGGACGCTGACGCAGGGCATCCGCTCCGCCGCCGACTACACCACCGCCGACTACGTGCAGGCGGGTCTCGCCTCGAACTTCGACGGAATCAACAACTACGGCGCGACCCGTTCGCACTACAATTCCGCCGGCATCTGGCTGAACCTCGTCGACGGCGGGCCGGACGCGACGCTCGTCGCCACGGAGCTGAGCGATCCCTCAAAGTCCGCAGTGGCCGGCTCGTGGGCTGCGGACGGATACACGTTCGGCGGCAAGAATCACTTCGCGCTGAAGGAAAAAGTCGCCTTTGGCCAGCAGTTGTCCGCACAGTTCATCCTGGCGTACGACCACGACAGCAACATCGGCTCCTATCCCAACATCTTCGGGACGACCGCGAACACCGGCAGGGACGACCTCATCGTGTACTTCGACAGGTCTTCGGGCAACGTGAACAACGGCCTTAAGATGCGCCCGAACTTCAAGCTGCAAAACGTGACGCGGCACACGATGGCGTCGGACTGGACGGGGCCGTACCTCAACGTGTTCTACGATGACCTCGAGAGGAAGAAGGCCAGCATCAGCAACGCCGAGTTGCCCGCCTGGGTGAAATCCAATGCGTCGGGCACGCTGCCGTCGTGGCCCTACACCATCGGCACGGGGCGCAACGCCACCCAGCAGACGCGCATGTTCATTGGTAAGATATCGTCCGTCAGGCTCTACAACCGCATCCTCACGGACGACGAGCTGCACCAGAACCGCAAGGTTGACGAGATTCGCTTCAACAACGGATTCGCGAACTACGCGAACCTCGTCGTCGCCTACGGCGCGAACGACGACGACATCGCGGCGGCGGCGTCGCTTCCGGCGGGCGAGTACGAGGTGACGGGCAGCTGGCCGGTCACGGCGGAGGAGACCGTTGCGGACGGCCACAGGTACGTTCCTTTCGTGCAGGTCGAGACGTGGAACAACGGCGGCTGGACCGCCTCTGGAAGGGCACCTGGCGCCTCCTACACGGCAACCGATTCCGCAAAGGTGCGCCTCACGTATACCTGGCGGCGCAAGCGCGGCCTAACCATCATCGTGCGGTAGGGCGAGGCGCGGTAGGGCGCGATCACCGAGCGCGCCGCCTGGTGGGGCGAGGCGTCCCGCCGAGCCGTGACAGCAAGCGTA
>CAMKJU010000137.1 GCA_946413265.1 uncultured Lentisphaerota bacterium
AGGCGCTGATGGCGAAGTGCTGGAACGGCGACCTCAAGTTCTTCACCACGCGGCACCGGGATGGTGCCTTGACAGCGGTGCGCGAGCTCCACGGCTATGCCCCGTGGTACTTCGGGATGCCGCTTGACGTCGTGCCCGACTGGGAGCAGCTCTTCGACGAAAAGGGCTTCGCCGCCCAATACGGACTCACCTTTCCCGAGCGCCGCGCGAAGGGCTTCACAATCGCCTACAAGGGGCACGAGTGCCAGTGGAACGGGCCGAGCTGGCCGTTCGCGACCTCCGTCGCGCTCACGGCATACATCAACGGTCTCCACTCCCGCGCGCGCAAGCCCGGCGAGAGCGAGCGCTTCACGTTCCTGATGTGGCAGTACGCCTTCGCTCACAAGCTGCACCGCACGCCCACCAATCCCGTCGGACGCAGGTTCGACCCGACGGTGCCCTGGATCGACGAGAACATGAATCCCGACACGGCGGACTGGATCGCCCGCACGCTCCTCCTTCAGCGCAAGCAGAAACCCCGCGAGCGCGGCAAGGACTACAACCACTCGACGTTCTGCGACCTGGTGATCTCGGGACTCGTCGGCTTCATGCCGGAGGGCGCGGACGGCTTCTCGGTCGATCCGCTCTGTCCCGCGACGTGGGACTACTTCATTCTCGACAACCTCCGCTACCGCGGCCACGACGTCTCCATCCGCTGGCACCGCGGGCGCGGGCTCACCGTGAAGGTCGACGGACGCGAGGCCGCGCACAGCCCCACGCTTTCCAAGGTGCATGTGTGCCTCGTGCCCTAGGATTTTTGATTTGCCATGCAGCATAGAGATTTGAATCAAACAACAACCAATAGGAGATTCAAAAATGACAAAAACAGCGCAAATCAGGTGGTATAAGTTGACCGCTCTCCTCGCGGTTACTGTTCTGATGGCAAGTGCGGCGATGGCGCAGAGGACCGTCAATATCGTCGCTTATGATGATGCGACGCGCGAAGTGTCGCTCGCGTTCGGCGGGACATCGGGCGTTGCCGAGAACGTCTATCTCGCCTATGGCTCCGTTGACTGCGGCGGACACTTCCGCAAGTGGCCGAGCCGCGTGAACATCGGTACGATCGCGACGGGCGCTGCGGCGATGACGTACACGCTCCCAGCCGAAATCACGACGGGCGTCTATTACCGCTTCTTCGTGGGCGACTCGCCCTACGACGCCGAGCTGGAGTACATCCAGGGCGATGGCAAGTCTTGGATCAACACGCAGTTCGTGCCTTCCTCCATCAACAAGGTGGAGACAAAGGTGTACCTTGATGACAAGGGAACCGGAGCCAGTCGCTATGAGACCATCTACTGCGCGCGTAGAGATGACATGACGTCCTCCTTCACGGGAATCATGATAGATGGCAATCTTCGCATTGACAGGAAGGACAGCCTCGAACAGCAGTCAAATACTCTTCCAGTTCCAACGTTGACATGCTACACGCTCTCCATCGACTATTCCAAATCGTCGGATGCCGTTACGACGAATCTTTTGGCGGCGAGCGATTTGATCGCGGATTCGGCAGACGCCTACACGGCAGGCGGAAATCTTACGCTTTTCACCAGTCACAAGCATGCCTACACCGTGCCCGACAACATGGTCTCGGCTTTTCCATTCAAGGGAAGAATGTACTGGTTCAAGCTGACCAACACCGTCACCGGCAATCTCGACCTTGACATCATCCCCGTCATCGTTGGCGGCTCGCCGTGCATGTACGACAGGGTGAGCGGCAATGTGCTGCCGCGCAAGGGCACGGCGGGCGGAGCGTTCATCGCCGGACGTGAGCTTTCCGTTGCCGTCGCCTCTTCGCAGACGTGCCGCTTCGGCACACTGTCGGCCGAAGTGAACTACTCTACCGGCGACGTCACGCTCTCGTTCCCGCAGCTAGACGCGGATGCGGACGTCTGGGCGGTCTATTCGACGGACGCGGATGCGGGTGCGTTCTTGCCGAACGGATGGGGGCACTATGCAAAGGTCGCGAATGTCTCCGCAGGCGCAACGAGCACGACATTTTACATGAACGAACTCGCCGGCGTGAGCGGCGTATATACCTACAAGACCATGCGCTTCGTGTTGGCGCACGCGACGGAAAAGAATACGCCGTTTGACTATCAGGCAGAATACATCGTCGCTGACGGCACTACCGCCAATATGAAGTACATTGACACCGGCATTGTGCCGAACGCCACCGATTCCGTCGCCGCGGGATTGAACATCAGGGCCAAGAACAACGGAGGTATCTGGTCCGCGCGAAAATTGTACAACAATCAGACGTTTTCCTGCCTGGCGACGATCGGTGGCGCGTTCCGCTTCGATCGTAATACTGCGTACTCGGCTGTGTCCGGCACGTTCACGCTCAACAGCGATTATGAATTGGCCGCCGACTACAAGACTTGCATATTCGGCGTAAAAGGCGCGATAAACGGCGCGACGTCCGGATTGATCGAGAACGGCGGCTATTTCACCCCCGGCAGTAGACTTTATCTCTTTGCAATGAACAACAACGGCAATATGACCAATCCTGCAAACTGCTGGCTCTACTGGCTCAGACTTTGTTTGTGGTCGGGTGAGGCGAGACGCGACCTGATACCCGTCGTCAAGGACGGCACGGCGTATCTCTACGACAAGGTGACGGATGCGCTGATGGCGAACCACGGCACGTTCACCGTCGGCCCGAGGACCGCGCAACGCTACGGCATGGATGCATTCATGACATCCGCACCGTGTTTCGATTCACGCGATCCAAACGCCCCGGCGTATGCACAGATGGTCGCCGCCGGTACTGGATCGTACTCATGGCGTTTCTACAATTCCGAAAGGCAGGAAATTGCCAATCCACCCGTTTCCATGCCAGATGCCACGATGGCGGTTATCCTCGGATCATCTGCAGAAGTCGCGGCGGTCGTTGCAGACCGCGCGGCCAACGGCTGGACGGCGGGCGGATACAGAATCTTCTCCTTCACAGTTATGTCGGACGGTGAAACGATCGCCGGTTTTGACGGATTGGCCTTCCGCGAAGCCACGATAGACCTTGCGGGCCACTCTTTCATTCTTCCAGCGGCGATGCGCGATTCCGGCCTTGCGTTTACCGTGACGAATTCCATTGCCGCGACGGTCGGTACGTTGACGATTGACGTCCCGTCAGGCGCTGTTGTCTCAAATGACTTCATTTCGCTTCGCGGGAACCTCACGCTCATCAAGACGGGCGCGGGCGGGTTCATCGCCGCGAAGTCCGGCCAGACCTACACCGGCGGCACCGCGATTTCAAATGGCGTATTCGCGGTGGGCGCGAATGGCGATACCGGCATCATTGGTCCGTCTGGCACAGTGACGGTCGGGGAAGGGGCGACGCTTGACATGTGCGGCAAGATGAACTTCGGCGCTTTTGATTTCGTCCTTGCCGGCGGCACGCTCGCCAGCAGCGCCTTGTACGCATATAGTTTTCATGACAATGAAGGGTATGCAGGGCATGTGGGAATCGCCAGCCTGACGCTTACGGCCAATTCTACGGTCAGCATTCCGGCGAAGTGCAGATACGGCGTGTGCAATGGAAGATCGCGCACGGCGATCGACCTTGGAGGCCACACGCTCACGTTCGATCTTGGCGACACTGGCGGTGACAGTGCTTATTTTGACATCATCAGCGCAGACGTTGAAAACGGCACGATGGTTATCAACGGATACAACGGCTACTCGGCGATCATACCAAGATATTCTGTTGTGGCCACGAACAATGTGACGTGGAGGAACAGTGGTCGGTTCCTCCCCATCGGCGGAACGACGAGGATCGATCTGCTGAACTACGATTCGCACGATGCGAAAGAGACGAACGAAGGAAACGATGGACTGCATGTCTGGGGCGTGTTCACTCCTCATTCAACGACCTATCGCGGACTCACGATGGAGGACGGTTCCACGCTCGACCTTTCGGCGATGGAAGTTGCGCTGCCGTCCGTCTCGCCTGAATGTTCCAGCTTCCCGCTCAAGTTCGCCGAGAACGCGACGGTTTACGTGAAGGTGGGCGAGCGTTCGCTGAGTAAGGGCGCCCAGCTCGTAAGCTGGACTACGCCTCCAGAGGACATCGGCACGGTCACGTTCAAGCGCGCCGTCGGCGAGCGTAACTTCCACGTCGAATCCAGAGACGACGGACTATACTATCAACCCTCTGGCTTCATGATCATCGTGAAGTAGCGATGTGTCTGCGACTTATGGACAAGATCAAGGATGTCAAGATGCTCGTGACGAGAGATTTGCTGAAGGCCGTCTTCTGCGCCGTGGTTGCGGCAAGCGCGGCAGTCCCGGTTTGCACGGCGGCGCGCGTGGATGTGCATCCGCAGTGCTTCGAGCCGGGCGGATGGTCGCTCGACCCGCAGTTTATGGACGTGATGGGCTCGCCCTACCTGCTCGCGCATGGACTTGGCGTGCGCGTGATGGATGCGACCGCGCGCGTGGACGTGCCGGAGTCCGGCGAATGGCGCGTATGGGTGCGTACGCGCAAATGGGTTGACGGCGCGGGCGCCTTCAGGGTTTCGATTGGCGGGAAGACGCTGCCGACGGTGTTCGGCAGGGGCGCGCCAGAATGGAATTGGGAGAGCGGCGGCGCAGTGCGCCTTGAGAAGGGCGAGGTCGAGGTGCGCCTGACGGACCTCGACGGCTTCGACGGACGGTGCGCGGGCGTGGTGCTGACGCAGGAATCTACGCCGCCGAAGGGAGCGCTCTCACCGGAGGCGCAGCCCGTAGCGGAGACCGTGAGGGCCGACTTCGTCGTGGTGGGTGGAGGTCTGCCGGGAACGTGCGCGGCCGTGGCGGCGGCGCGAAGGGGAATCAAGGTGGCGCTCGTGCAGGACCGTCCGATGCTCGGCGGCAACGCATCTTCCGAAATCCGCGTGTGGAGCGGTGGCGAGACGCGCTACGACCTCGTGCGCGAGCTGCGCGGACGCTTCACGAACAGCGACGCCAACCTCGCCCTTTGCGACGCGCGGCGCATGCGCATCGTGGCGGACGAGACGAACATCGCGCTGCGCGTGAACACGCGCGCCTTCGGCGTGGAGAAGAACGCGGACGGTACGATTGCGTCCGTGAAGGCGCTCGACCTGAAACGCAACCGCGTGGTGCGCTTCGAGGCGCCGCTCTTCTGCGACGCGACGGGCGACGGATGGGTCGGCTACTGGGCGGGCGCGGACTGGCGAATGGGCCGCGAGGCGAAGAGCGAGTACGGCGAGTCGCTTGCTCCAGAGAAGGCGGATGGCGACACCCTTGGCGCGTCGCTGATGTGGACGAGCGTGGTCGCGAATGCGCCGATGGAATTCTCCGCTCCCTGGGCCGAACCGCACGCGCAGGGCGTTGTGGCGGTGAACGGATGGTGGAACTGGGAGTATGGCATCCATCGCGACATGATCGCGGAGGGAGAGGCGATACGCGACAGGCTGCTGCTCGCGACATACGGCGCGTTCTCGCTCGCGAAGAGGCGTCCGGAGAACACGAACAACGCGCTGAACCTCTGTCCGTTTCTGCTGGGCAAACGCGAGTCGCGCCGCCTGCTCGGAGACTGGGTGTACTCCGAGAAGGACGTCACGAGCCGCCGTCCGTTTGCCGACGCCATCGCCTCCGGTTCGTGGGGCATCGACCTCCACTTCGACAACTACAAGCCCGGCGTCGACTTCCTCACTACATGCCACGGCACGACAGACCACGGTGAAACGTACGGACGCTACTGGATTCCGTACCGTAGCATCTATTCGCGCAACGTGGCGAACCTCTTCATGGTCGGACGCTGCTTCAGCTGCACGCACGTGGGCCTTGGCGGACCGCGCGTGATGAACACTCTTGCGCAGCTCGGCGTGGCCGCGGGAGAGGCGGCGGCGATGTGCCGCGAGCTCGGCGAAACGCCGCGCGGCATATACGCCCACGGCCATATACGGAAGCTTCAGGGACGCCTGGGCGGCGAGTTCCCGGGGGTGCCCGACCCGAAGCTCGCGGACTGGCGCATCGTTGACGACGAGTCGGAAGGCGTGAAGTTCGGAAAGGGCTGGCAGAAGCGCCATGTCCACTACGGCGACCAGGTGGGCGAGTACGCCCACTTCCCTGGAAAGAAAGCCGAGCCAGCCGTCTATCCACTACCGGTGGACAAGGAGGGACGCTACGCGCTGATGGGGCGCGTTCCGTTCAGCTATGGGGCGAAACCCGGCTCCAAGACGGTGTGCGAGCTGACGAGCGGAGGGCGTGTGGAGACATTCACAATCGACCAGGCCATTGCCGACGGCACGTGGAGGAAACTCGGCGAGTTCGATCTCGCGCCCGGCGCCACGCTCAAGCTGCTGCCCGCAAAGTCCAAGGGCTACGTTGTTGCCGACGGTTTCGCCGTGGTTCCGGTTTCCATGCCGCGAAAGGAGGATGGGGCCGTGCGGGTGTGTACGTACAACATCGGCTGGGCGGCGGGTTCGCCTACCTACCCCGGATGCTAGGCCTCGCGCCGTGCAGACGTCGCCGCGCTCGTGCGCTCAAGCTCGCCGGATGTCATTGCGTTTCAGGAGGTCGTTCCGGCGCAGGCCGGCTATCTGCGGGGGAAGATGCCGGAATACGGATTTGCAGGCGAATACCGCAATGAAGACCGCACGAGCGGCGTCCGCGTCTTGGACTATGCGACGTACGACGACTTGCGTCCTGGCCTTGACTTGTATCCGAGCGACCATTTCCCTGTCGTGGCAACCCTAATGGTGAATTACCCAGATGCGCACCACAAACAAAATAATCTGTCTTTGTAATTGACACGCGATTTGAGGCAATTGACTTACAATCGTCAAATATGATAGAATAGCGCCAATTTCTTTTGGGTGAATTATACACTTGAACGGGAAAGAGGAAACGAAAATGGCAAAGTATCTTGATCCCAAGGCGGATGTGACCTTCAAGAAGGTTTTTGGCGAGCACAAGAATCTCGTCATAAGCCTCCTCAACGCCTTGTTGCCACTTGACGAGGGTAAGCAGGTCGAGTCTATCGAGTATCTGCCTTCGGAACTTGTGCCACGCACCCCGACGAGCAAGAACACGATAGTCGATGTACGCTGCGAAGAGACTGGCGGGCGCAAGTTCATCGTCGAGATGCAGATGAACTGGACGGCTGATTTCCGCGAGCGCGTCCTTTTCAACGCATCCAAGGCGTATGTTAGGCAGCTTGATAAGTCAGAACAGTACAATCTGCTCCAGCCAGTCTATGCGCTCAACTTCGTCAACAAGATTTTCGAGCCGGGCATGGACGGGTACTACCACTACTACAGAATGGTTCACGCCGAAGACAGCGGGAAAGTCCTCGAAGGTCTGCATCTCGTATTCATCGAGTTGCCGAAGTTCAAGGCGAAGAACCTCACCGAGAAGAAGATGCAGGTGTTGTGGCTTCGCTTTCTGACTGAGATTGACGAGAAATCGAGATGCGCTCCGGCCGAGCTTCTGGACAACCCGCAGACGAGTCAGGCTCTTGAGATACTCGAGGAGTCGGCGTACAGCGAGGCTGAGATGCTTGACTACGACAGGTACTGGGACCAGGTTCGCCGAGACAAGGCACTGATGGACGAGCGCGACGCGGCTCGCGCCGAACTGGATGAAACCCACGCAAAACTGGATGAAGCCCACGCAAAACTGGATGAAACCCACGCAAAACTGGATGAAGCCCACGCAAAACTGGATGAAGCCCACGCAAAACTGGATGAAGCCCACGCAGAACTCGATGCGGCGACGGCGCGGGCTGACGCGGAAAAGGCGCGAGCCGATGCGGCAACGGAGAAGTTGCGGCAAGACAAGTTCCAAACCGCCCGCAACCTGAAGGCCATGAATCTTGCCGTTGAGCAAATTGCAACTGCGACCGGCCTCACCGTCGAGGAAATCGCGAAGTTGTAGAACCATGCACGCGTCACGCGCAGGGATATCGACGATGGTTGCCGCGTTCACAATCGCGGCATCCGCCGCCGTAGCTGCGGCGAACGCCACGAAGACGCTGACGCTTCCCGGCGGCGCGACGTTCGCGGTGCCATACGAGGTGTCGGGGCCGGACGTGCCGAAGCCGCACGAGCAGACGGCCATCCGGGAACTTTCCGCTTACCTTGGAAAGCGTGTGGCGGGAACGGTGCGCATTGGCGGGAAGGACGGCGTAGTTTTCCGCGTGGGCGATACGGCTCTCGCACGGCGCGAGGGCCTGCTTTCCGCGCAACTGCCGCCCGAGAAGTGGGTCGTGCGCTCGTTCGGCAACGAAGTGCTGCTGAACGGCGGCGGTCCGCGCGGGGCGCTCTTTGCCGTGTACCATTTTCTTGAGGACTGCTGCGGCGTACGGTGGTGGAGCGAGTTTGAGGAGGACGTGCCGCCGCCGGGGCCGCTCGACCTGCCGCCGCTCGATCTGCAGGGGCGGCCCGTATTTGCGTATCGTGACATCTACCGTTCTCAACAGGGCCCGAAGTCCGCGCGCTTCGAGCGTTGCGTGCGCATGAACGCACACGGCGGCGCGGACCTCGGCGGCGCGTACTGCTTCGGCCCGCCGACCTTCTGCCACACGTTCGATTGCTACCTCAACGCCGACAAGCACATGAAGGACCATCCCGAATGGTTCTCGCTGCGCAAGGGACGGCGCGTGGGCGGACAGCGGAACGGCCAGCTCTGCCTGACGAACCCCGAGGTGAAGGACGAGGTGCTCAAGCGCCTCCTCGAGAACATCGAGAAGGGGAACGCGCGGGCCCTGAAGAACGGCGTGGAGCCGCCGCGCATCTACGACATCTCGCACAACGACAACCAGGCGTACTGCCAGTGCGACCGCTGCAACGCGGCGGCGGAGAAATACGGCCTCTCGGGCGTCAACCTCAACTTCGTGAACGCGCTCGCGGCCGAGGTGGCGAAGAAACATCCCGACGTGCTGCTCTGCACGTGGGCCTACCAGTACACGCAGCCGGTTCCCAAGGGGGGCGTGCGCGCGGCGGACAACGTGATCGTGCGTCTCTGCGACACGGGATCCAACCAGGCCTCGTCCATCGCGGAGCCGGACAACCGCGCGTACTATGACTGCGTGATGGCGTGGAGCAAGGTGACGAAGCATCTGTTCGTGTGGGATTACGCGATCACCTTCTCGAAGGGACTCACCGGACTGCCGTTCCCGAGCGAGTTCCACTACGGCGACCTCTTCCGTCACTACCGCGCCTGCAACGTGTCGGGCATCTTCTGGGAACACGAACATCCCTACAAGGCAGATATGTGGGAGCTGAAGTTCTTCCTCGAAACGAAGCTGATGGAGAATCCCGATCTCGACTGCAACGCCCTGATCGAACGCTTCATGCGCGAATACTACGGACCGGCAGGCGAGCATGTCCTCGCCTATCGCCGCTACCTCGACAAGATCCGCCGCGAGAAACACGCGTTCGTGAGCTGGTTCCCGCAACTCTCCGCGTTCAAGTACATCTCCGACGAGGACGTTGCAGCCTGCAACCGCATGCTCGACGCGGCAGAAGAGTCCGTTGCCGGTGACGCGAAGCTTCTGGCGCGTGTGCGCCACGCGCGTCTCGGTCTCGATCGCCTGGCCTGCCTGCGGTCGCGGTCCGTCATGTTCCACGCGCCGGGTGGCGCGTGTGCGGAGGAGAGGAAGGTCCCCGGACTTGACGCCGCCAAGGCGCGGCTGCGCGACGACTGGCCGAAGTGGATCGCGCCGTACCCGAAGGCGAAGGACCTCGTCAAGAAGGAACATGACTTCCTGGCGGGCATGCTGGCCCCGCCCGACGCCTTCCCCGTGCCCGAGCGGTTCCGCGACAGGAGCTTCTACGACTTCCCCGCGCAGCTCCTTTCGAGCCACGGGAAGAACGAAGCGCTCGTGGACGATCCCGAGAGCCCGGTTGGGCGGGCGATGCGCACGGCGGCGGACAAGAGCCACTACTTCCAGCTGCCGTTCTCCGGCGGCGTGTACGACCAGCAGACGAAGAAGTCGTGCGGCAGCGGCTCGTTCAAGAAGGTGGCGGGCGACGGCTACCATTGGTACCGCCTCTGCAAGGCGAAGTTCAACGACAACGCCTACCTGTGGCTCACGCGCGCGTGGACCACGCAGCTGAAGACGGGCAACTTCCCGGATCTGAGCGGCAAGGAACTCGAACTGTGGGTGTCCGTGAAGTTCACGGGTCCGATGTTCCGTCCCGGGACCTCCGGCGATAGCTTCATCTGGATCGATCGTGTGCTTCTTGAAGTCGAGTTGCCACTGGAGCAAGGTTTCCTCGACCCGCCGAAGGCAAACCGGCCGTAGGTGTGGTGGTGGTTCGACGCGACGGCTCCGGATGCCGCGATCACGAGCGACCTGGAGGGACTGAAGCGCGTGGGCATCAGCGGGTTCCACATCTACGGCGGCAGCGTGACCGAGAAGGGATGGCTGCCGCGCGCGGGCGCTGCACGAGGCGAATCGGCTGGGCCTGGACGGCATCGTCATGATCGGCGCGGCGGGGTGCGGGCACGCCCAGACCGACCCGTGCCAAGCGCAGAAGGGGGCGCGAGGGTCAGACACGATTGGTGGAGTGACTGAATTTTTGGTAAACTGTCTGCCATGCGACGCCCAAGGAACTTTCAAACGGACAGATGCTACCACCTGGTAAACCGGGTGGGCCATCGCGCCTTTTACCTGGACGAGTATGAGCCATGGCATGAAGTTACTCCACCA
>CAMKJU010000138.1 GCA_946413265.1 uncultured Lentisphaerota bacterium
CGTGGGATTGAAATTCATGTTGTTTCTCCTGTTCTTTTGTGGTTGCCTGTAGCTGTTTTCGACCTGTATACACTTCCGACGCCGGAAGGTTACAGTCTGCCGTCAGACGATCTTCCGCTATTTCGCCTCGACCGTCATCGGGGTGGAGACGCAGTTGCCATTCACGTCGACCGTGGTCTTCCACTCGAATTTGACGGGAAGCGCCTCGGGGCTGTACGTCCGGATCGTCACCGCGCCGGTCTTGTCGTCGCGCGTCACCTCGTAGTTGACGACGGCGTGCTCGACCGAGTGGATGCCGTGCGCGAGGAGCCCGCGGTTGAGCTGGACGTTCGCGGACTGCGTGAGGTTGTAGAGGACGACGTTCGCCTGCTTCACGTGCGCCTGGCCGCAGAGTTTGACGATCTTGTCCACAACCTTGTCCGCGTTGCCCTTGAGGTTCTTGTCTCCCGAGACCTTGAACGCCGTGCCGTCGCCGAACGCGACGCCGTAGTGGAAGTCCTCCTTACCGAGAAGCGTCTGATCCTGGAGTGCCTCGCCGTTTGCGTCGCACGTGCTGTAGTTGTAGCCGCGCGTGAGGTCGTTGATCACCTGCGCGCGTCCGCCTTTGTTGTATTCGTTAAGCGCGAACGAATAGCCGGTCACATAAGGCGCAAACGGCAGCGTGCGCTTTTCCCTGTAGGCGGCGATCGCCTCCGAAAGCGTGCAGCCCGTGTTCTGCATGACGGCGCGGACGGGAATGACCTTATCGAAACCTAATTCACGCTCGATCTCGTCTTCGACGAAGTTGGTGAAGTCGTTCAACGCCTTGAGCATGTTCTTGCCGGGCTTTTTGATCTCGGGATAGCAGATCTTCACCACATCCTTCGCCGTGAGCCGACCGGCGTCGACCAGCGCCTTGATCGCGTCGAAGTTCTTGAGGATGCGGGCGATGTGGATGCTGTTGTTGCGGATCTTGAACTTCTCGGCCGGCATGTGCAGCATGTCCCGCGCACTCGCCCTGTCGCCGGCCATCAGCGCGAAGGCGTCAAACGCGGCGAAAACGACGTAGCGCTTCTGCGGAGGGATGTTCGCCATCGTCCCGAATGCGGTTTTGTGGAATTCGCGCCCGAAGAAGCGGGACGCGGGGTTGTTCGCGAAGCCGAACAGCTCCTCGGGCGTTCCGGAAGAAAGCGAATACCGCCCATCGCTGGCGAGTTCCTCGAAGATCATCGCCTCCAAGCCGAGCTCCGAAAACTTGCTGTCGAACATCGTCACGCCGCCGTTGAGCTTCGTCACCGTGTCAGCCGACGAGAAGTCGATTTCGAGGCCGGCCTTGTGATTGAAGTACCAAGCTTTTCCCCTGTCGTACCACGCCTTGAACTCATCGAGAAGCCGAAGTCCATGCTGGAAATTGGTCGCGCTCTTGAGGAAGCGTCCGCCATATTCGTAGAGGCGGTTCTCCTTGGACCCCGGCGTGCCGATCTTCTCCAAGGCGTCCGTCTCGGAGATTCCGAGCGCCTTGGAGGCGAAGAGCACGGCCTTCGCGAGCTTCGGCGTCTCTCCCGCCGTGAAGCCGAGCTTCTTCGCCTGGGCCATCAGCTCCTTGTTCTCCGCGAACGCCTTGGCGTAAAGGTCCATCGACGCGGTCTTCATGGCCGCCTTGGCCCGGTCGATGAGGATGCCCGTCTGGTCGATCGCCTTGCTCACGGCCAGGATACGGCGCGCGGTGAGGGGCTTGCCGCAGTAGTAGTCCTCGGTCTTGAGGGCCTTCATGACGGTCTTCGGGATGTTCTTCTCGCCGCCGAACATCGCGATGACGCTCTGGATGAAGAGGTTGCGCGTCGCGTCGTTCGCCTGCTCGGCGGCATGCGTGCGGTGGAAGCCGCCGGAGAAGCCCGTCTTGTCGGCGTCGGTCGCGGCAACCGAGACCGTGCGCCCGCCGAGGATCGTGACGTTCGCGATGCTCTTGGCACCTTTCTCCGTGTGCAGGGCGCCCTCCGCAAACGTCACGAATGAGCGAAATACCTTGTTGTAGCCGCTGATGTCGATTGGTTGTGCCATTGGTCTGTTCCTTTCTTTTTCGCGCCCGCCGGACGCCGTTGCATTCCTTTGTCGCCCTGTTTACGCGACATCCGGCGAAAGGTTACACCCTACACGCCGATGTCGACCTTGTAGGAGGTGTCTCCGCCCATCGACTGCGAGTCCTCGATGATGGCGTTGATGATCGTCTCCTGCCCGGCGAACCAGCCGAGGTGCAGCTCGGAGACGGACTTGGCCTTCACGCTGAACATGAGCGAGGTGCGCTCCGCCGCCGTGAAGTTCTTGTCGATCATGTTCGCGACGGCGTCGGCGCCGCCGAAGAGCACGCCCATCACCGCGCTCGCGAAGGAGTTCGGCGGCAGGATCGGGAAGTCCGCCAGCGCCCGCTCCGCGTTCTTGATGGTGCTTAGGAACGCGGCGACGATCTTGCAGTGCTCATCCGCGAACGTCCGGATCGCCGCGGCCTTCGCCTCCGGCGTCTGGGCGGCGGCAAGCGCCCGCTCGAACTCGTCGACGTTGAGCGTTGCGTTGGTGATGTTGCCGTTGCAGGGATCCGTGTCGTTCTCGGGGTTGGCGTAGGGACGGAGCAGATCGACGAGCCGGCGGGCCTCGTCGACGGGATTGGCGGCCTCGGCGAGGCGCGTGCGGCACTTCTCGAAGTATTCGCCGCCCTCCTTCAGGGCCGGGATGTTGCTTGTGTTTTGTCCGCCAAGCTCGGCGCTGAAGAGGCGCTTCTGGAAGGCGGTGATCTTCTCGGCGCCGCGCATGACGTAGTCGCCCCGGTTGCGGACCATCTTGTGGCCGGCCTCCGAGAACTTGAAGTCCAGGAGGGGGCCGATGAAGTCCAGCTCGTCGCGCGGGCCGGCGGGCGGCTTCACGAGGCCTGTCGTGGCGTCCAGGAGCGCCTTGGCCTGGTTCATGATCGTGTTCATCTCCGAAACGGTGTTCTGGAGGCGCACCATCGACTGGATGAAGCAGTTGACCTGCGGCGGCAGCTCGAGGCCGAGCTTCTGCAGCTCGGCGGCGGCGGCCTGGAGACGGTAGGCGACGTCGTAGGAGAACTTGCCCTTCGCGAGGACGGCGTCGAGGATGGCGACGGCCTTTTCGCGGTTGGCGGCGAGCGCCAGCTTGCCCTCGGGCGAGAGCAGCCGCTCGAATCCCGCGAGGAAGAAGTCTTTGTTGCGCAGCGTCGCGCCGAGGATGAGGCGCAGCAGCTCGCAGCGCTCGTCGAGCGCGACCTTCTTGCGCTTCCCGCGCCCGATCACTTCGCCGTCCTCGTTCTTGATATCGTAGTCCTCCATCACCGGCTCGCCGTTCGGGCCGGTCTCGTAGTGCGTCTCGAGCTTGTAGAGGTTGCCGAAGTCGATGAAGGTGACTTTCTGGAAGGCGACCATCAGGTTGCCGCTGTGCGCGTCGCCGTGGAACTTGCCAGATCCGAGGAGCGCCTCGTGGAACCACGCCTTCGTGGCCTGGAGAATCTTGTCCTGCGCGGTGCGCAGGTCTTCGTAGTTGGAGGCGACCCACTGCTGGATGTTGGACGGAGCGGTGGCGACGAAGTTCGGCTTCACGACCGGGACCTTCGTGGGGGCGCCGGTCTTCGGGTCGGCGGGACCGTCCTGCCAGAGGATGCGCCCGGTGGAGGGATCGGTCTGGAAGACGTGGCCGACGGCGTTGCGGATCTGGTCCGTGTTCGTCTTGAAGTAGGAGTCCACCGTCTGGCCGATGGCGACTTCGGCGACCATGACGTTCTTCTGCGTCGGGGCGAGGGGCGAGAGCTTCATCGAGGACACCTGTTCCGCGATCTCCCCGAGCGCCGGGTTCTCGCCGTCGGCGATGCCGTAGAGCTTGAATCCCTCCTTGACGTTTTCCGCCTCGATGCGGAAGTCGAACTCCTTCATGTACTGCTTGAGCTGTCCCTCCCAGGTCTTCGCCATGCCGGGGATCTTGGCGGCGGCCTCGGTGAAGATGCGGGCCTCGCGCTCGACGCGCTGCTCCGCGTCGTGGCGCATGATCTTGACGACGCACTGCACGTCCGTTTCCACATCCTCCATGATCGGGTTGCCCTGATCGTCCGTGAGGAGCTTTGTTTTGTTGTTTTCGTACTTGAACTTCTGCCTGCGCTCCACGACAGTGAACTTGCAGAGGAACGCCTCGCCGACGGAGGCCGCGCCGAGCGACTTGACGAGTTCGATCGCGTGTATCTTGCCGCCGGAGTCCTTGACGAGCTTCGCCAGGTGCGCCTGCACGACCTTGCGCGGGATGGGCGCGAGGTTGGCCTTCATGTCCGCGAGCGCGTCGGCGAACCCGCCCATGATCTCCTTCGGGAGGCCCTGCATCATCTTCTGCAGCAGCGGGCTCGTGCCCTTGAGGATCGCGCCGGCGAACTTGTTCACCGCCGCCTTCTTCGCGCTCTCGCGCGCCTCGCCCTCGAGCCCGGCGAAGTCGAACGCGTCCGCGTAGCGCATCGACGCGGCGAAGCACGAGCGCTTGTCGCTCTTGGCGAGCGTCGTGAAGTAGGAGGAGACGACCTGCTTGAAGAAGCCCACCTGCCCCGGCGCGTCGGAGTTGGAGGACGCGTCGAGGATCTCGTTGAGCGACTTGGCCGTGAGCTCGGCCTTGATCTCGGCGGCCGTCTTGTTCTTGTAGGGCTCGTTCGTGAGCGCGCCGATGGCGTTGGCCTTCGTCGGGTCGATGCCGAAGACCTTGTTGATGAAGACCTGTATCTGCTCGCAGCCGGCGTTGGACATCGACTGGAGGATGTTGTCGAACGCGGCGAGCGTCTTGCCGGGGAGCTCCTTGGGGCTCTTCAGAAACGCGACGAAGCGCGCGGCGAAGTCCTCCTTCGCGGCGGCCTGCGCAAGCGTCTCGCCCGGATGGGCGGCGCCCCACGCGCCGTCGAGCGCGGCGGACATCTTCGCGAAGCCGTCCTTCAGCGTCTGCACGACATCCGGCGCGGTGGCGCCGCCCAAGAGCGCCGGATCCTTCACGATGGCCGTGAACACGTCGATGCGCTTCGGGTCCGTGAGGAACTTGCGCATGAGCTCGCCGGGGCGGTTCACGACGACGTCCGCGACCATCGTGTCGTCGGAGAAGACGAGGTCGGCGACGAAGTCCTTCACGGTCTGCGCCGTGACGGGACGCGGCTCGGCGGGGACGGGCTGCTGCCCGGCGGGGACGGGCTGCGGCGCGGCGACAGGCCCGGCGGCCACCGCGTCCGCGATCTGCTGCACGTCGCCGGCGATCGGCGCATGCACGATCATCTCGGAGTTGTTACGGGGCTTCTCGAGCGGCATGTTCGCCACGTCCGCGAGCATCCGCTTCATGTCATCGTCGAGTCCGGCGTTGTCGCGCTTGATCTTGTCGTGGTATTCCTGGAGCTTGGCCAGGGTCGTCACCTTGCCGTCGAGCGCCGCCTGGGCCGTCTCCACGAGAAGGCCCGTGTTGTAGGCGCCGTTCACGAGCGCGTCGGCGTCCACGTCCTCGGCCTTGTAGGCGAGGACGCTCGCGGCGAACTTGCGCGTGAGGCTCGTGCGGTCCTCCGCCGTCAAGACGCCGTCCAGGTCATGGTCGTACACCGCGTCGAGGATCGTGCCGAACGTGTTCTTGCCCAGCAGGTCGATGTCGTTGAGCGCTTTGACGGCGAGATGGCCGACAAGGCGGTTCGCGTCCGCGTCGAGGCGGACCTTCGTCGCGACGGCGCCCTCGCCGAGAACGACCGAAATCTTGCCGTCGTTCTCCTTCACGAGCTTGGCCGTTTCGCCGAAAAGGAGGAACGTGCCCGACTCGCGCACGCCGTCCGACAGCATCTTGAGTGCCTCCTTGAAGTAGGCGGCGAACTGCCCGCCGAGGCCGGCGGTCTGCAGCTGGCGGTCGGCGGCGGCGTTCGCGCCCGTGATCGCCTTGTTGCGCTCGGCGTCGAGCTGCCTGATCGTGCTGTTGCAGGAGACGAGCGCGACGCGCTGGAGGAGCGTCGGGTCGTGCTTCACCTCGTGATTGAGGGCGTTGGCGGTGTTCACGCGCGCCTGCTTCGCGCGGTCCTTGTCGGACATGTTGCGCGTCGCCTGGCCGGCCATGTAGTTCGCGTAGGAGATGCCGATCTCCTCCTGGGCCTTGCCGAAGCCGCGGCCGCCGTTGGCGTAGTCGTCGAGGATCTCGCGCACCTCGGCGCGGGTGAGCGGCTTGAAGCGCCTTTCCATGACGTTCGCCTGCGCGGCCAGGTCGTCCGATGCGGACATCTCGGCCGGCAGGCCGAGCTTCGCGCGGATCTCGGCGAGCTTGCCGTCCTTCACGCCGCCGCGCGCGAGCGCGTCGAGGAACGACTCCTTGACGCTGATCACCTCCTCGGCCGAGAGCGTGACGTTGTTGAGGTGCGTCTTCGTGACATGGTTGTTGACCTTGTCGAGAACGGCGTTGCCCTGTTGGTCGGTCCTGATGACGACGTCGCCGGCGTTGTAGTGTCCGGCCGCGATGGCATTGAAATGCGCGAGCGAGAAGTTGACGTTTGCCATTGTTGTTGCTCCTTTTGTTGTTGAAATTCTTTGTCCTGTTTACACTTCCTGCGCCGAAAGGTTACAACCGCATAAGAGATGAAACTGAAATCACACCTGCATGAACGGCTCGGCGCCGAGGGGTGACGATTCCGGGAAGGTGGTTTCAGCGACGGGACGGTAGTCGGCGACGATGCGCTGCCAGGCGGCCACCGTGTCCGCGAAGCGCTCGAGCATGTCGAAGGCCGATTCCGGGTCGAGACGCTCCAGCCAGTTGTACTTCTGGATGACGAGCCGGCCGGAGTCCGGGTCGAGCGCGAGCGTGGAGCCGCCCGTCCCCTGATAGAGGAAGTTCGCCTTCATGGCAGACGCGACGAGCGCGTCCCTCCCCTCGTCCGGCAGTTCGCCGATCTCGGCGCGGAGGAGCAGAAGCTCCCCCGCGTCCTGCAGCACGACGACGGTGCCATCGATCTCGACGGCCGACGCGCCGCCCGCATTTTCGATCTCCACCCCGAGCCTTCCGCCCAGCGCTTCGAGAATCCCGTCAAATGTCATGTTCGCCCTCTTCTCGTTTGGCAAGGTGGAAGGATTACACCTGCATGAAGCCGCCGGCGCCGAACAACGCGGGACGTTCCTCGGCGGCGCCCTCGTCCGGCGCCTCTGCCGCCGCGCCGCGGTAGTCGGCGACGACCTTCGCCCACGTCTCCGCCGTGTTCACGAAGCGCTCCACCTCCGCGTAGAACTTCTCGCCGTCGAGCGTCACGAGCGGCAGGGCCCGGCAGAGCGCGATGCGCCCGTTGTCGGGATCGAGCGAGATCGTCGCGCCGGCCGTTCCGCCGAAGAAGTGGTTTGCGCCGAGAAGCGTCTTGTAGAGCCCCTCCAGGCGTTCCGGCGGCGGTTCGCCGACATCGCCCGTCAGCGCGACCGCGTCGAGTTCGGGCAGGCTGCTGATCGCCACGACCAGTCCGTCCGCCTCGAACGAGAAGGTGTCGCCTCCGTCGTATTCGAGGCCGATGCGCTTGGCAATGTCGGCGATGAGTTCCTTTGCGTCCATGTTCATGTCATTCCTTTCTTGGATTCTTGAGCCTACGCCGAGAACGTCTGCGAGAGCTTGACGTCGGCGACGACCGGGACCTCCGGTCTGAAGTCGAGCGTCATCTCCTCGACGATGGTGTACGTGCCGATGCTCGTCAGCGCGTCGACGCCGTAGCCGGAGAGCATCGTTCCCTTGTAGGTGGTGGTGATCTTCGCCGAGTTGCCGTCCGGCGATACGTCAAGCCTGTATTCCTTTGTGCCGGGCTTGTCGATGCTCACCATGTAGAACCCGCCCGCGGAGTTGCTGTTGAAGAGCTTGTCCGCTCCGGGGATCTCGCCGACCGACACGGACTTCTTGTCTCCGGTGCGGAATTCGAACGATCCTTTCATCTGCGGGATCTTCACGTGCCAGAGCGTCTCCTGGTGCATGAGAATGGTGGCGATCTTGTGCGCCTTTTTGACGGGGAGCGCCTGCTTGATGGCCGCCACGAGGCTGTCGCCGTTGTCGTACGGGTCGGGATGCGGGATCGTCTGGCCGTTGATGACGTAGCGCCCCCTGTTGCCGTCCGTCCTGATCTGCGTGTAGATGTCGGGGTCGTTCTTGTCGAATTTGGCGTGGTTGCCGAGCGCGACGGTGACGTCGTCATTGGCGTAGTCCTTGATGACGTTCTCGAGCTCCTTCAGCTGCCCGTCGCCCGCCTGGACGTCGCGCCACTTGCGGATGGAATTGGACATGTCCTCGGCGTGGAGGCGGTCCTGCGCGGCAGCGGCGTCGGTGAGCTTCATCTGGACGACGAACTTGGCGAAAACCGCGCGGTTCTGCGCATACATGTCTTTTCCGAACTCCTGCACGAAGGCGACGGCCTTGGCGGTCTTCGCCTTGTCGAGTACGATCCCCATCGCCTTGGCGGCGTCGGCGACGAGCTTCTTCGCCTCGTTGCGCGTGACGTCGCTGGGCTTCTCGAACTTGAGCGGCGTCGCCGACACGTTTCCGTCCACGTCCACCGTCGCGGTCCACTCGAACCTGAACGGCAGCGCCTTGGGGCTCTCGTACTTGATCGTGACGGCGCCGGTCGCATCGTCCTTGGAGAGCGTGTATTCGACCGCCGCGTGCTCCCTGGAGTTGACGCCGTATGCCTTGAGGCCGCGGTTGAGCGGCCCGAGTCCGGACTGCGAGAGCATCATCATGACCGAGTTGGCCTGCTTGGCGTGGACCTTGCCGCACATCTCCTCGACCTTGTCGCCCACTTTCGTGATGTTGGGGCGCAGCTGCGGGTTCTGGTTCGTGATGAAGCGCTCCTCGCCCGGGAACTTGAACCCGAAGCCGCTGCCGTCCTGCGGAAGCAGATCCTTGCCGTCGCTGATGAGCGAATAGTTCTGGGGACGGTACAGATCGCCCTCGATCGCCTCGCGTCCGCCCTTCGTCGTACCGTCGAACGTCGCCAGTCCGAGCTGTCCGGTTGACGCGTACCGGGGCCGCTCCGGCATGGGACCCGTGCCGCGCAGCGCCTTGCCCGCCTCGTCGTAGGTGCATCCCGTCTCCTCCATCATCAGGTGGATGGGGCCCTCGATATCCTCGTATTTCTCGTCCAGGGCGGCGCTGACCGCCGCGTTGTGCCTGCGGATCGCAGTGAGGTCGTAGCCCGTCTTGTCGCGCATGTCGGGGAAGGCGGTCTTGATGAAGTTCTTCGCGGTGAGCTGTCCCTTGGCCAGCAGCGCCTCGAGTTTGTCGAGGTTCTTCACGACGCGGGCGAGGAATGCCGGGCGTTCGGGCAAGGTAAGCTGGAGGCTATGGCGGTCCTGGATCTCCTCGGAATTGGCCGCCAGGCGGCAGAAGAGGTCGAACGAGGCATAGACCACGTTGCGCTTTTCAGGCGGGATGTTGGCGATCGTGCTTGTGCAGGAGTTGCCGAAACCGCGACCGAAGAAACGGCACGCGGCGTTGTTCTCGAAACCAAAGAGCTTCTCCGTGTCCGTCTCGGCGAGGTTGACGGACGGATCGCAGGCGAACGCCTCGAAGACGAACTTCTCCAGTCCCTTGGAGCAGTCGGTCGTGAAAATGCCGATGGACGCATTGAGCTTCGACGGCGTGTTCGCGGCCGCGTAGTTCTTCTTCTCCAAGGCCGCGTTCCCGGCCTTGAGGTCCTTGTACCATTCGGCGAAAGACCTGATGAGGCGAAGGCCATTGCAGAAGTTGTCGGCGTTCTCCATGAAGCGCCCGCCGTAGTTCATGAGGCGGTTCGCGTCGGTCCCCGGCGTCGCGACCTCCTTCAGGGCGTCCATCTCTTTCCTGCCGGTCGCCTTGGCGTACAAGTGCACGGCGCGGGCGAGATTCGGCAGCTCCGACTTTTTGAAGCCCATTGCGAGCGCGGCGTCTTCTATCTCTTTCGACTGGAACGTCTCGAGCTTGAGCTTCGCCGCGCGCTCCTTCGCCGTTCCGTCCACGTCGATCGCCACCTTCACGGCCAGGATGCGGCGCGCGGTGAGCGGCTTGCCCTGGTTGTAGTCCGCGAGCAGCATCGCATCCTTCACCGAATCGGGGATGTTCGCCTCGCCGCCGAACATGTCGGCGACCGCCTTCTTGAACAGCGCGCGCGTGCGGTCATTGACCGTCCACTGCTCGACGCCGCGCGTCCAGTTGTGGACGTAGTCCTTGTCGGTCACGTCAACCGAGACGGTCTTGCGTCCGCCAAGCGGCTGCTGGACGGTCGCGTTGGCGATGGTCTTGCCGTCGTTGGCGGCGATGTGGTTCGCCGCGAAGTCCGCAAACGCCTTGAACGTGGCGTTGTATCCGTTGATGTCGAGAGCCATGATCTTTTCTCCTTAAAGGGTTTCTGCCTTGTCTACACGCGAATCTCCAAAAGGTTACACGCCACGTGCTTGAAAGCGGCATTATTTTACCACATTTCGGGCCTCTGCGGGCTGGAAAATCGTGCGTCTGTGTTTTTCGGGCGCATCTGCGTAATTCACCGCAGAGCCTTCTGATGTTTGGAAACAACTA
>CAMKJU010000139.1 GCA_946413265.1 uncultured Lentisphaerota bacterium
GCGTTGAAGCCCGTCATCCACCAGAGCATCGTGTCGAGGGATGTAATGTTGTGATCGGTGAGGAACTCTGTCCACGAGGCGGGGATGACGCCGGTGAAATAACCGTGGCCGGTTATGAAAAGCAGAAGCACGGGGTAGATGGCGTCAAGCGGAACCATCCACAGCATGAACCTAAAGCGGTTGGCGGAAATCTCCGCGGTCACGTAGAGGCCAATCAGCGCGCCGAGGGTACTGACACCGATTTGCCACGGAATCGCCCACCCATACGCCATGTACTTCTCGCCGTGCGGAAGCAGGGAGAGGATCGTGCCGCCGAAGAAGAGGAACGGGAGTGCGACGAGAAAACTAAAGCCAATCGTTGCGGCGGCGGCCTTTAAGATCAAAGGGCGCGTGTCCTGACCTTTCGCCGCGAGTGCGGCCGTGAAGGGGAAGATCGTGAATACGAGCGTGTTGAAGAGAAAGCTCGAAATGTCCGAGAAGCGCGTGGCCATATAGTAGCCAGCTGAATCAAGGTCGGGAAGCCGTTGTCGCAGGATGGTTGATTCAATGAAGATGCAGACGCTGCTGGCCACGCCGCTTATGAGGAATATTAACAGAAGCTTTGAGAACTTCCTGACGACTTCGCGGTTCCAGTATGGTTCGGCGGGAACGGAGAGCTCCTTCCGCAGGCTGAACACCGACGCGACGATGTTGAACGCGGGCGACGCGCCCTGTCCCACGAAGTAGCCCGCAAGTGGGCGGAACGGCATCGCGACGAGCATCGTCAGAAGGCGGAGCGGTGCGCCGAGGAGGTTCATCACCGCGTTCGCCTTGAACTTCTTGAGCGCCTGGATCGTGTTCGTGAAGACTGGGGCAACCGCCGTGATGAACGACGTCGCGATGATGATCAATCCAAGCGACCCCTCGACGATGCGGATACGTTCGAGGAACATGGGCAACGTGAATCGCGCGACGATGATTGCGACAAAGAGAAAGACGCCAGCCGCGATAAACACGGAGCGCATCAATGTTTTGAGCTTTCCGAATTCCTGATTAATGGAAAGTCGCGACACCTCGTTGCGAAAGGTATTTGCGAATACGGCGACGGGAAGGGCGAGAAGTCCCGCGAAGTTCCCGAGTGGCGTGACCGCGCCGAGTTCGGAGGGATCAACGTACTTCGGCACGAGCCAGAGGCCTACGAAGGCGTTGAGGAGGTCGGCTACGCGGCACGCGCAGAAAAGCATGAGCGAATACCACCAGAAGTCGCCCATGCGCGCGTGAAGTCTGTCAAGAAGGGCTTTCATCGGGTCACGGGTGGATCCAGGCGAGGTCGTCCTCGAGGGCCTGGCGGCGGTCGGCGGCGAGGCGTTCCCAGACATCGGGCGTCAGCTCGATGCCGGCGGCCTTGAACTGCGCGATGAGGTTGCGGCGGCGCCATTCGCCGACATCCTTCTTGCGCATCTCGTAGTCGGGACGGAGGCGCAGCGCCTCGTCGACGGTGTAGAGGTGGAGCTTGCCGTCCTTCATGCCCGGCACCATCTCGCCCGTATCGCGGTAGGCCTCCACCGCGTCCCACGACGCCTCGTCGAAGGCGTCCTGCGCGTTTCTGGCGTCCTCGGGCCAGTCCTTCCGGTCGAGGGTCATATTCCAAGGTCCTTTCTCATGGCATCGGCAAGTTTGCGGTCGATGGGGGTCTCCTCGCCGTTGCGCCGGTAGATGAGGCGCTGCGTGGTGGGGACGGCGTCGAAGACGAGCAGGGTGTCCGCAAGCGCGGCGTATTCCTTTACGTTCGCGCGCGAGCGCGCGTAACGCCGCATGACGTCGTCCGTCGGCACGTCGTGTCCGCCGGCGAGCACGCGGTGTCCGATGCGGAGCGGCAGCGCGGCCGGTTCCGGCATCCAGAGATAGTAGATCGCGATCTGGTATCCGGCGGCCTTCGCCTCCGAGAGCAACCGGAGGTGTCCGCGGCCGGAGAGCGTGGTCTCGAACCCAAAGGAGGCGCGTTCGGAGATGAGCTGCGCGATCCGCTCCAGCGTGAGCTTCCCCGCCTTGATCGCGGAGAGGCGGATGTCCGTGGGCGACATCCCCTGCGCCATCAGGTCGGGATTGACGTACTCGACGGAGCCCGCGAAGTCCGGCAGGTACCGAAGCGCGAACGTGGACTTCCCGGAGCCGTTCGGCCCCGCGACGACATGGCACACTGGCTTATGGACTTTGGGTTTCATTCGTTGTCAGGAAATGGTCGCTGCCGTTCTTGCAAACTACGCCAGAGGACGGTCGAGTTCTGCGAGGACGTCGAGAAGCGTGTCCATGTCGGCGTCGGTGCCAACGGAAATGCGCAGGCGGTCTCCCGTGCGCGGGCCAGGGAAGTAGCGCACGAAGATGTTGCGTTGGCGCAGCTCCTCGAAGATTTCGGCGGCGGGGCGGTGCGCGGGTTTCGCGAAGAGGAAGTTCGACTGCGAGGGCGGCATGTCCCAACCGCGCGCGCGGAGCGTGTCGGCTGTGGCGTCACGCGTCTTCTGCACCTTGGCAGCGTTGCGGCGCATCCACGGAAGGTCAGCAAGCGCGGCGAGTGCGACGGCCTGCGCGAGGGCGTCCACGTTGTAGGAGTCCTTCACCTTGTATAGCGCCTCGATGAGGTCTTCGGGGCCCACGCAGTATCCGAGGCGAAGGCCGGCGAGCGAGAACGACTTCGAGAGCGTGCGCATCACGACGACGTTCGCGTTGTCCGCGGCGGCCGCAAGCGGCATGCACGTGTCGTCCGCGAAGTCAGCGTAAGCCTCGTCCACGAGCACAACTCCTAAGAAGTTCTTCGCGAAGGCGGCCACTTGCTCACGCGGATAGCGCACGGAGGTTGGCGCGTTGGGGTTTGTGAGGAGGAAGAGCGCCACGGGCGCGTCGCCGGCGCGCGTGACGGGCGGTGCCCATGTGAAGTCGGGCGCGAGGGGCGAGGGCGCGAAGGGGACGTTGCGGATCGCGGCGAGCGTCTTGTAGAGGGAGTAACTCGGATCGAACGAGCCGATCGCCTCGTCGTCGTCCACGAACGCGCGGGCTGCGAGGGTGAGCACCTCGTCCGAGCCGTTGCCCACGAACACGCGGGCGGGCACGGTACCGTCACGTTCCGCGATCTTCTCGCGGAGTTCAGTGAACACGGGGTCGGGGTAGCGGCGTAGGCGGTCGAGGTCGAAGGACGCGAGGACCTTCTCCACGAGCGGCGAGGGCGGGTAGGGGTTTTCGTTGGTGTTGAGCTTGATGACGCTGCGGTCTTTCGGCTGTTCACCGGGGGTGTAGGGCGTGAGCGCCCGGACGGACTTGGCTATTCTCATTTTTGGGCAGGCTCTTTGTCTTTTGCGCCGGACTGAATCAGTACGGCGCTCGTGTGGCAGGCGCGGCGCGCGAGCAGGAAGAAAAGGTATTTTTCGTCCGCGTAGTGGCTAGTGAGGTTGACGACCTCGCTGACGCCTTCGCTCGCCATTTCGGCGCGGAGAACCTCCATGTTGTTAGGGAGGTTCACGGTGTTGCGGAACAGCTTGCATCTGTAGCTGTTGGGGTGGTCGGGGTTGCCGCTCGCTACGGGGATGAAGTTGAACAGCAGCCACACGGAGTTTTCGATCTCGACGGCGGCGACGGGAGTGGTGCCGCCGTCCACCTTGACGTTCCCGAACTCCTTCGACTTCAGAACGGTCGTGCAGCCGCTCGCGAGAAGGGCGACTGCGACGGCGAGAGGTATTAGCCGTTTCATCGTTTTGAGCCTCCGTCGGGGATTCGGTTCAGCAAATTGCGCATCTCCTCCTTGAGCGCGTCCATGTCCTCGCGTCCGGCCGCGCGGGCGTCCGTGGGCGGGCGCATCCTGCGTACGAGCGAGCAGGAGTACTGCAGTTCGCGGTAGGACACGACGTATGGGAGTGGCAATGACACGCCTCCTACGCCGATGGACATGAGGACCTCCGCGTTGTTGAAGATCTGGAGGTCTCGCACGTCGCATCCGCGAGCGTCTGCGTAGTCCATGAGACGGCGCTGGATGACGTTCTCGTCCACGTCGTTGCGGAAGAACCGCCACGGCAGGCTCCGGTCCACGTGCGCATTGCCGCATACTATCGGCCAGCGGTTGAAGAAGTACCAGCCGAAGTTGGACACAACCACGTGCTCGGAGGCCTGTCCGCTGTCGCCATGCAGTCTAATCGCCTGGCTGGATTCGTTGCCCAGCGGCGTCGTTTCAAGGCTGAAGCAGCCTGCCGTCAGGAGCAGTCCGCCAGCCGCCAAAAACTGTAAAAGATTTTTCACGGCGGAAATTATACCAAATCGGCTTGACTTCTGTGACTGAAAAATAATAAAATGTACGCACTTCAATGAGCAAACTAGTTGACAAAATTTCGCGTCTCGTGTTCATCGTGCTGTTCATCGGCATAGTCGCTGCCGGTGTAGTCGCGTCATACCCGCGTTACACGCGGATGAAAGGACTGGCACGGGAGAAGGCGCGCTTCCTCCAGATGGTCGAGGACAAGAAGGCCGAAATCGCCGAGCTGAAAGAGCAGCAGCGGCGCTTTTCCACCGACAGGGGATTCGTCGAGAAGCTGGCGCGCCGCAACCGCCGCGTCTACCCCGGCGAGCTGGTGTTCATCTTCGACGACTAGCCGGTGTATAAGCTCATGCGCCGATTTCTGTGCTTTCTCTGCGGACTCGCCGCGTTGCCTTTCGCCTGGGCGCTCGTGCGCGTGTTCGTCGATGCTTTTCGCCTCATGCCCATGTCTGGCGACGCGCTCTTCCCGCCGGGCGCGCTTGCCATGGCGGCCGGGTTCCTGCTATTCTTCGTCCTGTGGATATTCCGGATTGCCCCCATGCGGCTTTACGTGCTGGGACACGAACTCACACATGCGCTTTTCGGACTTTGCTTCGGTGCAGTCCCCAAGAACCTTAAGGTCGGGCTGAAGGGCGGGTCGGTTGAACTTACGAAGACCAACGTGCTGATCACGCTCTCGCCATATTTCTTCCCGTTCTGGACGGCCGTGGTGGGACTCGTGGCTCTCATCGTACGCGCATTTGTAACGACATTTCCGCTTCCGGCCGCCTGGCTTTTTGCCGTGGGCTTCACCCTGGCCCTGCATGTGTGCTTCACGCTCCGCGCGATTCTACAGGAACAGCCTGACCTTCAGGAGTATGGCTATGTGTTCTCATACGTGTTCATCTGGATTTTCAACGTCGCCGGCGTGATCGCATGGATTGTCTGCACAAGCGAGGTGACCTGGGCCGCCGTCTGGAAGCGAATGCTCATCCGTTCCGCCAACGCCTACCAAACCGTCGCCCATTGGGGCGTATGGATCTATGAACAATCTTTACGTGCATTTCCCGTTCTGCAGGGCTAAGTGCGCCTACTGCGCACTTCATTCCCGCGCGGGCTCCACGGCTGAGACGCGCCGTGCATACTGCGGGCGAATGGCTGAGCAAATCATGGCGCTGGATGCGATCTCCAACCTCTCAACGATTTACTTTGGCGGCGGGTCGCCCGCGCTCTGCGATCTCTCGCCTCTCTTTGATGCGTTGCGGACGCGGACGGCGGTCGCGGGGCTACCGCCATTCCTGGACTCGTCTTGCGAGTTTACGGTCGAACTGCATCCGCTCGATGCGCAGCCGCGCGTCCTCGAACAGTTGAAGGATGGCGGCGTCAACCGGATCTCGCTCGGCGTGCAGAGCCTTGACGATGACGTGCTGAAGGCGATGGGGCGGCTCCACACCGCCGCTGAGGCGGAGACAGCGTTTCGTGCCGTTCGTGCAGCGGGTTTCACGAACGCGGGTATCGATCTCATCGCGGGATGGCCCGGTACCACGATAGAATCCTGGCGTACCACCCTTGCACGCGCGACGGCACTCGGGCTCGACCATTGCAGCGTGTATACGCTCATACGCGAGCCGAAAACGCGCCTCGACCTGGCCGTGCGGCGTGGAATTCTGGCACTACCTTCCGATGATGCGGCTCTCGCCCAGATTGACACCGCGCGCGCCGCGCTTGCCGAGGCAGGGCTCGCGCGCTACGAAATCTCAAACTACGCCCGCCCCGGCTTCGAGTGCCGGCACAACCTCGCCGTCTGGCGCGGGGAGGACTACGTTGGGCTTGGAGAAGGGGCGCACGGGCGTGTCGGACTCGTGCGGACTGCAAGCGGCGTGGAGACCACGGTGACGCCCGAGGAGGATGCCGTCGAGCGCGCTCTCTTCTCCCTCCGCACGCGCGAGGGGTTGTCGCTCGAGCGCGTCGCCCGACGCTGGCCGATTCTCGCACCACGCCTGCCCGCGTGGCGCGAGGCGCTTGAGTTCTTCAAGCGACAAGGCCTCCTTCAGGATGTCTATCGCCTCACCCCGCGCGGCGCAGAGGTGTGCGACTCGATCCTGGCCGAACTGGTTTGACGCCCGTGTACAACTTTCCCTATGTCACCGTGTTGTAATCCGTGATGCCACACTTTTCGGCTTGCGGGGGTGGTGAGATTATGGTATCATTGCAACCGTTCAATTGGTCAAGAAGGAATCTTCAACAGTTACAAAGAGGAAAAAGCGATGAAAAGACCTAACTGCAACACCCGTAGGGGGGGGGCGAAAACTTCTAGTTTCGCTCGTTTTGTTGCTCTGGCTCTTGTTGCCGCGGCGAGCGCGGCGACGGCTCGTGCGGCGCTGCCGGCGGAGTACCAGCAGCTTGAGTACATCCAGGCGAGCGGACAATGCCGGATCAAGACCGGCGTCACGCCCGCCTACAACGACAAGGTGGAGATGACGTGGATGCCGACGACCGTGAGCGGCAACCAGAACCTCTGGTGCGCGCGTGCAGACGGCAAGTTGTCGTTCACGGCGTTCATGATCAGCGCCACGGTGCGCTTCGATCGCAACGACAAGGCGAACACGTCCGGCACCGCATTCGCTGCCAATGCGCGCTACTCAATCGTCGCTGATTACGGCGCGCCCGTCTGCATGATCTCGAACGACATGACGCGCACGGAGGTGACGAGCGTCACGAGCGACTCCACCGGTTCTTACACCGCCGGCTCGGCGCTAGCGATTTTCGGTTCTCACGGCAAAAACATCGATGAAGGTCTTGGCAACTGGGCGTCCTACCGCCTCTACTCGTTCAAGCTGCGCAATTCCAGCGGCACGCTCCGCCTCGACCTTGTGCCCGCCAAGCGCCTCTCTGACGACGTTCTTGGCGTCTATGACACGGTCAGCGGCGACTTTCTGACGAACGACAAGTCCGGCTCGTTCATCGCGGGCCCCAATGTCGGAAACGCCTACACGTGGATCGGCGGCGCGAGCGGCAATCTCTCCACTGCCGCCAACTGGTCGCCCGCGCCCGCCGGCGCGTTCACCGCCGTCGATGAGCTGATCGTGAACGGCGCGGCTGAAATCACGGTCGATGCCGCCACGACCGTCCGCAAGATCACCATCGACTCGCCGGACGACGTTTCTTTCACGGGCGCGAACGCGCTCACCGTTGACCAGATCGCCAACCAGGGCGCGGGCACGGCGACGTTCGACAGCCCCGTCAACTTCACGGACACCTACTACGTCGAGAAGAACGGCGAGCTCAAGTTCCCCGGCGGCGCGACCGCCACGTATCCCGATAACCTCATGCGCACGACCGCCAGCACCGCGAACGCGCGCACCCTCGACGGCACTTTCGACTTCACTGCGGACTGGATCGTCAACAACGTGGGCGATTATCCGTGGATTGTCGCGTCCAACTCCGTCGTGCGCGGGCAGAACTTCTCCGGTACGCAGACCAGCCACCACCGCATCCTCCGCGTCGAAGAGACTGGCTACGCCTGCTTCACCACAACCACGAACGGATGGGATCGCGGCGACCTCGACATCGACGGCATGCTTGAGGCCACGAAGGAAGTCGTCGTGCGCACGAATCCGTCCGGCGGCTCGACGGCGTCGCGTTTCGGGCGCAGCGGCAACATCGGCACGGTCAAGGCGCCGCGCATCGCGAAGTGCGAACACGCCACTGCGCAGTCGTTCATTCCCAATCTTATCGTCGGCGCGGGCGGCATTGGCAGCGTCTGCCAGGACTACACCTGGCGCTTTGACGTCGATACCACGATCACCGCAACGGACGATTTCGACGTGCTTGGTGTTTACCGATCCGGCAACACGCACGACTGGGGCATCAGCTGTAATGGTACCAGAACCATCACATTCAACGTGCCGGAAGGAAAGACCGTCACCTACGGCACCGGGTTCTCAGGTTCCACCTGTACGATTCGCAAGACGGGCGCCGGCACGCTCGTGATGGGCAACACCTTTGGCGGGAACACGGGCTTCGTGAAACAGTATGCGGGCGGCACGGTGATTGAAGAGGGCACGGTGCGGCTCGTGGCGGACGGACAGCTCGGCACGGGTCCCGTCACCATCGCCTCCGGCGTGCGTCTTGAGATCGCGCCCGGCGTGACGATGTCCAACCAGGTGGATGGAGAAGGGACGCTTGCGCTCGGCGACGGCGTGACGCTCACCATGGGCAACATTCCGTGGACGGTCGGCGCGGTGGAGGTCGCATCCGGCGCGACCGTCAACGTGACGACCGCCACCACTGGCGCGTTCGCGTTCCTCACGGGCGTGAACGCCAACAACCTCGCGCAGTTCTCCTGCGGCGAGGATACGCTTGTCGTTGTTGATGGCGTTCTTTCCAGGACCTCCGCTGGCGCGGGCGCGTACGTGTGGAACGGCGCGAGCGGCGCGGACTGGTCGGTTGCCGGCAACTGGCTTGTCGGTGGCGCGGTTCCGGCGACGGCCCCCGCTTCCACGGACACCATCGTGTTCCAGAACTCCGAGCCCGTCACGGTCGGCGGCACCGATCTTCTGTCGGTCACGAAGATCATCACGCTCTCCGACGACCTCGTGACGTTCAGCTGCCCCGTGCAGTTCGCGGGCACGTACATCGTGGAGAACGCTGTAACGGCGCCGCTCTTCGCGGGCGGCGCGACGGCGACAGTCGCCGATGCGTCCCTGACGGACATGAACCCTCCCTCCCACACGCTGAACGGCGTCATCACGTTCACGGAGGACTGGACGATTCCGCTTCAGCCGGCCGGTCGGCCGTTCGTCGTTGCCGAGAACTCGGTCGTGACGGGCAAGGTGCTTTCTGCGGAGACGTACAGCGCTGGCCAGCCCGACCTTCGCATCGATGCGGGCGCGGTCGCCATGTTCGATTCGGTCTCCGTCAACAGGCGTTTAGTCGTTTGGCTGAACGGCGGACGTCTCGGTGCGACGGGGGATGTCTTATTCAACGGCACCGGCGGCGGTGGCGACTTCGGCTACTACGCGCAGCCCAATACCGGCATCGTCGAGGCGCACGGCGTTTACAAGAGTGCGTCTGGCGGCGGTGCCATCGCCTGCTACGTCACGAACTTTGTCGTCGGCGCGGGCGGTTTCGGCATGTTACGCAGGGATTACATGTGGAACTTCGCGAAAGACACCCGGCTCACGGCCACGGACAACCTGACGATCCACGAACCTCATACGGACGCCGGGGCTCTGGACGGCCAAAGTGATACCGACTGGGGATTCAATTTCAACGGCCACACCTTTACGGTCGATACCGCAGGCCACACCGTCACGTTCGACTCCTACGTCCGCGAAAGTGCCTCCCAGATCATCAAGGAGGGTGCGGGCGAGCTGATCATGCGGAGCCGCCAGAAGAAGCACACGGGCGGCACGGTCCTGAACGGCGGCCTCACGACCGTGGAGATTCCGGGCGCGCTCGGCTACGGCACGGCGACGGTGAACAACGGCGCGACGCTGCGGTTTGCGGACACGGTGCTCTCGTTCGCCTATCCGATCGTCGTGAACGAGGGCGGCATTCTCGAGAACGCGGTGACCGTTGGCGACGCCTCCACCCTTACGCTCAATGCGGGTGCGATTCTCAAGCCCACCCAGAACGCATTCTTCGACCTTTCCTCCGGCACGCTCGTTTTGCCCGAAGAGGGAACGGTCTCGGTTGACATGACGGACTTCACGTTCGTGAACGGCGTCGCGACGCCGCTCCTCTCAGGTGTCGCGGCAGGCGACGAGGCGAAGTTCTCGGCGCTCGTCCCGGCGGGCGTCACGGGTTCGCTCTCCGTCTCGGGCGGCGTTCTTTCCTACACGGCCACGTCAGGCGGCAGCGCTGCGGCAGACCTCTTCTGGAATCCGGCTGGCGACGCCACGTGGTCAACTGCCGTCGCGGCCTGGACGAACGCGGCGGGCGAACAGGTCTCGTTCGCGCCCTACGCGAACGCGACGGTTGCCGACGCGGCGACGATCGCGCTTCCCGCCGACGTTTCGGCGAACGACGTGACGATTTCCGCGGACGGCGACGTGGCGCTGAACGGCGCGGGCAAGCTCGGCGGCCCCGGCACGATCTACAAGAAGGGCGAGGGCACGTTCACGTTCAACGCGACGGGCGGACTCGACGCGCAGCCCATCGTCGTCTCGAACGGCGTGTTCAAGATCGGCGAG
>CAMKJU010000140.1 GCA_946413265.1 uncultured Lentisphaerota bacterium
TTCCCCTCCCCTTAATTTCCATTTAGGATCAGCAGTAAAAACAGTCTGACAACGGGTAGTGGGCTTTAACTTGACGGGTGCAATCTCTCTACTTAAGCAGTTAAAAAACAAAGAGTTGATGAACTTAGATTTTCCGCTGCTGAATTTACCCGCGACAGCTATTGTGAGTTTCTTCTTGCTCTTGATGGTTCTGTACTCATCATCATACTTGTGAAAATCGTCTTTTGTATGTTGAGGGACGGACATACCGACTCGCTCAGCCTCTTCTATAAGCAGCTTGAGCAAGTCGAGTATGCGCTGAATAATCTTTTTTCCGTCTGGCAAATCGTTCTTTGCCACATCATGCCTCCGACGCGAACTTTTCCAGCGCCTCGATGTCTGACGACATTTCACCATGCAGTGTGCGGATTTTTTCGGCATCCTCATGACGAAGCCGCTTCTGTTCCTGCAAGCCGCGTGCGACTTCCTCCAAATGCAGGCGCAGAGGGGCGATCACTTCACGCTCATAAGGCCCGCGAAGTTCGGAGATTACACGGCTTGCGATCTTTGAAGAATACATCTGAACGAACGTCTTGAACGATGCCGATTTGACTTTCTCGGCGACGAAATCCCCAATCGTCTCCAACGGGTTGATTTTCTTCACTACCTCGGCAAGTCCCGCCAATGCCTTTTTGAGAAAACTGGCTTTCACGGTTTCTGCTGCAACTTTCTTGGCTGCCTCAGTAGCGACTTTCTTGGCGGACCCTGCAGCTACTTTCTTGGCTGCCTGTTGCGCTGCGGCACCAGATGCGGCTTCGGCGGCATTGGCCGCCGTCGTTGCACCTGGCGCGATCCATGCCGTTGCAATGGCTGTAGACACCATTACAGACAGATCACGTACACGCTCGATGTTCTTCATCTTTTCGGCCATGCGTGCATCCAAGTCGCCCAAGATACCACCGCCGAGGGAAATGTCCTTGACATGCTCTTCACAGAACCGCCTGGCGACATCGCAGGTATCTGCGGTCATTTCATCGATTGCCGTTTTGGTCTGCTCATCGTTTGTGCTGTTGGCGATTCGTGCCTCGTATGCGAACATCGCGTCATAAAGGCGGGAGCGAAGCTCAAATTCAAAATCGTTGAACTGATCCTTCTTCCCACGCTCCTCATTCTCTAGCTTACGAAGTTGCGACTTCGCTTCTTCTATCTTGGCGTCATATTGCGAGTCGTCAAGCGCAAGTGCGTCACGACGTTCACGCAATATCTCGACTATACTACCGGCGATGTCCTTGGCCTCGCGTTCCATTCGCGCTCTCTGCAGTTTGGCGAGATCCTTAGAGAAGTATTCGGACAGGAACGTTGAAAGGTTTGCATTTGCATCTTCCTTGGATACAGCGATGACTCTATTTGCAACATCCTTTATCGGGAGTTTGCCTGCCTCGCAAAGCGTTTCGAGTTGCTTGACGACCTCGGCCTTAATGCTTTCGACTGCCTCTGACGTTTTCAGGTCGCTCTTCGTCAGCACAAATACAAGGTTGCTCGCAAATGGCTTGAGCATCGGTGAGCAGATGAAGTCGGCAACAGACTTCTTGAGCGTGCCGTCATCGGTAGAAATGCATACGACAGCAGCATCCATCATCGCCAGATAGGAATAGGTCAGCTCCGCTTCAGCTTGTCCCATGCTGTCGACGCCAGGCGTGTCTATGTATACGACTCTTTCCGGCATGCTTTCCGTACATGGAAGTTGAACAACGGCATCGCCCTTGTCGTCACCATTGATGATGTCGCACAGGGTCAAGAAATCGACCTCCTCACGAGTCCCTTCAAAATCGCGATAGTACTTGTTCGCCGTAATGTCGCTCTTTGATTCAATGATGCATATCGCTTTGGTTGTCGGTTTTATGTCAACAGGAAGCTTTGTCCCAAGGAGGGTGTTGATGAGCGTCGTCTTGCCAGCGCTAAATGGCCCGATGAAGCCGACTTTGACGACGGGCATGTCAAGTCGCCTACTAATCTCTTCGGCAATACTGGTCAACTCGTACTTTGATACGATTTGCTCGATCTGCTTTCGGTTCATACGAACTCACTTTCTTTTTTTTATGGTGCAACATTTGAAACGGCTCGGGTACGCCGACATCCTCTCGCTGGAGGCCTGCTACAACCCGGTTGGGAAGAGGACAAGACGACGCACCCGAAACGGTGTCGCTCGACATTCGCCCGACCTCAGACGGTAACAGTTTCCTGCAGTTGTGAAGCCAACGCGGAAACAGATTTCCTCTCTGGTTCCATCGACGGGCGCAAGTATACCATATACGGTTGTGCCAGCGCAAGCGGAAACGAAACGATATTTGAGGGGCGCGAATCGTGCAAGCGCATGCCTGTCCGCCAAACTCGTATTGCGTACTAAGGCCATCAGCAATCCCTGTACAGAAGCCGCTGACAAGACGGGCACGATTTTTCCTGCCTATGGTCAATTGCCAATTCCTCTGTGGAAGGAATGCTTTTAGCATGTGGACAGGATGCATCTGCCATGTGGACAGGCATTGCAAATGCCGCCATTCCTTTATGGATATGGCGGCATTATTTATTCAAATGGCGGCATTTATATCATGTAATGCCGCCATTTCTCGCCAATGGTCATGGTCCCAAGTGTTTTGGTCACGTAGGGAGGCGCGTTTGGACGGGCAGGAAGGCCATTTTGTACACGAGAAGATCTTCAAAAGCCTCCAAGACTCCAAAACTCCAAGTAGCGAAAGCAACGGACGGGAAGTTCTTGTGACTTGGCTAATGAGGATTCCGTATGGCTCATGGGGCGGTTGTGAAGGGTGTAGTTGGAAAACAAACAAACTTTTACACGGTTTTATCCGCACGGCAAGGGGAATTTATGATATACTTGACCGCAAATGAACGAGAACCTATAAGCAAATTCCTTAAAAGGCACCAACCAAGGAGAAACATTGATGAAGAGCAACGCTTTAACAGGGAAAGCTACATTGCAGGCGGTGACCGTTGTAATGGCGTTTTGGGCGGCGGCGGCGTTTGGTGCGGCGCAGAAGGCGCAGGCGCCGTACGAGGCCACAGCTGTCGGCAAGCTCGAGAGCCGCACGAAGGACAAGACCCGGTGCCCGGGAATCTTCGGCGACTACTGGTGGGCGAACCGTTTCCTCGACCGGCACCAGCAGGTCGAGAAGCTGAAGGGCAAGACAGTCGATCTCGTACTCCTTGGCGACTCCATCATACACTTCTGGGAGTGGAAGCATCCCGCCAGCTGGCGCAAGCTCACGGAAGGGCGCACGGTGCTGAATCTCGGCTACGGCGGCGACAGGACGGAAAACGTGATATGGCGCGTCCAGCACGGCGAATTGGACGGCTACAAGGCGCGGAACATCGTGCTGATGATCGGCACGAACAACAACTCGGCGGACACCACGGACCCAGCCAACGTCGCGAAGGGGGTTGAGAAGATCGTCGCGCTCATCAAGGCGAAGCAGCCCGACGCGCGGCTCATCCTGCATCCGATCTTTCCCCGCGGCAACTCGCCGAAGCCGACTAAACACCACGCCTCTGCCAGTTCAAGGAACGACAAGACGAACGCGCTCTTGAAGGAGTTCGCGTCGAAGCACCCAGAAATCACATGGATAGACTTCAACGAAAAACTGGTCGATTCGTCAGGCTGGGTCCCGAAAAACCTGATGCGCGACGGAATCCACCCGTCCGCCGCCGGATACGACATCTGGATGGACGCCATCCTGCCCGTTGTTGGACGGTGAGTCAACGTTAACCTCGAGCAGAAAGAAACTTCCCACAGAGAAAGGAACAACGCGATGAGGAAGTTCAACACGACAGGACCGTGCTTTCCTGACGAGCACTACATGCTGCCGGCGCTTGACCGGTTGCCGGGCATTCGCGAACTCGTCGCGGGCGGCAACTACTTCGTCATACACGCGCCGCGCCAGACGGGCAAGACGACGGCACTCAAGGCGCTTGTGCGTGAAATATATGCGAAAGGAGAGATGATTGCAGTATACTGCACGCTCGAGACCATTCAGAAACTTGTCGGATCGTATGAGACGGCAATGCGGGAGATTAGGCATCTTGTTCTGAAGAACGCGGGGATGTTTCGCGAACTTGCACCCTTGGTGGCAGAGATCGGAGAATCAAAATCCAATACGGGGATTTCAACGGCTGTAATGGATGCGATTCAGGCGCTTTGCGTCAAGTCGCCCAAGCCGATAGTAGTGTTTTTCGACGAGATTGATTGCCTTGTCGGCGATGTGCTCGTTTCATTCCTTCGTCAGCTGCGTGATGGATACGTCAATCGCGACATGATGCCGTTTCCGAAGTCGGTTGCACTCGTGGGGATGCTGGACGTCCGCGACTACAAGGCGCAGATCCGCCCCGACGGCGAGTCACTCGGGCAGATCAGCCCGTTCAACATCATCCGCAAGGATTTGCTGATTCCGAATTTCACGGAATCTGACATCGGTACGCTCTATGCGCAGCATACGGCGGAAACCGGGCAGGTGTTTGCGGATGGTGTTGTCGAGGATGTCTGGCGTCTGACGCGCGGGCAGCCATGGCTCGTGAGTGCCATCGCCTGCGAATGCGTAGAGGAGATTCACGGATTTCGATACAATGAAACAATTACGGTCGCGGATGTTGAGGCGGCGAAAGAGGCAATCATCCGCAGACGTGATACGCACGTGGATTCACTCATGGAGCGTATGCGCGAACCGCGCGTGAGGCGTATCGTCGAGCCGTTGATACTCGGCAACGATACCGAACTGACGGCGAACGACGATGACTGGCGCTTCATTACCGACCTTGGTCTCTTGCGCGTTGAAAGGGGGACGCTCGTTCCGGCGAATCCCATGTATGCCGAGATCATCGGACGCTACCTCTCGCGCGGTGAACAGGACCGCATGATCCGCAGTGTTCCGGAGACGCCGTGGGTGAAGGCCGACGGACTCGACATGGCGGGGCTCATGGCGGCGTTTCAGCAGTTCTGGCGCGAGAACTCCGGGGCGGACCGTGACATCATGGGCTACCGCGAGGCCGTGCCGCATCTCGTCCTCATGGCGTTCCTCCAGCGTGTCACGAACGGAGGCGGACACATCAACCGCGAGATGGCGCTCGGACAGGGGCGGCTTGACCTCTGCGTGGAGTTTCACGGCGCCCGCTACGCGATTGAGGTGAAGACATCCGACAACTTCAAGGGCGAGAATTCGTACAAGCAATGTGCAAAGTATCTCGACGCCCTTAAACTCACCGAAGGATGGATGCCGATATTCGATAAGTCGAAGACGAAGACGTGGGACGAGAAGATCTACACACGTGACGAGGTGCTCGACGGCAAGACCATTCACGTTCTCGGGTTATGAGCGCGATTTCCTGGACAACTGGGGCGGCTCATAGGTAGTCCTTTCACCATGTACAAGGTGATGAAATCCAGCAAAGGCAAATTTTGACAATGCGTTCAAAAAGGAAAATGAAATGAAAACATCCAACAATGAAAGTATGAAAAGGCTAATGCTTTTTGCGGCAGTTGTCGCCACCGTAGCGTATGGCGCATCGGTTGAGCGCATAATCAAGCCCCCGCGCTTCACGCGCGGCAACACGTCCATCCTGCCGGTGCAGCCGATCGACCAGGCGGCGTGGCTCTCGCATCCCGATATCAAGGACGAGGTGGCGTATCCGTTGCTTCCGCGCATCGTGCGCTTCCAGTGCGAGTTCACGAGCGACGGCACGCCGCTTGAATTTGACGTGACGGGCGACGAGCGCTACTACCTCACCCTCGACGGCGCGTTCGTCTCGCGCGGACCCCATCGCGGCACGGTCGAGAACTGGATGTACCAGAGCTACCGCGCCAAGCTGGAACCCGGAAAGCACGTGATGGAGGCGACGGTCTGGCGGATGCCGTTCCGGGCGTCGCCGCTTGCGCAGCTTTCGTACAAGCTTGGTTTCTGCCTCAAGGCGGAGGGTACGTACGACGCCGTCCTTACCACGGGCAAGGGCGCGTGGAAATGCGGGCCCATCACGGGCGTCAAGAACATCGGCAAGTCCGGCGGCGCGTGGGGCGGAGGCGACGGCTTCGAGATTCACGGTTCCGGCATCTACGACTGCACGCCGGGCAAGTGGCTTAAGCCGGCCGTCGTGAGGAAGGCGCTTGGCGGCGGCAGCAGGTACGGCATCCGCCAACAGGGCTGGATGCTCTTCCCGTCGCAGCTCCCGGAGCAGACCGAATACCGCGTCCGCCCCGGCAAGTTCGTGGACGGCTGCGAAATGAAGTTCCCGCTCGTCGTGAAGCCAGGCGAAAAGCGGCGCATCCTCTGGGACCTCGACCGCTACATCTGCGCGTATCCCGAGGCGGTTGTGAAGGGCGGCAAGGGCGGCAAGATGACTTGGCAGTGGGCGGAGGCGCTGCGCGGCCCGTCCAAGAATCCGAAAATCAAGGGCAACTTCAAGGGCAACCGCGGCGAGTGGGAAGGCAAAACGTTCAGCGGATTCGGCGACCGGTTCGTGTTCGACGGACGCGACCGTGCCGTGTTCCAGCCGCCGTGGTTCAGGTGCGGACGCTGGTGCGAGATCGTCGTTGAGGCGGGCGCGGAGCCCGTGGAGATCCAGGACCTCGCGCTCATCGAGTCGCGCTACCCGCTCGAGTGCGAGACGCGCTTCGAGACGCCGGACGATCCCGCGCTCGCGGGCGTGCAGGCGATCTGCGCGCGCGCCATGCAGATGTGCTGCCACGAGATGCTGTTCGACTGTCCGTTCTACGAGCAGCAGATGTACCCCGGCGACACGCGCGTGCAGCTGAACGTCATCTCCGCGATGACGTCCGACGACGCGATCATCCGCCGCGCGATCGAGATCTACGACATCAACCGCCGCGACGACGGCAACGTGCCGTTCAACTTCCCGACCGTCGGCACGCAGGAGGGCGCGTCCTACACGCTCTGCTACCTCGGCATGTACGCCGACTACGTGATGAACCACGCCAACCGCGAATGGCTCCGCGCGCGTCTCCCCGGCATGCGCGATACTCTCCACGGCTTCGAGCTGTACGAGCGCGAGGACGGCATCATCCACAAGCTTCCTGGCTGGTCGTTCATGGACTGGGTGACGAGCGGCGAATGGCACGGCGGCTGGGCGCCGGGTTCGCGCGACGGCGGGGCGAACGCCGAGATGAACCTCTTCTACCTCGCGGCGCTTCAGGGCGCGGCGAAGATCGAAGACGCCTTCGGCAACCCCCACCTCGCCGCGCACTGGCGCGAGAAGGCGGCGAAACTGAAACCCGCGATCGTCAAGCAGTTCTTCGACGAAGGACGCGGGCTCTTTGCCTCTGACGCCGCGAAGAAATCCTTCGCGGAACACGCACAGTGTCTTGCTCTTCTCACGGACGTCTTCGAGGGTGAGCGTGCGCAGGCACTTTTCGAGCGACTGATCACGGAGAAGAACATCCACCGCACAACGGTGTACTTCTCGTACTATCTCTTCGAGACGTACTTCAAGTTCGGGCGTGCCGACCTCTTCATCAAGCGGCTCGACCTTTGGAAGGGGTACGTGAAGCTCGGCGCGACGACGACGCTGGAGGCGCCCGAATATCCCGGCCACGACGCGCGCAGCGACTGCCATGCGTGGGGTGCGCATCCGCTCTGGTTCCTCAGGACGGGCGTCGCCGGTATTCGCAGCGCAGCGCCGTTCTTCGAGAAGGTGCGCATCGCGCCGCAGCCTGGCGGGCTGAAGTCGATCAAGGCGTCCTATCCGCATCCGTCCGGGAAGATGATCGAAGTCGATCTCATTTTCGAGGCTGGCAAAGCACGCGGGCGCATCACCACGCCCGTTGCCGGCGAGTTCGTGTTCGGCGACGTAGTGAAGCCGCTCGCTCTCGGAGTCAATGAAATCTGATGTAAAATACTTCAACAACCCAAGAAAGGAACTAAATCAATGCAAAGCAGAAGAAACTTCTTGCGAAACACCATGCTCGCCGGGGCCGCATGCTCCGTGGCGAACAGCCTTAAGGCGGACGCGCCCGCTACGGCGGCTGTCTGTGGAGCGCCAATGCTGGGCTTCCGGTGCAAGCCGCTGGAATGTGTGCGCGTGGGCGTGGTCGGTATCGGTTCGCGCGGCATGGGCATGATCAACCGCGTGAGCAAGCTCCCCGGCGTGGTGGTGGCGGCGGTGTGCGACATCCAGGACGACAAGATCAACAAAGCGAAGCAGTCCCTTGCCCGCCAGAAACGTCCGGAACCGAAGGTGTACAAGGGACCGGAGGCGTTCCGTGCGCTGTGTGATTCGGGCGACGTGGACGTGATCTACAATTCCACGCCGTGGCACCTGCACGTCCCCGTGGCGATCGCCGCGATGAACGGCGGCAAGCACGTCCTCACCGAGGTGACGGCCGCGTTCACCGTGGAGGATTGTTGGAAGATGGTCGAGACCGCAGAGAAGCGCAAGGTCCACTGCATGCAGCTCGAGAACTGCATCTACGGCGAGATTGAGATGCTCACGTTCAACCTCGCCAAGCTGGGAATGCTCGGCGAGATCGTACACGCCGAGGGCGCGTACAACCATGACGGACGCCACATGGCGAACGACCTCTTCCCCGCCTACCAGTACTGGCGCTACGACTGGTACCGCGAACATGCCGGCAACCCATACCCGACGCACGGCCTCGTTCCGCTCTGCCTCACGATGGACGTCAACCGCGGCGACCGCATGGACTACATCGTCTCCATCGATTCAAAGAACGCCGCCTTCGCCGACTTCATGACGCACGGTCTCCGCAAGGGCAACCCGCGCAAGGGCCAGACGCTCAAGGTCGGCGACATGAACACAAGCCTCATCCGGACGGTCGGCGGCAAGACGATCATGCTCCAGCACACCGTCTCCGTGCCGCGTCCGTACTCGCGTCTCCAGCGTGTGCAGGGCACGCGTGGCATCATCGCGGACTACCCGTACCGCATCGCGCTCGAGGGCGACGGCAAGTACTACTACGGCAGCGGGGCGCATGTCTGGTGGGACGCGAAGCGCGCGGAGGAAATCCGCCAGAAGTACAAGCATCCGCTCTGGAAGACGATCGGCGAGATCGCGAAGAAGGCGGGCGGACACGGCGGCATGGACTACATCCAGGACGCGCGCTGGTCGTACTGCCTGCGCTTGGGCCTGCCGCTCGACACGAGCGTCTACGACCTCGCGACGACGAGCTGCCTCTGCGAGCTGACCGAGAGGAGCGCCACGAACCGCTCGCAGGCGCTGGACGTGCCGGACTTCACGCGCGGCGCGTGGAAGACCGCGCCGAAGATGGAAGTAGTTGACATCGACCTTAAGAATTTCAAAATCTGAGATGCCGCTACGGCAAACATCCACCTCTGCTACGCCGATGTCGCGAAATCTGTAAAATCAGATTTCGCGACACGGCCATTGCGTGGGCAATGAATGAAGAGTCGAAGGTTTGCTGCCCCAAAAGTCGGTTTGAGAATCTACTTTTGGCGGCACAAAATAACTTTCTTTCAATTTGCCACCCCAGAAGTCGGTTTTTCTGGTATAATATGGGGCGTCAAACGGAGGTATAGTGATGATAGGTCGCAAAAAAGAGTTGAAAGAGCTGAAAAATGCTTATGATTCCAAAGAGTCGCAATTGGTTGCGATTTATGGACGCCGTCGGCAAGGTTAGCGGCGGCGATATAACTCGGTACCTGAATGAACTTGAGGAATGCGGATTCATACGGTGTTATCATGTTGCCGGAGCGAAGAGCCGTGGAAGCCTTTACCAACTAATAGACAACTTCAGCCTCTTTCACATGCAGTTCGCGGCGGCAAACAGATATGATGCGGACAACTACTGGACGGCATGCGTATCGGAAGGAACAAAATACGCATGGCGGGGACTCGCTTTTGAGCGTCTGTGCCTTGCTCACGTACGGCAGATCAAGGCGAAACTGGGGATTTCCGGCGTGTCCGTGGAAGTTTACGCCTGGCGCCGCAAGGGATCGGGACGTGGTGACCCCGGAGTGCAAATAGACCTGCTGCTTGATCGCAGGGATGGCATCATCAACCTCTGTGAAATGAAGTACACAGATGACGAGTATGTGCTTGATCAGGCTGAACTGGAACGTATGATTGCCCGACGGGAAGCGTTCCGTTCATCTTGCGGCATTAGGAAAGCCATCCATCTGACAGTCATCACTTCCAATGGACTCTGCCACAACAAGTACAGCGGAAACATCCAGAGCGAACTTACTCTTGCAGACCTCTTCACTCCATGACCGACCATGGGACATCCTCCATTCAGGTTGGAGGTTCCCCACTTTTTCGGGCATGAAAATTCCCACACCCCTGTAAACAAA
>CAMKJU010000141.1 GCA_946413265.1 uncultured Lentisphaerota bacterium
GCGTTCAGTTCCTTGCGGACGTTCTTGAGCTCCTTCTGGGTCTTCGCCTTTTCGCGGCGGGCCTCGCCGATGGCGTTTTCGAGCTCGCGCGAGACGAGCTGGCGGTCCTTGCCGTGCTTGCCCTGGAGGAGGTCGTTGAGCTTCTTGTTCGTCTCGTTGAACTTCTTCTGGAGGTCCTCGGCCTTGGCGCGGAACTTCTTCTCGGCCTCGGCGCGGAGTTCGCGCACGACCTCGAACGGGCGGTCGGACGGACCGCGCGAGCGCAGACCGATCAGCTCCTCGCGTCCGGCGAACTGCTCGACGATGTTCGCGAAGAGGGCGAGGTTGTCGCCGCGTAGGACGGCCTGCTGGCCGAAGAGCGTGTCGACCACCTGCACGCAGGCGTCGTCGGAGAGGAAGTCGGCGTCTGCGAACAGGAACACCGAGTTCTCCTTCTCGCTGGCGGCGACGACCTTGGGAACGGCGTTGGTGGAGCCTTCGGTCCAGTCCGGTCCCTTCGGGAACGCGGTCTTGAACTTGCCGGTGAGGCGGCCGGCGATCGTGCGGCGCACGCCGTCTGGATTGATCTGGCCGCGGATCGCCTCGGGGCCCATCTGGAGGTATGTGGCGTCGACGAGGCAGGCGCTGTTGGTGGAGGTGCAGATGATCGGCGTGAAGGTAAGTCCGTCAGTGGGCTTGAACGAAAGCGCGCCTGCGTAGGGGAATATCATCTGGGAGATTCCCGCGGTGAGCACGTCCTTCTCGAAGTTCGCCTTGCCGAGGTCGAGTACGGTGGCGTCGGTCACGACGGCGCCGCCGCGTCCGCGCATCTGGACCGCAGCCTTGTCGTCGGCGACGCATTTCTTCGTGTCGAAGGAGATGCCCCAAGTGTCGAAGAGCTTGCCGAGGGTGGAGGGACCGGCCTGTCCGCCCATCTGCTGCATCATCGGGTTCTGCTGCTGCGCGTTCGCCTGGAAATCCTTGAAGCTGAACGGGTCGACGCACGCGATGAGACGTCCGCCCTTGATCACGAACTGGTCGATGGCGAAGAGCGTCTTCTCCGAGAGGTCCTTGGGGTGAAGGACGACGAGCGCCTTCACGTCGGGGTCGATGGACTCGGCGTCCTTCGCGATCTCGCGCACGTCGTAGTCCTTCTTAAGTTCGGAGAACGCCACCCAGCCGCGGGAGGGGCGCTGGCGCATCTGCATCATCATCGGGTTCATCTGCTCGCCCAGCACGCCGGGGATGGACGAGAGCACGCCCACGACGGGGCGCTCCGGCCATACGGCGCGGGTGATGTGGCGCGTGATCTCGTACTCGAGCGTCGACTCCATGCGCGGGTCGAAGCCGGGGATGGTCTGCTCCTGCGTGCCGCACGTGACGACGAGGCCGAAGTAGATCGGCGCGCCGAAGGGGTTGGCCTGCTGCGGCTCGATGCCGTACTTGACGGCCCATTCCTCCTCGTCGGAGTCCTGTTTCGGGTCGTAGGTCTCGATGACCACGTTGCCGTTGCCGGCGCGCTCGTACTCCCCGAGGAGGTCGCGCACCTGCTCTGCGTAGGTCTTGAGAGAGGGGGGCATGTCCTTGGCGCTTTCGCTGAAGAAGAACTTCAGCGTGACCTTCTGGTCGAGCTTGGCAAGGGCAGCCTTGGAACCGGGCGAGAGCGTGTAGAGCTGCTCGGCGGTGAGGTCCACGCGCGCGGAGAGCGCGGAGAGGATGTAGTTCGCGGCGCCCACGATCACGAGGATCATTGCGAGCACGGCGAGGCCGAAGACTTTCTTGTTCTTCATCTCTGTGAATCCTTTCTTACGAGGCCTTGCGGCAGTCGGTGACGTACTGCGCGGCGGCGAGCATGAACACGATCATGCCGACGTAGTATCCGACGTCTGCGAAGTCCAGCACGCCGCGGCCGAGTGACATGTAGTGCTTGAGGAGTGAGCAGGACGACAGGGCGTCGGTCACGTAGGTCGGCACGCCCCATCCTGCTATCGCGCCCAGCACCGGGTCGAAACCGATGATCAGCAGCGTGAACAGGATCGCGAGGGCCACCACGAAGCCGATGACCTGGCTGCGCGAGAGCGACGAGGCGAACACGCCGATCGCCGTGGCGGCGCCGGCGAGGAAGAAGCTCCCCACGTAGCCGCAGATCACCGCGCCCCAGTCCGGGTTGCCGAGGTATGAGGTGGTGATCAGGATCGGGAACGTCAGCGCAAGTCCCACTCCGATGAACGTCCATGCGGCGAGGAACTTGCCCAGCAGCGCCTCGGTGAGCGTGATGGGCATCGTGAGCAGCAGCTCGATTGTCCCGTTGCGGCGCTCCTCCGCCCACAGCCCCATCGTCGCGGCCGGCACGAGCAGTAGGTACACCCACGGGTGCCAGATGAAGAAGGGCGTGAGGACGGCCTGTCCGCGCTCATAGTAGCTTGAGAAGCCGAACGTGAGGAATCCCACGAGGACCAGGAAGGCCACGAGGAACACGTAGGCGACGGGCGAGTCGAAGTAGCTCTTGAACTCGCGCCGGAATACAGACAGCGTTTTGCAGGGGCACATGATCAGTTACCCTCCTTTCCCATCGTGAGGTTGTGGAAGACGACGTCGAGCTTCCCGCTCGGATCCTTCGCGCGGAGTTCGTCCGGCGTGCCGTCGGCCTTGATCTCGCCCTGGGCGATGATGAGCGCGCGCGTACACACCGCGTCCACTTCCTCGAGGATGTGGGTGGAGATGATGATCGCCTTTTCGGCGGCCATTTCCTTGATCATCTCGCGCACGACGAACTTCTGGTTGGGGTCGAGTCCGTCGGTGGGCTCGTCCATGATGAGCACCTGCGGGTCGTGCAGGATGGCCTGCGCGAAGCACGTGCGCTGGCGGTATCCCTTGGAGAGTGTGTCGATCGTCTGGCGCGCGACGTTCGTGAGGCGCGCCTTTTCGAGGGCCGCATCGACCTTCGCGCGCGCGGCCTTTCCATGGAAGCCGCGGATGCGCGCGACGAAGGTGAGGAACTCCGTCACCGTCATAGCGCGGTAGCTGGGCGCGTTCTCGGGCAGGTAGCCGAGACACGCCTTCGCGGCGATCGGGTCCTTGATGATGTCATGGCCGCATATCGAGGCCGTGCCGGACGTGGGCGGGATAAAGCCCGTGATCATCCGCATCGTTGTTGATTTTCCCGCGCCGTTCGGGCCCAGGAAGCCTAGCACCTCGCCTTTCTCGACGGCAAAGGAAATCCCTTTTACCGCCTCGAAATCGCCGAAGCGCTTCTTCAGGTTGTCAACCTTGAGCATGTTTTTCCTCTTGTTTGTCCTTACAGAAATGTCTCTTCCCCGGTGTCGGGGCATACCCGTCCCAGAAAAGTGGCGCATATTTTACAAAAACGCGGTGCGGTTTGTCCAGTACGTGACCAAATTGTAATGTCGGCGAGAAAAGGACGGCAACCCAGCCGTAAATATGGTAAAATAGTGGCGTTTCGGCAAATGAGATAGAAAACATGCACGCATTATCCACAGATTGGGCATCCAATGCGCCCGCCGACACGGAGGAGATCGTCCTCTCGTGAACAGCCGCCGCACAGCCGCCTTCATCGTCGCCCGTTGGCTCGCGACGCATGAGTTCCCGAACGAGCTGCTGCCGAAGGGCGGCTCGGACCGCGCGTTCGTGCAGGATGTCGTCTACACCACGGTGCGCCGGTTCCGTCCGCTCCGCGCCGTGTTGGGCGAACTGATGAAGACCTGGCCGAAAGGCGAGCTGGAGGCGCTCGTGCTCGTGGGCGCGGCGCAGATCCTCTACATGCCGGACGTGCCGGACTTCGCCGCCGTGAACGAGACCGTCGCCGCTGCGAAGATGGGCGACCGCTCCAAGCGTCTCGACCGCGTGGTGAACGGAGTGTTGCGCAACCTCCTGCGTCGGCGCGCCGAGTTCGAGGCGAAGCTCGCCGCCGCGCCGCTCGCAGAACGCGAGTCGTATCCTAACGCGCTTGTCGCGCGCTGGGCGGCGCGCTACGGCGCGGAGGGTGCGGAGAAGCTCGCGCGCTGGCACAACACGCCCGCCGAGACATGGATTGCGCGTCCGGGTTCGTTCGAGAAGCTGCCGCGCGGCGAACGGGTGGCAGACCAGCCTGGTTTTGAGGAGGGCGCGTTCATCGTGCAGGACCCCGCCACGGCGGGCGCCGTGGATTTGCTTGATGTTGCGCCGGGAAAATCCGTGCTTGATTTCTGCGCGGCCCCGGGCGGCAAGACCGTGCAGATCGCGTGGCGAACGGACTTCTGCACGGCTGGCGATGAACCACCGCCGGTAGGGCGCGCGCCCCGCGCGCGCCGAGGCGAGATTGTCGCCCAGGAGGTGAACCCGAAACGCCTCGCACGCCTCAAGGAAAACCTTGCGCGGATGAAGCTCGACAACGTCACGGCCGTGCAAAAGGTGGAGGACGGTGCGCTCTTCGACCGCGTGCTCGTGGATGCCCCCTGCTCGAATACGGGCGTGATCCGTCGGCGTCCCGACGCCCGCTGGCGCTGGAACGAGGACCACCTCGCGCAGCTCGTTGCGCTCCAGAAGGAAATCCTCGAGGTGGCTGCGGCGCATGTTAAGCCTGGCGGACGCCTCGTCTACTCCACCTGCTCGAACGAGCCCGAGGAGAATGCGGAACAGATTGCGGCGTTCCTTGTGGCCCATCCCGATTTCAAAGAAGTTGGTCGCTATGAATCCGTGCCGTTTGAAACGGACCACGACGGCGCCTTCGCCTGTGCCCTCGTGCGGGAGGGGTGCGCGTGTCGCGACCGTACCGGCTCGTGCTCCGCGAATACTGCCGCACAAGGGCGGGAAAATTTGGTATAATTCGCGCCATGGAAAAGATGAAGTTATTGTTTTTGGCAATGTCATGTGCAGTCATCGCGTGCGCGGATGACATGGCGGATTATTGCCGCGACGTTGTGGAACCGGCGCTTGCGGGCGTGTTCGAGGCCACATGGACGCCGCGCGGGCCGACTGCCGAGTCTATTGCCGCCGTATGCACGAACGTGGACTGGCGCATCGTGCGCAGACGGCGTTCGCGCGTACACGACGTGTGGATCGGCGGGACGGTGCCGACGAACGGCACTCCGTGGCGTCTCGGCATAAGCCGCGAGCGGGGTGGTTCCTTCGCGCTGGATGGACGTCTGTGGCCGTTTGAATCGAGTCCGTGCGCAGTTACGAACACGTGCGCCACGAACGCGCGAGTGCGCGTGGTCGCGCGGGCGGCGGACGCGGCGGCGGCGGCTGTGCCCCTTGCAGAGGCGAAGAGGCTTGTGGCGCAGGCGTACGCGCTGCGGCAGGAGAAGAAATTCCCCGCGGCCTCAAAGACCCTGCGCGCGGCCCAGGCGTGCGATCCGCTTGACGTCTGGAGCGCTGTGGAACGAACCTTCCTCGAAGAGGACGGCGAAGACGCCGTGGAGGTCGCGCGGGAAGGGCGGGCGTTTCCCGACTTGTCAGTTTCGCAATGCCGAGTTGCCTATCTTCAGATAGGCGCAACCAACGAGGTGCGCCTCATCGACAAACAACAGAACCCCCAAATGCCTCGCAAATGAGGATGACATGAGTATTGTTCACAAATCGCAATTGTCACAATTGTTCACAAATCACAAATGGCAAATGCCCTCCGTATTTGCATTTGTGGCAATTGTGACACTTGTGAACAATTGACATTTGTGAACAATTTAGAAACGAGCAAAGGAGCAAGTGAAATGAAAAAAGTAAAAGTAATTGCAGTATGCGCGAGTTTGGTCGCGTTGTGCGGGTGCTTCACCTGGCACGAGACCGAACCGGTGCAGGTGCAGACGTCTGCTGCGCCGAAGGGCAAGGACATCACGATTGCGCTGAGCGGCTTTGCCGCAACCATCACGGAATACATCCCGGTCTACGGACACCAGACCTACTACGTAGAGGGCGGTCCTGTGTGGGGGAGGCGCGGACGCCGTGGCTGGTATCCCGGTCATTACGAGACGGCCACCACCGAGACGCTCATCCCAAAAATCGAGAAGACGGACGTGTTCCAAACGCGGGCGCGTAACCTGTTCGAGGACAGCGGCTTCTTGCTTCGCACTGGGCCGACGGACTACAACGTGGACGTGACGTTCAGCGGCCCGTTCATCACGGACGACGAGCGGAGTCTGGAGTGGGTGTGGATGCTCTGTTCCGTGCTCTCTGCCGAGTACTCCGTCCAGACGTGGACGGCCAAGCTGCGCATCTACGACAACAAGACCGGACGCGTGGCCTTCACGCGTGACTACTCGCAGAAGTACGACAACGTCGTGTGGAGTCCGCTCTTCTTCATCGGACTTGCCGGCTACACGCGCAACACCTACAACTACATGCAGAGCTGGTGCCTGACGGCGCTCACGGACCGCGCAGTTGCCGATGCGACGGCTTTCTTGGCATCGGTAAAATGAGAATCAATTGCACAATTATTTTTGCTTTCGCTGCTGGGAGTTTAGGAGTTTAGGAGAATGGGAGATTGAGATGAAATTTCAAGAAGTCTCAAAAACTCTAGAACTCCGAATCTCCAAATAGCGAAAGCAACGAGCGAGAGTTAAGAGCATAAAGAGAGGAATCGGAAAGATGGCGGGAGAATACCAGTTTTCACTCATTGACGTGACGAAGCAGGTCGGGACGAAGACGATCCTGAAGGACGTGTGCCTGAGCTTTTTCTACGGTGCGCACATCGGCGTGATCGGCGGCAACGGCGCGGGCAAGTCGTCGTTGCTGAAGATCCTTGCTAGCATAGACACTGACATCCTCGGCACCTGCCAGGTGGCGAAGGGCACGAAGGTGGGGTATCTCCCGCAGGAACCGGAACTGGACGACTCCAAGACCGTGGGCGAAGTCGTGGAGGAGGGCGTTGCGGAGGCGAAGGCGATGGTGGAACGCTACGAGGACCTCTGCTGCAACCTCGACGACCCGAAGGCCGCTGCCGAGATGGAGCGTCTCCAGGCGATCATTGACGCGAAGGACCTCTGGAACGTAGAACACAAAGTGGAGATGGCGATGGCGGACATGGGGTGTCCGCCGGCGGAACAGAAGGTGTCCGTGCTCTCCGGCGGCGAGCGCCGCCGCGTGGCGATTGCGCGCTTGCTCCTGCAGGAGCCGGACGTGCTGCTCCTCGACGAGCCTACGAACCACCTCGATGCCGAGACGACGTTCCGTCTTGAGGCGTACCTGAAGGACTTCAAGGGCACGCTCATCGTTGTCACGCACGACCGCTACTTCCTGAGTGACGTGACGGACTGGATCCTCGAACTCGACCACGGCATCTGCTATCCATACAAGGGCAACTACGAGGAGTGGCTGAAGCAGAAGGAGGCGATGCTCGCCCGCGAGGCGAAGGCGGAGAAGAGCCGCCAGAAGCTCATCGAGAACGAGTTGAAGTGGATCCAGACGAATCCCTCCGGACGCCACGCGAAGGCGCAGGCGCGTGTGAAGCGTTATGAGGAGTTGCAGAAGCAGGAAATCTCTACGCGCGAGGATGACCTCGTGATCCGCATCCCGGCGGGTCCGCGTCTCGGCGACCTCGTGGTACGTGCGGAGCACGTGGCGATGGGCTTCGACGGACGTATGCTCTACAACGACCTCAGCTTCAACCTGCCGCGCGGCGGCATCGTGGGCGTGATCGGCGCGAACGGCGCCGGCAAGACGACGCTCTTCAAGCTCATCACGGGCGAGCTGAAACCGCTCTCCGGCACGCTCACCGTGGGCGAGACGGTCAAGCTCAGTTACGTGGATCAGACGCGCGCCGAGCTTCAGCCCGACCAGACCGTGTACGAGGCGATTACGGGCGGCGGCGAGTTCGTGCGCCTTGCCGGCACTACGATGATGAACGGTCGCGCCTACTGCAGCCGCTTCAACTTCCGCGGGTCTGAGCAGCAGAAGAAGGTGGGCGTGCTCTCCGGCGGTGAGCGTAACCGCGTGCATCTTGCGAAGCTCCTTACTGCGGGCGGTAATCTCCTCCTGCTCGACGAACCAACAAACGACCTCGACGTGGCGACGCTCCGTTCTCTTGAAGAAGGTTTGCAGGACTTTGGCGGCTGCGTGATGGTGGTGAGCCACGACCGCTGGTTCCTCGACCGCATCGCGACGCACATTCTCGCGTTCGAGCCGAACGGCAAGACCACGTGGTTCGAGGGTGGCTATTCCGATTACCACGAGATGCTCGCCAAGCGCAAATAGCGGAGGAGAGAAAGGGGACTTGCACAATGAAAAAAGCAATTCTCACCGCGTTGGCACTGTGCTTTGGCGCGGTGCTTGCCGCTGATCAATTCGCGCCGCAGCGCGCTGAGTTCGCGAAGTACTACAAGCAAATCACCGGCAAGGATGCGCTAGGGGAAATCATCAAATTCGCCATCGACCCCAAGGTGTCCAAGAGCGGCAGGGATGCGTATCGGATCGTGTCGGGGAATGCGGCGGTCGCGGGGCGACCGCCCTACCGTGCCGGCGGACACGGTAGGGCGGGCAGCCCTCTGCCCGCCGAAACCGTCGTCATCACCGGCTCGAACACGCGCAGCGTGTGGTACGGTCTCTACGACCTCCTGGAGCGGCGCGGCGGCTGTCACTGGTTCTGGGACGGCGACGTGGTGCCGAAGCGCGAAACCATCGACCTCTCCAACCTCGACGTCTACGAGGAGGCGCGTTTCGAGTACCGTGCGATCCGCTACTTCGCGCACCGCGGCCTCACGCGCTTTCAGGCTGAGCACTGGGGCCCGGACGACTGGAAGAAGGAAATCGACTGGCTCCTCAAGCGCCGCCTCAACACGTTCATGCTCCGCATCGGACAGGACGACCTCTTCCAGCGGACGTTCCCCGACACGTGTACCTACCCCGATCCCGCGAAGCCCCTCCCCGGCACCGGCGTCGCCCACGACGACCGAACGCTCTTCTGGAGCCTCCAGTACCGGGGCAAACTGCGCGACAACCTCCAGAAGTACGCTTTTGCGCGCGGGCTGATGGTGCCCGAGGACTTCGGCACGATGACGCACTGGTACTCGCGCACGCCCGAGGACTTCCTCGCGAAGAAGAAGCCCGACTTCATCCCGCTCGCGAACAAGGGCAAGAACTACCAAGTGCCGAACGCCCAGGTGTGGAACATCCGCGACGACAAGTGGGTGGACGAATACTGGAAGATGACCAAGACTGCTGTCGAAACCTACGGCAAGGGCGCGCCGGAGCCGCGCCTTCTCCACACCATCGGCCTCGGCGAGCGCAGGTGCTACAAGGACAAGAAGAAGAACTTCGACATGAAGATCCTCGCCCTCGACAAGTTTCTCGCCAAGGCGCACACGGACTACCCCGACGCGAAGGTGTTGCTTGCGGGATGGGACTTCTATCTGACGTGGCATCCTGACGAGGTGAAGGCGCTCCTGCCGCGTCTCGACCCGAAGCGCGATATCATCTGGGACTACGAAGGCGACCTCGCCCCGCAGGAGCACAAAAGCGGGAACTGGTTCGCGAAATGGGGGCTCGTCGGCCATTTCCCCTACACCTACTCCATGTTCCTCGCCTACGAGAACGCCCTCGACGTCCGGGCCAACTACCCGCTCATCGAGGAGCGGCAGAAGATCGTCCAGAACGACCCGTTCTGCAAGGGCTACATCCTGTGGCCGGAATCGAGCCACACGGACACGCTCGGCCTCCGCTTCTTCACCGCGAACGCCTGGTCCGCGAAGCCCGTGCCGCACGGCGACGTGCTGGACGAATTCTGCGCAAGCCGCTACGGCGACTACGCCGAACGCATGAAGGCGGCGTGGAAGGCCGCCATTCCGGCGTCGTACCTCCGCGCCTGGGGCAGCAACTACGGGCGCTTCATCGTCGGGAAGGGGTTGGACGCCGGGGCGAGCGAAAAGCGGATACGCGCGTGGACGAAGCCCGTCGAAGAGGCCTGCGCCGTGTTCTCGCTTCTGTCGGATGCGCCGTGGGACGACACGTTCGTCCGCCGCGACGCGATCGACCTCGCGCGCATGGTTCTTGACCGCCTGATTGCACTTCGCACGATGGAGCTTTGCCGCGACATCGCCGCATGGAGGAATGGTACGACAGCAAGCGTACAACAGCAAGACGGTAAAGCCCTCGTCGCGCAGGCCGAGAAGATCGTGGCGCTGAACGAAAAGATGGCCGACCTCCTCGCGCTCCACACCGACTACTCGCTGTGGGAGTCGTACCAGCGCCTCGACGCGGTGGAGAAGATTCAGAATCCAAACTTCTCGAAGACGCTCTTCGAGAACGCCTCGTGCCCCTACTGCCGCAGCCACCAGTACGAGCTGGCGCGCCACTGGTATGCGC
>CAMKJU010000142.1 GCA_946413265.1 uncultured Lentisphaerota bacterium
GCAAAGCCGCCGCACGTGCGGGGCGTATCGACCGTGAACGCACCCCGCGCGCGGTCGATGCGGAGCGCCGGGCTGCCGGAGGCTGCCGCGATCAGGTTCGTCACGGCGGGCTCTTCCGCCCGATCGCGGGCGATTACGCGCCTGGCCTTGGCGTCCTTCGCCGCAAGGCAGGAGCCGACGCGCATGTTCCAGGCGGCGCTCGCCCACGACGGCGCGGCGCGAAGCGTCCGTCCGTCCGCCGGATTCGCGCCCTGCGGGGTGACGAGCAGCGAGACGCCGTCCTCCGCCGGAAGCGTCGCCGCGTCGCCGCGCAGAAAGAGGCAGATGGCCGCGCGGTCGTTCGCCTGCGCGAGGGGATCCGTCGAAAGGTTGAAATATCCGGGCGCCGGATCGCGGTCGTCCACGAGATCCTCGCTTCGATGGGAGTACGCGAAACGCCAGAGGCCGTCCCAGTCCTGCTGCGCGGCCATGACGCCTGTCAGGAGGCCGCCCGTGCCGCGGTACATCCCCGGCGCGGAGAAGTTCCACTCGGAAATCGTGAACGGCTTGCCGTCCATGCGCGTAAACGCCTTTGCGCACGGAGGGGTGTTCGCGGAGAGGACGGGGTTCGAGTTGGCGCAGCGGCTCGGCAGACGCCACTTCTTTTCGAGGAAAACGGGGTGGTCGACGTAGAAATGGTCGTCGATGTAGTCGTATTGCGCAGACGCCATCTGCATCGGCGGCGTATGGCCTCCGCAGTTGTCGTTCGTGATGAGCGCCCGGCATCCCAGGCCGCGGAGGAACGTCTTCATGCGCGACGCCATCCGCGCCTCGACTTCGCCCATGAAGAGGGCGAGCGCGGCGCCCTCGCCGGACGACCAGACGCTCTTGGGCGGACGGTCGGGACTTGCGGCGGGGTAGAACGACGGATCTTCCGCGCGCTTCTCCAGCAGCCACTTCCGCCATGCGGCGCAGACGCGCGCGTCGTCCCGCGTGACGTCCCATCCCATTGTCATCGTGCCCTCGTTGACGAGGGAGATGAGCGGCAGGGCCGGTTCGTCCTTGTAGGCGCGTCCCGTGTAGGGATTCACGTGCGTGAGGAAGTTGCGCGCGTAGGCGCACCAGTTCACGAAGGCCGGCTCATGCACCGCGCACAGCGCCTTGAAGAGCTGCTGCGGCACCGCCCCGTCGCGGTCTACGCCTATGTGTCGCCACGTGATGGGCGCGGAGGTGCGCGAAACGAAGAGGTCGGTTGTGAGATAGAGTCCTTCGCGCACGGCGGCGGCGAAGAGGTAGTCGAACCTGTCCATCCGCTCCGCGTTGAGCGCGAGGCCGTCCTTGCTGCCGACGACCGTGCCGCCGTCGTGGTGGTGCAGGCGGATCGAGTTGTAGCCGAGGCGTTTCAGGCGCACCACCAACGCGTCCGCGACCTCGTGCGACGGGAAGTTGGCCGTGAAACACAGGTTCACGCCGTAGAGGCGCACGGACTTCCCCGGGCGCCCCTCGAACTCGAAGTGTCCGCCGGCGTTCCGCATCCAGCCGTATTTGCCAGCCGGGGCGTCCGTGAAGCCCATGCCGGAGAAATCCAGTGCGCTGCCCGGCTCGATCTCCCTGCGGTATTTGATGGGGATCCAGTCGTCGCCCGGCTCAATGACGAGGGGGAGGTCGGACTTCGCGACGATCGGCTCGTCGGCTGAAACCGTAAATGCGTACCGCTGCGTCTCGCCCTTCCGCCACGTCCGCCGCGCAAGCGTTCCGATTCGCAGGGCGTATTCACGCCCCCACTTCCAGTTGTCCTGTATGTGCAGCCCCTGTTCGCGGTCCATCGCGAACGTCAGCGTGCGCCCCGTATCGCCAAGAGCCACGGACGCCTCGGCGCCCTTGCCGTGCAACAACGTGATGCCGCCGTCCTTCGGGCGGGCGAACACGCCGGAACGCCCGCCCGCCTTCCACGGCCTGCCCGCCACGGACGCGGCCGGCTGCATGAGCGTGCCGCCGAGGACGACGAGCTCCACGTCCTCAACAGGCGTGTACGAATAGACAATCCGCGCCTTGCCGTCCGGCAGCTGCTCGATCGTGGCGACAGCCCTGACAAGGGCGTTCGTGCCGTTCGCCATGTCGAACGCCGCGACACCCGGCTTCTCAATCGTCCAGTCGCCCTTGCAGGAAAGCGAATGCCAGCCCGGCAGCGCGGCCACCGGACGCAGCACGCAAGGCGACGCATCCCCGCCGAAGCGCACTTCGCCAGACGGCGCAAGCGTCACGTCAAGCGCATGCGCCTGAATCGCCGCCGCCGCAACCGCCATGGCACCGAACCGAAAACACCTTTTCATTGCCTGCTCCTTTTCAATTCAGCCAATCCGCAAATTTCGGCCATTTTCATCCTCCCCTGTTTTTGCCGTCATGCCATGAACCTGCGGAAGTTCGTCCATGACGCATCGCAGCGTCCCGCTCATCTGGCGTTCAACATACATGCGATTTCTTCCTTGCAATTGTAAGAACGCCGCGTATTGTACCATTAAATGCCGTTATTTTCAAGTCCAACTTGAAAATAACGGCATCTTCACAGTAGGGATTTGGCCGCTGGGCGCGGTGACTTCTTCACCGCGCCGCCGTAGTACCGCGTTATATCTCTCGCAGAGACGCAGAAAACGCAGAGTTTTGCGGCGTGATACCACCCCCTGCGGCTGGACCGTTGTCGCAGAATAAATCTGTGGGAACAATGAATCTGCGGGGACTGTCCCCGCAGATCCACGCCATTCACTTCGGCTGCACGATCCGCAGGTTCTCGCCATCGTCCTCCAGGTCGAACACCTTCATGCGCTCGAGCGGCCCCTTGTTGGGCTGGTGGAGCGTCAGCCTCAGGCGTCCCCGGAGGTCGGTGAAGATCATGCAGTGGCCGCCGTCCCGGTCGAAGAGCAGCGCGTCCTTCGTCCAGGGCCCCGCGATCTTGCCGGAGGGCGACGAGCGGACCAGTACGCAGTAGCCGCGCCCTTCGACCATGTTCGACCAGACGAGGTACAGCCTTCCGCTCTTCGCGGAGCGGTGGAAGAACGGTCCGTCGGTGACGGGGCCCGCGCCGGGCATGGCGCTCTTCGCGTCGAGGAGCCGCTTCGGCGGCGCCGTGAACGAGGCGAAGTCCGGCGCGAGCGGCGCGTATTCGATCGTGCCGTTACCGACCTGGCACCATTCGTGGCAGAACACCATGTACGGCGTGCCGTCCTCCACGTAGAGCGTCCCGTCCAGCGTCTGCCATTCCGGCGGCGGCACCGGGCCGTCCTTCACGGCCTTGAACGGGCCTGCCGGGCTTTCGGAGGAGAACACCCAGACGCCGCGGGGCACGAGGCCGCCCGGCTTCACGCCCTTGCCCATCGGCTGCATCTTCCTGACGCCCTCGCCCTTCTTTTCCGTGATGGTCGTGAAGAGCCAGAACTTCCCGCCGAACGTGTGGACCTCCGGCGCCCACACGGCGGTCGGCGAAACCGACTTCGGCACGTTCATCGCCACCTTCATGGGCGTCCAGTCGGCGAGGTCTGCGCTGCGGCGGACGAACACCTCCTTGCCGCCGTACCAGGCCTTGGCGCTGTACAGCCAGTATTCGCCGCCGTGCACCAGCACGAACGGGTCCCGGATGCGGAAGTCGCTCTCCGCCCCCGCCGCCGCCGCGACGGCGCACAGGCACGCCGCCGCCATTGTCTTGACTGAATTCATTGTCTCTCCTCTTGTCTTGCGTTCGAACACGTGCGTATTCTACCATATCCGCCCGAAGTTGCCAACGGCCAAGATGCGCCCGGGCGCATCTCCGTTTTTCACCGTCCCTCCTTTGTAATGGAAACAACCAAAACAACTTTCAAAAACAACTTAGTCCTACGGGCACACCTTGAACATTCTCACTTTCAGAATCGTTATAGCTTATGGATTGGCAAATGGGCGCGGGCGAGTTAGCCCGCGCGCATAAGGTAAGTTGTTTCAAATCGTTGTTTCCAATCATCAGGAGGCTCGGCGGTGAATTGCGCAGATGCGCCCATCACTTCACAATGACCATCAGGCCGCCCGCGATGAGGCTGAGCCCCGACTCATCGCGGCGCAGCGCGTAGCGCATGCGCGTTGAATCGTCGAGCCTGAACTTGACGGACGCATCCGGCGCCGTCCCTGCCGTCCAGGCGACGATGCGCGGGTCTTCCGACTTGCGAAGCGCGCGAAGGTCCGTGCGCCCGGCGAGGTTCACCGTGACGTTCGCGCCGGACGCAAATTTGAGCGAAGGCCCGCCGTCCGCAATCGCCGTTCCGAACGCCGACGCGACCGGGCAGGCGTTCGTGCGCGCCGAGAGGTCCAGCACCGAGCCGTCCTGTAGCTCACAGGCGTGGAAGCAGTTGTGGACAGACGGCTTGAACAAGCCAAACACATTGAAGCGGTACGCTCCAAGATCGTAATTGGAATAGTATTGCGCCTCGTAGCCGCGCACGTCCACAGGCGCATAGACCGCAAGCGCGGAACGGATTATGACATCGACGTTCGTGGCGACAATGTGGCTGTCGCCCTCATGGAAGGTGCCCTCTATCCCGAACCGCGTCCATCCGCCGCTGAGGACATCGATCGTTCCGTTTTTGATTTCCTTCATCCTCAGGAAGAAGTACTTCGAGTTGCCGACGTTGACATGCAGAGCATGTCCGCCAAGGTCCAGACTGACCTCCTCTTCCGTCGCGGCCGTCAATCCCATGTTGTGCGTCGCCGTGATATGCGAATCTGCGGTGAGGCGCATGGTCTTCAACTGCGGCCTGTCGCTTCCGATGTCGCTGGCGGTGTTCTGCACCCGCCCTCCGTTCATCACGAAGGTGTAGGCCGCATAGATGTCCGCCCTGCCGTTCATTTCCATCACGCCGATCTGCGTCCCGTTGGTGGAGACGACGACCTCGCTCCCTGCGGCGCCAAAAGGCGCAGACGCCGCCGCGCCCCTGACCATGCCTTCAAGTATTTCCGTGCCGCCGGAATACGTCTGGCCCGCCTTGCTCGCGCGGAACTCGCCCGTACCGCGCTTGACAAGCCGCAGCTGCCCTGAAAGCGCCATTGAGGTGTTGTCTATTGTCGCGGAGTTCTCAACCACGAGCGAACCACCCGCCACGGACGACGTTACCGTGAACGGCTTCGTTCCGCCAACCATGGCGTCCGGCAGCTTCAGCGTACGCCCCTTCACGTCGATTGTGATGCCGCTGGAGATGCTGAACGCAAATCCCGCGCTCATGTCCACGACGCCCTCGCCATCCTGTGGCAGAGAAAATCCGCCGTCAAGCAGATATTCCTTCGGCGCAATGCCGGACGCACGTGCCGCGATGGCTGCGTATTCCTCGCTCGACGAGAAGCGCACCTCCATGTCCGCAGTCACGCCGCCACCCCAATCGGGGACCTCCGTCCCATTTTCGGCGAAGAACCGCCATGTCGGCTCGTCCCCTTCCAGCGACATCCGCGCGACAGCCGGGTCGTTGGCGGACTTCAAGTAGAGCCCGTCCGGGCGCACGGAGAGCGCCAAACCGCGCTCATCGAGCGTCTGCCCTTCGCAGACATGTCTGAACGACCAGTCGATGTCGGCGACGGGCCGCTCCGGCCAAGCAATGAGTTTCTGCCCTGGCGCGAGCACGCGGGAACCCGTGTCGACCGTCACCGTCGCGCCGTCGTCAAACATGACGCGGAGATTGGCGGACAGGGTGCTCGTCATGTTGAACACGCCGCTGTTTTCGGAGATGTCGAACGTCGCGCCGTCGAGAAGCTTCACGTTGCCGAATGCCGCCGTCAGACACTTGAACCGGCGCCCCACCTCGATCACGCCCGTGCTGCCCCTATCCCAGGTGACATCTGCCCCCAGCGTCAGGTCGCGGAATGCTCTCACATGCGAGTAGGACAACAGCTTGTTCGAGATTTCCAGATCGACATCGACCGCACGCGAGTCTCCGTCGATGAACGCCAGATACACGCCTGGATCGCTGACTGAGGAAACGCGCAGTGTTCCGTTCGCCATGGTGCAGTTGGCGATGTACATGTGGTCGCCATCCAGCTCCACGCCGAGCGTATGTCCGCCGAGATCGAGGAACGTCTCTTCATACACGCCGTTCTCTTTCGCGTAGAAACCGTACGCATGGGCGAGAGAGAACGACGAATCCGCCGTGAGCAGCATACGCCCGAGCGCCGGCTTCCCGTTGTGCGGAGCGCGAACGCCGGTATTGACGAGCGTGCCGCCCGCCATGACAAACGGCGTCTTGTTGTATCTGGTCATGCCGTTCATGTCGATCGTGCCGTCCGCTTCCACCGTCACGCCAGGCGCGAGTTCGAGCGACACGTCGTCGATGTTCGTGGAGCGCACCGCACTGCCGCTCAGGTGCGACCCCTTCTGCCAGAACTGCAGCGTCCATGCGCCGGCCTCGGCCATGTTCACGAGCGTGGAAAAGTACAGTTTCCCGTAGTTCGCCGGCGCCGTCACCGTACCCACGAGATTCGTCGCGCCGTCGTGGATGAGGCGCACCTCCACGGGTTCTCCCCTGCGATCGGCGTTATAGCACACGCTGTAGGCGAAACCGAGACGATAGATGCCGGGCGTCGTCACGTTGACCGTCTGCGCCAGCCATGCATCTTTCTTTGTTGCTGCCTGTGTCCTGAAGTACGCCGCATACTTGCCCACGTCAACCCCGGATTGCACCCATGTGTTGTTTGCCGTCGTCAGCCCTACGTTTTCGCCGTCGCACGTCCATCCGGGGCTTGGAAAGGCCGTCCCATTCGCGTAACTGTAAGTGCCGCTGATCGAACTCTCGTCGAAAGCGCCGTTCACGAGAAGATTCCGCTCTTCGTGCATCTTTGAGAGCACGACGTCGTCGAATATCGTGGCCAGGACCTTGCTCCCCGCAACGACGCGGAACTGGAGCGTCCATGCGCCCGGCTCGGCCACGTCCACCGCTCCAGAGTAGAAGCGTTTGCTCACGTCGGTCGTGGAAAGCGAGCATATCTCGTTCGTGACGCTGCCGCGGTAAAGCCTGACTTTGAACGTCCCGCCTCTCCGGGTGGCGTCGGTATTGCAGGCCATGTACGTGAAGCGCAGGCGGTACTTGCCGGGATTCGCCACATAGACCGTCTGTTCAGCGTATGCGTCTGCGCCGTTCGCGTGCGTGCGCATCACCATCGCGTATGTTCCGATGTCCGTGCCTTTCGGCACCCACGTGCTGGTCGTTGACTTGGTGAGCCCCGTGATGCCCTTGTCTCCGCAAGTCCAATGCTGGCAATTGGTCCAGGCCACATCATTGGCGAACATGTAGTCCGACGTCAGGTCAGTCGCCTCGAAGTCGCCGTTGCGCACGAGGTTTTCGTCGTCCGTCCCGAAAGGATGACTGTCTCCGTCCGTTCCGCACTTCAAGGTTCCGCCGCCCACTTCCGTGCCGCCGAGGTATGGCTGGTGGAATCTGGAGGCGACGAACGTGCCGCCGCCGGACTTCACGAGCTTGACGTTTCCTGCAATCTCCACGGCGTCGTTCGTAACCGTCACGCCGTCGGAAACGTCCACCGTCAGCGTCGCCTCCTCCGCCGCCGTGTTCACTATGCGTCCTCCGATTTCGGAGCACGTCCCCGCCGCCGTCAGCGTTCCCGTCGGTGCCTGGAAGCGTTCCCGCACGATGTCGTACAGGCCCACGGTGCCGGTGGTCGTGTCCTCCGCCGGAACCATGCAGCATTTGAGGCAGCTGTCGGCGTCGAACACCTTGAACCAGTAGAGTCGGCACTTGGAACGATAGTTGGCGGTTTCCGTGAACGAGCCGTCCGCATTGTAGGTGCCGCCCGAGAGGAGCACGAACGGTCTGGGCGGCTGTATGAAATTCGCCGTGCGATTCAAAGTGCCGCCTTTCCCCGTGCCGTCGGTGGTGAGAATGCTAAAGGCGCCTGCCCCGCCGTTCATTGTGACTATATAGTCTTTGTCCTTGTTTATTGCACTGGCGACATGGGTCGGCGCGTCTCCGTGGTCAAGGCGCATGGTCGTGTTGTTGTCCTCCCTCAGGCACGTGAACGACTGTTTCCCATTGATGCGCGTGCAGAAGAGGAACTGGTATGTGCCGTTGTCATTGGTGTAGCGCACTTTCGCCTGCACGCGGTCGGTGGCGGCGGGCGTGTAGTCCGTCATGACGTACTGACTGCCCGTGGCGAGGACGTATTCGTACAGCCGGTAGCGTCCGGCGATCATGCCGCCCGCGCCCGGACGGATGTCGCCCACCGTGAGCGAGTGTCCGTTCAGGTCGAGCGTCGCGCCAGGCGAGACCACGAGCGCGTCGGCCGTGGCGTCCGCCGCAAGCGACGTATCGGAGGTGATTTCCAGATTTGCCGCGAACGACGGCAGCGCGCACAGCGCGGCACACGCAACGACGCACAGCAAACGGCCATACGCCGCGTCACGGCGTACCACATTGCAATCGATTTCCAGATTCATCTTGACCTCTTTCGTTGAACAACATCAACAATCGACACCTCGCCTATTGAATGCCTATAATTTAGCATTTTTTTTTGTTTGCCGTCAAGTAGCTATTTTATGAAATCACGGAACGATGCTGGCGGCCGCTGGGCACGGTGACTTCACCGCGTCGCCGTGTTGCTGCGGGCTACTTGACTTTAATCATGAAGCCGCTGGTCGTGCGCTTGATCGTCACGCCGGGAACGGTCTTGACGAAGACGTTTGGATAGTCGTTCGGAGAGAGAGGGGTCTCGGCCTCCCTCTTGGCGAATAGCATGTCAAAGCAAGGCGGCGAAGTCACGCATCCCGCAGTCGAACCGCCGCGCGTCAGAGGCGGATGCAGGATATCGAATGTGGCGGAAGCGCCACTTTGCCGTCCTCGACCGGGAACGCGACTTCCGCCGGGATGACGCGACTCTCGCTGCCGATGTCGTTGAAGGCGTCGGGCGAATCGCCCGCAAGCACGGTGGCCTTGAGGGCCTTTGCGGAAGTCAGGGCGGAAACGTCCATCTGCACCGTCGCGTCGGGATGCTTGTTGGCTACGGCCATCACGCGGCGCGAGCCGTCGTCGGAGACGGTGAGCACCGCGTCAAGCACGGGGACGGTGGATTTGCCGTCGGAAAGCCTGCCGCAGTCCACGTCGAGCGCGGAGAAGTTCGGCTCGAGCAGGTGCGTGTACATCCAGAACACATGATACGACGTGCGCTTGACGATGCCTTTGTCATGCACGAACACCGCGCCGCGCGTGTTCACGACCGGCGAGAAGTTCGCCATCTTCACGATGTCGCAATGGCGGAGGCAGGTGTTGAGGAAGCAGGCGGTGAAAACGGCGTCCGCCATGGTGTAGATCGAGGCTTTGTCGTTCTCGCGGCGCGCCTTGTAGTTCATCACGGCGCCGCGGCGGTAGTTGCCGAGGCCGGGATGGTACCAGCCGCGCAGGTTCCATTCGTCGAACGCGATGCCGATCTTGCCGCCGCCGAAGCCGGCCTTCTCCAGCATCTTGATGGTGCGCTTGATGTCGCCCTCCGGCCTTTCGGTTTGAAGCATGCATTTCAGGTACGGAGTGTAGCTGCCGGCGTAGTAGCCGTGTACGCTCACGTAGTCGAGAAGGTAGCCGGCCGTCTTGAGCAGCGGAAGCGTCCATCCTTCGTCCACGAGCGCGGCGGCGAGCAGCTTGATTCTCCGGTCTGTCCCGCGCATCATCTTTGCGCTCTCGCGCACGAGCGGACCCCATTGCTGGACGGTCTTCGCGCCGATTTCGTGTCCGCCCCAGTTTTCGTTGCCGATGCTCCAGTACATCACGTCGTGCGGCTTCGGGTAGCCGTTCGCGATGCGCCGGCGGCCCCACTTGCCGACGTTGAGGTTGCAGTATTCGACCCAGTCGCTCATCTCCTCCTCGTTGCCGGTTCCGGCGTTCGTGCAGATGTAGGGTTCGCAGCCGACCTTGCGGCACCACTTGACGTACTCGTCCGTGCCGAACGTGTTGGGGTCCTCGACGGCCCAGGCCTTGTTCCACATCGGCTGGCGGTTCGGCCCGACGCCGCACTTCCAGTGGTAGTCGGAGACGTAGCAGCCGCCCGGCCAGCGCACGATCGGGCACTTGATCTCGCGCAGCGCCTCGATCACGTCCTTGCGGAAGCCGTCCTCGTCGGATAGCGCGTGCTTCGGCCAGAAGAGCCCGCCGTACACCTGGTTGTCGAAGTGCTCGATGAAGTGGCCGAAGATCATCGGGTCGTACTTCATGGCCTTCGCGCC
>CAMKJU010000143.1 GCA_946413265.1 uncultured Lentisphaerota bacterium
ATCGACGACAAGATGTTCGCCAAGTACAGGTGGTGCGGGAACGGGCGTCCGCCGACCATCCGGCGCCTTTGCGGCTGGGAGTCCGTCGACGGCGACATCCCGCTGTGCGCGTTCCTCTCGTCGGCGAGCATGCACAACTCGCAGGCGATGATCCCGATGATGCAGCGCGCGAGCGCGAAGATTGCGTGTAAAAGCCCGGCGGTCTTACCTGATTATGATTTTCATTGAGGTGGGGACGCCCGTCACTTCGGCGACGACGGAGCTTCCTGACATCACCTGCCGCAGACTTCGCGGAACACCGGACGCACGGCGGCTTCCCAGATCAGGTAGCCGTCGTGGTTGGGATGGAGGAGGTCGGGCATGATGGAACGCGGCAGGACCTTGTCGGGACCGGGCTCGAGGAACTTGTCGTTGAAGTCGCACCAGATCACCTTGTTGCCCTCGGCATAACCCTTGATGATCGCGTTCGTCTTCTCGTTCTTGATGCGGTGGTTGTTCTTCGCGTCCGAATTGCGCGGGAAGATCGGCAGCAGGAGCATCTTCGCCTCCGGATGCGTCTTCTGCGTGATCTCGATGATCCGCTTGATGCCCGCCGCCACGTCCTCGGCGGAGTCGTTGCCGTTGTTCGTGCCGATCATCAGCATGAAGAGCTTCGTCTTGTAGCCCTCCATCTCGCCGTTCAGGAAGCGCCAGACGAGGTGTTCCGTGCGGTCGCCGCTGTGGCCGAGGTTGAGGATCTTGTAGTCGGCGCAGAGCTTCTTGAACACCTCGCGCCCGTTCCCTTCCCAGCCGTGCGTGATCGAGTCGCCGAGAAACACGACGTCAAGCGTCTCGCCCTTGTGGTTCATCGTCTGGCGGCGGCGGTCCGTCATGCGTCCCACGTACTCCGGCAGGCGACGCGGTGTGGCGCGCGCGGCTGGCGGATAGTCCGCGTCCTTGGAGGCGAGGAGGCGGTTGAGCATCGGCAGGAGCGCACGCGCCCAGATCTTGCGACCACGGTCGGACGGATGGAGGAAGTCGGGCATGATGTCCTTCGAGAGCGTCCCGTCCGCGTTGAGCAGGACGTCGTTGAAGTCGCAGAGGAACACGTTCTGTCCGTCCGCGAGCTGGCGCACCGCCTCGTTCACGGCGTCGACGCGCTGGCGCCGCTCGTCGTCCGGACGCTCCCCGCGCGGGAAGATCGGGTGGAGGACGATCTTCGCCTGGGGCTGCTTCCAGCGGATCTTGCGGATGATCTCGTTGATGCCGATGATCGTGTCGATCGGCGACTCGTCCGCGCGCGACCGGTGTCCGATGTTGTTCGTGCCGATCATGAGCACGACGACCTTGGCCTTGTAGCCGTCCAGCTCGCCGTGGTCGAGGCGCCATAGCACGTGTTCGGTGCGGTCGCCGCTGAAGCCGAGGTTGAGCGCGTGGAACGGCGCGGCGGCGAACTTCTCCCGCCACACCGCGCTGCCCTCGAGTCCGTGGACGATGGAGTCGCCGATGAAGACGACGGCGCTGCCGCCCTTCTTGACGAGCTCCTGCTTTTCGGCGAAGCGCTTCTGCCACCAGTGGTCGGGCCGATCGCTCTGGGGAACGGGCGTGATGGAGACGACAGGGGCGGCAAAGAGCACCCCCGCGAGGAACGTCGCGCACGCGGCAACGCCGAACCGAATCTGCGTAAGGTTCATGAAACTGGTACCTTTCCTGTTCTTTCTCTGAAGGCTTCCTACTTGATGATCACGGAGAATCCGGAGCGGGTGATCGTCACGACGACGTCGCCGTTCTCATACCTCGTTTTGGCGTGCGCCATGGGGATGCCCGTGCCCGTCGTCCGGATGGAGAGCCCCGCCGGCACGGCGCCGGTGTAGTGCGCCACGACGAGGCCCGTCCGGGCTGCAGCCTTGTCGAGCGGGTTCTCGGCGGTATGGCCGAAGTCCACGACCGTCTTGCCCGAGAAGGCGACGTCGGAGAACGTCGGGACGTCTGTTTCGTCGTACGTGATTGTCGCCGCCGAAAGCGTGCCGTTCGTCACGACGCCTGCGCCGGCGAGCGTCGCACCGGCGAGAGCCGTTCCGTTCAGGTGGAGCACGCCGCCCTCCGCGGCCGCGAACGACTTCGCGCCGTCCGCGACGAGCGAACCGTCCACCACGAACGTGCCGTTCGAGACTACCGTTCCGCCCGTATGCTGGAGAAGCTTCTCCCCCTCCGCACGCGGCGAAACGAGCGCAAACGTGCCTGCGCCCGTCTTGACGACCTTGCCGTCGCCGTAGATCGGGAAGTTGAAGGCGTGGGCCGTGCCCTCGCAAATTGCGACGTCAAGGCCGCTCCCCGTCGTCTTGAATCCGGCACCACTGTTTGCCGTCCAGGTTGAGACGGAGTCCCTCACCGTGTTGTGATCGATGATTTCGAACCGGCCGCCGTCGAACACTATGTCGAGCGTCGCGCCGTTCATCACGACGCCGCGTGTCGTCTGGAGCGTCGCGCCGTCGCGGAACTTCAATTCACCGGTTGTCCTGTCGTAGAAGTAGAAGACACCGCTGGAGCCGCCCGTTCCGGCCGGATCAATCGACCCCAACAGCGCTTCCGAACCGTAGAAGTCGGCATCGAGGCGCTTCGCCTGGACTGTCCAGCCGACTTGCCCGTTGCTGTAGAGCTTCGAGTGGTTTGCGTCGATCATGACCGCAACCATATCACCGCCAATGGCTGCGTTGTAGTGCCCGTAGAACGTCGAGTTGGTCATCAGCAGCTTGGCGGTCATGTTTGGATCGTAGCTGTAACGTCCGATCGACGGCGAGTCGCTCCACAGGTAGGCGTTCTTGAGGTGGATTTCAGGCGCGGGCGAGCCAACGGGCATGTCGCGGCAGAGACAGCCGTGGCGCGAGCCTGCACCCCAGTTGACGCGCGCGTTCTCGACGTCCAGGATCGCCGCGACTTCGCCCTTGTAGCCGCCGCCGACATTCGCCGTGTTGCGCGTTTCAAGGATCGTCTTGTCGATGCCCTGTCCGATGACCTTCATCGTACCTTCGAGGATGTTGACGCCGTAAAGGCCAGAAGATGACGTCGTCGTATCGCCGCTCGCCGGGAAGTCGATCTGTCCGCCCTGTTCGCCGATGTTCTCGTCCTCAGCGCCGCTGCCGATGGCGAACGTGCCGGCCGGGAGATCCAACGTCAGCGTGCCGACGCCCTTCTTGATGAAGAGTCCCTGGACGTATTCGGTCGACGTGAAGGTCACGTCGCCGGCGTTATCGATCACCACCGGACGCTTGTGCTCAGGCGCGGCGATTCGCAGCGCAGCGTCGAAGACGAGAGGATTGCTCCCGCTGTAACGGAACGTGCCGCCCCCGAGAATGAGCGGGAAGTAGATCGGATTCGTCCCGAGCGCGGCAGGGGTCAGGACTTCAAGCAGGCCGGCGTCGGCGATGAACGAACCGTAGAAGTCTGGGTTCGAACCATCGACGACGAGTTTGCCGGATCCCGTCTTCTTGAGTTCAGCGCCCGTACCGACGAGCGGACCGTTGAGCGTCATCGTCTGATTGGCGTCAACCGAAACCGAAGCCGTATTGGCGAGAACAAGTTCGCCGCTCTGCGTGCCAGTTTCTTCGGCGATGATGCCGGAGACCTTGCCCGTGCCGTTCGTGGTAACCGCACCGCTTGAATAGGTGATCGTCTTCGTGAGCGTGCCCTTGGGCGCGACAATGACGGAGCAGATGGTGTAGCCGGTGTCGTTGTCGACTGCGGTTGTCCACGCGTAGTCCTTTGTCGCATCGCCGTCGTGGACCGCGATCTTGTCGAGTTCACTTGCCAGGACACCTTGCTTGCACGTAAAGACGGCATGAGTCCCTTCGGTGGACTTCCACGGCACGTCGATGGCGCCGCAGTTGGCGGTGACGCCGTTCGCCGCCTCGACGACGACCGTATCGCCCGCATCGAGCTTGAGGACGGCGAAGCCATGCCCGTCGCCGAGCGTAATCGTATCGACCGTCAGCGTCGTCGGCGTTCCCTCGATTGAAAGCGTTGCCCCGCCCTTGACCGTGACGTTCTTTCCGAACGCGGCATTCGTTGCGTCCTCCAAACGCACCGTACCTTCGTCGATGCGCGTGTACGTCTGCTCGCCCGCAAGCGAGCGATTGACGAAATCGCCCCTGGCGCCGCCGTCGGTCTCCACGAGCCCAACCCTGAGCGTACCCGTACCCTTCTTGACAAAGAGGCCTGCGGCGTCGTCCTTGTTCTCGACCTTCACGCGCATCAAGACGTTGTTGTAGGTTTTCGTATCGACCGTCAGACCGTCTTCGCCTACGTAGACGCCGGACATGGTATAGAAGAACGTCAGGTTGTCATTCCACGGCACAAGCGTGCCACCATTGCCGTAGAGCGTCGCCTTGTTCGAGTTGCCGCGCACATCACACTGGTTCCACCCACGAATCGTCGCAACGCGGGCAACGCCACCAAAGAGCTCAACCTCACCGTCCGCCGCACTGTCGCAGAGGTTCACCGTAGCGCCGAGGTTCATCACGCCGCCCGTCTGGCGCAGGACGGAGTGGTAGCCATTACCGGCACCGTAGTGGCCAATTCGAACCATGTTCGCACCGACGTTCAGTTCGCCGTCTTCGAGAAGGAACATCGCGTTACGATCGTTTCCGCGGATGTCGAGTCCCTCTCCGCCGCCGTTCGTACGCACATTGACCGTGCCGCCCGTCATCCGAACGGTGTTCGTGTAGCTCGTGCGCGCGACCACATCGTCGTTCTGCACGCCTTCAATAACCATGTTCTTCGTGGCGATCGTACCGCCCGCAATCGTGTATGTAGACGAAGGGCCGCCGCGGAAAATAACGGCATTGGCCTCGCCGCCGGAATAACGTTCAAGCGAGCCCCCGGTCATGGTGAAGTCGATCTTGCCGCCCGAATTGTTGCCGAATTTGATGTCGCCGTTGTCATCGCCGATTTTGAGGATACCGTCGTCCTTGAGGTCGAGTGTGAATTCGGCCGTCGCATTGTTCGCCATGTCGCCACACCGGATCGCGGCCATGGCCGAATCCTCGACCGTCATGTGCAGCTTGCGTCCGGTGCCCTGCACGATGCCGGCATTCGAGGCGAGGAACTGTCCGCGATCCTTGACCGTGATCGCGAGCGTGCAGTTGTTCGCCTCGCCGATCGGAAACCAGTCGGTGCACTGGAACGAGCCGTCCTCTTCGACGAGGATCTCGCCCGTGCCGCCGTTGTGCCCGAACGAGATGCCTTTTCGCGAGACGAACTGCCCGTGCCCGCCGATGGAGAGGAGTCCTGAATAAGTTGCGCCGTCAGGGAAGTAGGTCGTGATCGCGCCGCTTGCAACCTCGAAAAGCCCGGTGCCGTCGACACGCAACACAGCCTTGTCGCCAGCGTCCCTGCCGAGCCAAAGGCAAGAATTCTCCACCGTGAGGCTGCCACCAGAAACATGAAGCACGGCATCGGCACCCGTTGAAGTTCCGCCCTTGCCAGTATTGATTACGAGGCCGTCATAGACATGATGCTCGCCGCCGCTGACGAGAACTTCGCAGTCCCTCGACTTGCCGCGGATTTCCATCTGGTCGAACGTGACGGCCCCGCCCGCAAGCTCCACGACTGAGCCGGGAGGCGCTGAATTGGAGTGGAAGAACACGATCTTGTGCGGCGACGCCGTGCCGTCGGGCGAGAAGGCATTGTTGAATGTACCGCTCTCGAAGACAAGTCGCGAACCATTGACGTCGTCCCGCTTGAAGCTGATCTTGCCGTCGGTCAAGGAGAAGCCGAAGTTGTCGTTGGCATTGGCGGCATTGAGCCCCTCAATGTTGAAGATGTGGTCGCCCGCGATGACGCGCAGAGTCTTATCCCCGTCCCATCCTGTCCCGGCATCGGTCATCTGAAGCCACGAAGTTCCCGTGGCGTCGAACGTGACCTTCTGTCCATCGTTGAGGTTGTAGACGAGAAGTCCGGCTTTGTCCAAATACGGGTTCTCTGCCGTCGCGGCAGGTATCCTCACCGTGTAGTCACCAGCCGCCGCCGCGTAATTGAACCACTTGACAGAGCCTGACGTTGGAACGGTCCCGCCCCAGTTGGCGGGGGCACTTATGTCGGTAGAGCCGTTCTGCGGCTGCCACGCCACGTCTCCGGCCGTTGCAAAACCGACCGCGCACAGCACAAGGGCTGATGCAAGATAAATGCGCGGAATCCGTACCCCCTTCTTGAAAGTACCTGTCGCACACGAACTGATTTCACGAATTTTCGCCATGACGGCCTCCTGTTTTTTTGGACTGCGCGGTTATTGTATCAAACCCCAAGAACTTCGCAGTCAATTTCGCGCAAAAATAACCGTGAAAAACGCGCGAGCCCGCTCCGTTCCGCACCGTAATCGCGCAGCGCGCATCGAGGGGCGCGCGGAGGAACGGCGCGGTTACCGAAGAAGTTGAATCCAGTCGAGGCTGAATGCGTCGCCGAGGCCTTCCACCATGACCGTGTTCGACGCCACGAGGCACTGCTCGGGAAGCGTGACGTCCTGCGTCATGTACGTGGGCCAGCCACGCGTGGCGGGAAGCGCGACCGTAAACGGCGCGCCGCCGTTCACGGTGACTGCGATTTTTGCCGGAAACGGCGTGGAGTAGGAGATGCGGAGCCTCCGACACTCCGTCCCCTTCACGTCCCTGAACGTCACGGACGTTCCCCTTGGACCAAGGCCGTGCAGCGCCTTTGCGCCGGACGCGCGCACTTCATACGCCGGCCGCACACCCGCGCCGACAAACGCGGCATTTTCCGCCTCGTGGACGGCGGCGCCCGCGACGCGGTTCGTAATGGCGGGGGACGGACTGTCGCCGCGCATGTCGTAGCCCTCCACAAGCGGCTCGGTCGCAGGCAGGTACACGGTCTCCGTCCCGCGCGTGACGCCGCTTTCGTTGAAACTGTCGATGGTGGCGTAGTAGTCGACGCCGCGCATGAGCGTATTGACGACAACCGTCTGCGCGGCGAACACCTGGTAGTGGGTGTAGAGCTTGTCAGGCGCAGTGCCGTACCGGATAATGTACCCCTGCGCGCCGGCCGCCTTCGGCCAGGCGAGCCCGGCGGCGCGGTTGTTGCACGCGCGCCGATTGGCGAAGACGCGCTTCATGTCCACGGCTTCGGGCGGACACCCGCCTCCTTCGCCGAACACGCGCAGGCCGTTGACGGCGAAGCGCGAACCCGCCGGTGAGTCGCCCTTGTTCGTCACGCGCACGAAACGCGCGCCGACGCGGTGGGCGAATTCGACGTACTCGTGCTGGCGCAGCGACTTCGCGTTCGTGCGGTCCATGCCCTTGAACCAGTCCTTGCCGTTCTGCGAGAACTCGAGCAGATAGCGGTACGCCCAGCCTTCTCCGCGTCCGCCGGCGGACGCGTCGAGCGTCGTGAAGTTGACCTGCACGGACCACACGCCGTATATCTTGCCGAGGTCGACGGCGAGCCATTCGCCGGACGCGCCGCTCGCGGCCGCCCAGCACGTCCCCATGTTCTCGTCAAACGCGAGCGAAGCCGTACCCGCGTTCGAGGCCGCCACGGCGCGTTTCCCGTAGGACAGCAGGTTCCAACCCGGTCCGGGCACGCCGAACGGATCCCTGGACCGGCCGGGGACGAAGAACGGATAGTCGCTCATCGCCGCGTTCGTGTAGAGGTCGCCCTTCTTGTCGAACATCGCCGGCACGAGCACGAGGCGGCGGTCGAACCCCACGAGCCTGCACGTGTCCACCTTCCACCAGTGTCCGCTGAGGTCCTTGAAGAGACAGCCGTGTCCGGCGCCGCGCGTGTAGCCCGTCGACTTCCAGATCACGGGGCTGTTCTTGCAGAGGGTGAACGGGCCGATTGGCGAGTCGCCGACGTAGCAGTTGTCGCAGTAGCCCGCATACTGCGTTCCGGGAACGGCGCACGTAAGGTAATAGCGCCCGCCGTGCTTCACGGGCCATGCGCCCTCCTGCGTGTCCTTGCCGTCGAACCCGAGGCTGTCGTCCCCGGGCACCTCGAAGCCGCGGTTCTCCCGATCTGGCCAGACGCAGTGGAAGTTTTCTGGAACGGCCTTCTGCATGCCGTTCTTCGGGTCGAGCCGTATCACGTCGATCGGCTCGAAGTGCGACAGCCCTTTGTAGAGGTAGACGTAGCCGTCGCCGCCCGTCGCCGGATCGTCGTAGAGCATGCCGGGGTCCATCCATCCCTGCGGACGCCCCACGTCCTCCCACTGCGAAGGGTCGCGCGGATTCCGCGTCCTGATGATGCGCCCCGACTCCGAGTGCGTGAGGTAAAGCCAGTCGCCGACGACGCACGTCGCGGGCGCGTAGCGGCGGAACTCGGAAAGTATCCCCTTCTGGACGTCAACGGGGATGAACTCCCACGTGCCCATATCCTTCGAGACCCAGTATCCGTCACCGTGCGAGGCAAAGAGCCAGTATTCGCCCCTGAATACGACGAGCGCCGGATCGGCCGACTCCGTCATCACGGGCTCGAAGGAGCCGTCCTTACGCTGTTTGCGCCGCTGGATCATGTATTCGAGGTCAATTGGATTGCACACCGTGCGCGGGCGCGGGTTCTCCTTCGCGTCTTTTTCGGAGGCGAGGCCCAGTTCCTCCGCGCTCGCTTCGACGATGCGCGCGTTGCGCACCTCCACCGACACCCCGCATGGAACGCCGTGCTTCGGGAGGTCGTTGTAGAGCGAAAGGAAAAGCGTGCCGATTCCGCCACCGCAGGACTTCATCTTCGCGAGCGGAAACGACGCTGACATCCACGCTCCCGCACGCCGCATAATCGGCGCCACGCCCTCCGAGACGGGCGATCCGGCGCGGAACACCTCGTTTCCCGCAGGGTCGGTCATGCTCACGCCGCCGCCCTGCACGAGCTTCAGCGAATCCGTGCCGCAGGCGCCGTCCGCGCGCGTCACCCGGATGTCGAAGAGGAGCGAAAGCCGGGAGGCGTCCTTGTCCGACACGTCGACGGCTTTCGGTGCCTCCAGCGTCATGCGCATGATCCCCGCCGTTTCCCGGCTCATCGCGGTAACCGCTGAAACGAACTGAAACCTCCCGACGACGTCCTCGGCGGATGCCGCAAGCATACAGGAACCAACCAGCACGACCGTAAGCGCCGTCCGCACGGTTCTCGCCGTCATGGCAACCGCCAGAACGAATGTAATGGACATCGATCTTTTCATAGAATGTTAACGATTGATTGAATGTTAACGATAAAGCCGCGCCTCCGGATCTTCATCACGATGTCGCCATCGCTGAAGGGGAAAGAACGGTGTTTAGGGGAAACAACGTTAGTATATTAAAAAAACACCGTAGCACCGTGAATTTCACGCAAAAAATGCCATGAAAAACACGCAGCCCCACCCCGTTCCGCACCATGATATCACCACCCAGAAACGCCTCTGTTCCGCACCATAATATCACCCGCGAACACCATATCCGTTCCGAACCGTAATCGCACGGCTCCCCCACCTTACCTCGTTCCGAACCATAATCGCGCAGAGGTTCCATCCATTCTGTTCCGAACCATAATCGCACGGTACTTCCACCCACCCCGTTCCGTAGCATAATCGCACAATCGGAGTCCGCTTCTGCACGGGGAGCGAAGTTGATTGAACCCCAAAAGCGCTGTTGTAACACTTGTATGTACTTGATTTAGCCACAAAGAACACAAAGAGCAGAAAGTTTCTAGAAAAGAGCGCCCTCACTTTCCTTTGTGATCTTTGTGTTCTTTGTGGCTAAAAACATATGACCCAACTGTCGAATTTGGACCGAAAGGAGATGTTGGGAATTCAATGGAAATACAAGGGGGACGGTGTCAGGCGACCTGTCGTCGGGCGAGCCAGCTGATGACCTTCCGCGGGATGCGCGGATGGCCGGGTTTGCGCACGTATTCTTCCCCTGTCGCGGGAATGCAGTCGGGGTCCAGCCGCAGTGCAAGCGCGGCTTCGAGCGAGATGAGCGTCCCCTCGCATTCCTCCAGTATCGTTCTCGCAACCTCGCGGGGAGCAACCAGCTTGGCCCACATCTCGTCCGTGAGGCCATCGGGAGCGGGATCGGCGGCTTCCGGCGCGGGCGTAGATGCGGGGCCGGCAGTCTCCTGTGTGGGCAGGAGCGTCGCCGGGGGTACGGGCTCGGCGGAGCCGCATGCCTGGCGGAAGCGCTTCGCCATCGCCTTGTAGCGCATGATCGTGGAGTACTTCG
>CAMKJU010000144.1 GCA_946413265.1 uncultured Lentisphaerota bacterium
CCTACCGGTGCGGGCCGCGACAAGCGCGGCCCCTCCCGTTGCGTGTGACCGTGGCGGTTTCCCGCCTATGACCGTTTCACTGTTCTATGGCTTTTCCTTTCTCATTTCAGTTCTGCGGTTGGAAATTGGCTACAAGAAGTCTGCCATGTTGGGCGGTGGCTGCGTCGGCTCTGGCGGCAATGTCTCGGCAACCGCCTTCACCTTTGCATATTCATCTGGAATGTCGTTTTGCAGTATGTCCCAGATGGTATCGTAATCTATGTCGGCATAGTCATGCACGATCTTATGCCTGACACCCGCAAGTCCCTTCCAGTCCACATCGGGATTCTTTTCGGCAAACTCGCGTGTGATGTTATTGGCCGCCTCGCCCAATACCATCAGATTGAAAAGAATCATCTCAGTCGTGCCTTCATGCCGCCGCAATTGTTCGCGTTCCAAGCCCCTGCTCAGCTCGGTGATCCGTTCCATCGCATCCAACATGTGCCGAACGCGCGAATCATCACGATAAAGCGAAGAATCGGTCATACCGGCACGGCCTCCCTGCAAACACGATGTGCAAAACCAAGCGAATGGGGCAGAATCCGAGAGGACACAAGGTCAACCCTGCTGCCAAGCAGTTTTTCGTATGCGGATAACATCGCGCGCTCATTACGCCAACTATATTCGCCCGGCATCCATTTTACAAGGAAATCCACATCACTGTCGGAGCGCTCCTCCCTGCGGGCACACGAACCGAAGACCCAAAGCTTTTCGGCCTTGTGCCTCCTCGCGATAGCGTAGATTTCATCCCGCTTCGCACGAATCTCGTCTAGCATGCACATTTGCGAACGCGAATATTATACCAAAATTCTTGAACGGCTGCTTTGCAGCATTGCTTAAATCATCTTGTCACTCCGCTTGGTGCGGCGGTCGCGGGGCGACCGCCCTACCGGTGCGGGCCGCGACAAGCGCGGCCCCTCCCGTTGCGTGTGACCGTGGCTGGGCGTTGCCCAACCTATGACCGTTTCACTGTTTTATGGCTTTTCCTTTCTCATTTCAGTTCTGCGGTTTGAGATTGGTTTTCACGGCGTCAACGAAATTGGATTGAAGATGGTCAGATTTGGGTAAAGGGCTTTGAAGTCGGCTTCATTGCGCGTGATTAGGCCGCCTTTCTGCATGGCGTACGCTCCGATAAGAACATCAGCAATCGGATTTCGTCGAAAACTCGTCATCACCGCTAAGAACGTCGATGATCACGCACGTATCTACCACCCACTTGTTCATTCCTCTCCCTCGCGAAGCTCTTTCATGATTTCGGTGGTTCTGCGGTGGCCGTTGTAATTTCTGCGGCAATAGCCGATATAGTCATGCGCAGACTTCTGACGCGGTCTCTCGGTGGACGAGCCTTTGCCTACCTTGACAAGAATCACACGATACATGCCGCTCTCCGGCACGGAAAGCGGGAAGAAGCCTCCATCTGCCGATACGTTCTCGTACCAAACGCCCTCGGCAGACCCGACCTCAGCCACGGTCTCAATCCAGTCTTTTTTCTCCATCAGTCTCGGCATGTCTTTCTCTCCTTGCCGCGATTATTATACCACATTTCCGTGACGGTTGCTTTGAAGCACTACTTCAAACCTTCAAATCATCTAATCGCGCTTCATCGGCTGGCACGTCGGTTGCGGAGCAACCGCTGTTTTTGACTACAACAAGCGCGGCTTTTCGGGAATTTTACAGGTGCGCCGCGAAGCGAAAATAGGGTATACTATTCGCCGTCCCGGGAATTGCCGGGTGCCCAACAGAAAAGAAATGGAAAACTGGACGTCATGGGTGTTGGCGAGCGCGGTGTTTCTCGCGCTCTACGACATCGTGAAGAAGGCGAGCGTCAACGCTAACGCCGTGTTGCCCGTGTTGCTCGCATCGACGACATTCGGCTTCGCCGCATATTCCGTGGGAATGTTCGTAACCGGCCACTCTTGCTCACCAACCGAGATTTCAAGCACGGTGTTGTCGCTCGGACTCGCCAAAAGCGTGATCGTCGGCACGTCATGGGTGTTCACGTTCTGCGCGCTGCGGACGCTCCCAATCACGATCGCCACGCCTATCCGCGCCTCATCTCCGGCCCTTGTACTGCTGATCGCCATTCCGTTGTACGGCGAGATGCCGTCCGTGATGCAGGGCATCGGCATGGCCGCCGTGTTCGCCGGTTACTTTGCGTTCTCGTGGGCCGGCCGACACGAAGGCATTGACTTCTTCCGGAACCGCGCCGTCTGGTGCGCGATCGCCGGCGCAGTGTTCTCGGCGATTTCGTCCATCTGGGACAAATACGTGTTTCAGGTCCGCGCACTGCCGGTGGAACAGGTGCAGTTCGTGTTTCAGGCGGGGCTGGTGGCGTTCTACGCGCTGGCCCTCGCGGCATCGCGTACACTGCATCTCGGACTCGATGCGTTCGAGTGGCGCTGGACGATTCCGTTCGTCGGCATCTTGCTGGCGGGGGCTGACTGGCTTTACTTCAAGGGACTCGCCCATCCTGGCGCGCCAATCTCCGCCGCTTCGCTGATGCGTCGCTTCTCGGTCGTGCTGACTTTTCTGCTCGGTGCGCGCTTCTTCCATGAGACGAACCTGGTGCGCAAGGGATTCGCCCTCGCGGCCATCGTCGTCGGAGTGGCGCTCCTGTGCCTCTGCGGAACTCCCGACGAAAGCAATTGACATTCCAGTGTGCGGCGAATTGTGGTATAATAACCGCTGTTTCCCACACGAGAGCGAGAACGCACATGGAATTCGAAAACACAATCGGGCTGGAGACGCACGTCCAGCTCAAGACAAATACCAAGATGTTCTGCGGCTGTCTGCTTAAGACCGGCTGTGAACCCAACACCAACGTATGCCCCGTGTGCCTGGGCTACCCGGGCGCCCTTCCCGTCGCGAACAAGGAGGCCGTGAAGCTCACCGTGATGAGTGGACTCATGCTCGGCTGCGAGATAAACCGCCACGCCACCTTCGACCGGAAGAACTATTTCTATCCTGACATGGCGAAGGACTACCAGATATCCGAAAACGGCAATCCCCTCTGCATAGGCGGCGGCGTGACGATCGAGACGCCCAACGGACCAAAGTTCATCCGCATCAACCACATCCACCTCGAAGAGGATGCCGCGAAGATCAACCACTACGCCCAGAGCTCGGGCGTGGACTTCAACCGCGGCGGCACCCCCCTCATGGAGATCGTCTCGGAACCCGACATGGCGTCCGCCGACGAGGCCATTGCCTACCTGACTGCCCTCAAAGAAATGCTAGTGTACGCCGGCGTGAGCGACTGCAACCTCGAAGAGGGCAACATGCGCTCCGACGTGAACATCTCCATCCGCCCCGTGGGCGAGACGAAGCTCGGCACGAAGGTGGAGATCAAGAACATGAACTCCTTCCGCGGCATCCACGCCGCCCTCGAGTACGAGGCGCGCCGCCAGCGCGAATGCATGGTCCACTCCATCCCGATCATCCAGGAGACGCGTCGGTGGGACGGCGAGGCCCTTGAGACCGCCTCCATGCGCTCAAAGGAGAACGCCCACGACTACCGCTACTTCCCCGAACCCGACCTCGTGCCCGTGGCCCTCTCCGAGGAGCAGATCGAGGAATGGCGCAAGCTCCTCCCCGAACAGCCCAAGGCGCGCCGCGCGCGCATGATCGAGGAGTACGGCATCGCCGAGTACGACGCGGACGTCCTATCGCAGCACAAGGCGAACGCCGACTACTTCGAGGCTGCCGCCAAGGGACTCGACAAGAAGATTGCCAAGCAGCTCTGCAACCTCTACATGAGCGACGTAATGGCCCTCCTCAACGCGAGCGGCAAGGAGATCGGCGATTGCGCGATGACGCCACAGGCCCTCGCCGCCCTCGTGAAGATGGCCGCCGCCGGCACGATCAACGGCCCCACCCTCAAGGAACTCCTCCCGGAGATCTTCGAGAAAGGCGGCGACCCGGAAGCGATCGTGAAGGAACGCGGACTCGGCGCCGTCAACGACACCGCCGCGCTAGAGGCGTTTGTTGACCAGGCCATCGCCGCCAACCCCGGTCCCGTCGCCGACTTCAAGGCCGGCAAGAAGGCCGCCGCCGGCTTCTTCGTGGGACAGGTGATGAAGCTCTCCAAGGGCAAGGCCGATCCTAAGATCGTCGGCAAGCTCGTAGCCCAGAAGCTCGCCGCCTGCTGACCTCAACGGTCAAAACCGTATCGGTCGTCGAGCAGCTTCGTCATTTCCGCGAGGCGCGTGCGCTGTTCGGGGGCGTCCGCGAGGTCATGCTCCTGGAACGGGTCCGCAACGACGTTGTAGAGCCGCACCTTGGCGCCGCCTTCGCGCATGCGCACGCGGAGCGCCACGTAGTCGCCCACGCGCACCATCTGCTGGAGCCCGCGCACCTTCCCCTTCCGCGCCTTGAACTCCCGAAACGCCTCCGTCGTACCGTTCCACGGGAACTCGTACCGCGTGTAGACGAGCGACTTCATCGGCTCGTAGCGTCCCTCGGCCGCGACGGCGAGGAATTTCTTCCACGCATGAGCCTGCGAAGGCGTCGCGTCAACCACGCCGGACGGCACCTTCGCCGGCCAGTGGATCAACGCGGGAACGCGCATCCCGCCCTCAAACACGTCGCGCTTCAACCCGTCGAACGGCCCCGCCGAACCAAACGTCCGGGGATCCGCGCCGTATTCGTCGGCAGGACCGTTGTCGGACGTGAAGACGATGAGCGTGTCACGGGCGAGGCCGTTCTTCTCAAGGTGTCGCACGATGTCGCCGATGGCGTCGTCCATCCGCGTGATCGCCGTCGCGTATCGCGCGGCGGACGGCGGCAGGTTCGTGTAGGCGGGATTGATCCACGTGTTGCGCGCGTCGACAGGTTCGGGCGCGAGCGGCCACGACACGCCGTCTTTGGGATACGGACGCCCCGGCACATGGAGCGGCTTCTTACAGACAACGTCGTTGCCGCAATGACCAGATCCGTGGATCGCATTCACGGCGAGGTAGAGGAAGAACGGCTTTTCGGGCGACCGCGCCAGATGGTTTGAAATCAGCTGCTTCGTCTTGGCCGCGAAGAGGTCGGTGGAGTAGATGCCCTTCGCGGATTCCGTCGCGTTGGTTCGGTTCTCGGTGATGCCCATGAACGCGTGCCTGATGTGCCCCTCGTAATGGTAGTAGGTGTGTCCGGCCATGTGGTCGAGGAAGCCGTAGAAGTAGTCGAAACCCCTGTCGAGCGGATGCGACGTGACCGGCTGCCCGGATTCCCCTCCTCCCGCGACGCCCCACTTGCCCACGGCCCACGTCGCGTACCCTGCCGCGCGCATGACGGTGCCGATGGTGTTCGTCTCGGAGAACGGCTGGTCGAAACAGTTGTCGCGGAGCGAGCACTGTCCTTGCGGGAGTCCGGTCAGGATCGAGGCGCGGCTCGGCGCGCAGACGGGCGCGCAGCAGTAGTGGTTCGAGAGCGCCGTTCCCCCGCTCGCGAGACGGTCGAGGTGCGGCGTCCGGATGCGGGGCAACCGCTCCGCACGGGCGTTCTGCCAGGCGAAACCCACATCCCCCCAGCCGAGGTCATCGGCCAGAATGAAAATGACGTTAGGCCGCTTGGCGTCCGTCCCGGAAGTTCCTGCAGACGCAACCTGCGGAAGCAGTGCCGCTGCTGCGGCCGCCGCGATGAAATCTCTTCTTGATGTCTTCATGGGACTCTTTATCAGTTACCCCTTCCTAGCATTTTATTGATGTTCGTGGCCTCCTCGCGCTGCCAGGCGTCGCGCAGTTTCCGCACGCGCAGATACACGGCCTCGTCGTCGGCCATCATGCCCTCGGTCCATGTTCCGGAATGCGGCACGGCAAGGTCGATCCAGCAGGCGATCTTGTCCAGCTCCTCCTGCGTCATCTTCACGCCATGATGCCCCTTTGCGAGCATCTTGACGAGCGGACTGCGCGACGAGCCGTGGGAATACGGCGGGATCGGCGTGGGCACGGACCACCGCCCGATCCAGTTCACGTAGCGGGAATGCTCGTCGATGGTGCCCGTGACCTGGCTCGTGTCGTTTGCCGGACGCTTCGCGCGGTCCGTAGAGACAAGAGAGTTATACGACTTGTTCCAGAGCTTCCGCGCCTTCTCGTCCCAGACCGGCGTGGCGCGCAGGTCTGGCGCGGGCGCATCTACGCCGCTGTGGCATTTCACGCACTTCGCGTCCAGGATCGGCTGGATCGTCTTCGGGAAGCTGAAGCCGCGTCCCGAAACGTCGTAGAACGGCTGCAACTTCGCCACGCCCTTCTGCAGGGCAAGCGTGTTCGCCTTTGCGGACGCGGCGGAGCTGTCGTACGCATGGCAGCCGACGCAACTGAACGTCTCGCCCGGCATGAGGGTTGACCACGACCGCATCGTCTGTACGACGTGTCCGTTCCCGTCGATGGCCTGGAAATAGACCGGCGTGCGCGCCGGCACCTCGAACGCCGCTGAGCCGTCCTCGTGGACAGGCGTCTCGCCCAGCACCACCTTGACGTCCCACGCCGCGAGGTCGCTGATCGCCGACGGGCCGTGCTTGCGCCCGATGTCCGTGGCCATGAAGTCCAGCGCCACCACGCGCAGCTTCTTCACCGTGCCGCGCGCGACGCCCTTCAACCCCGGCCCGGCATATACGTCCTTCACGGTGAACGTTCCGGTCGTCTTGCGCCAGTCGATCGGATAGCCGACCTGCGGCGGCTTCGGACGCGGTGCAAGCGGCACCGGCTGGTTACAGGACACCACGGGATCCTGCGCCAACAGCACGCGCTCGCCCTTCCTGTTCATGAAGTAGATGCCGAAATATTTCGCGCCGTTGGGACGGAACGTGACGAGGTAGTTGTCCTCGTCCAGCGGATACGGATACTGCCACTGGTCGCCCTTCTGTCCGTACTTGTCGATGCGGATCGACCCCTTCGGCTTCTCCTCCGGCGCCACGAGCGTGACGCCCGCGGTCTCTTCGCGACCAAGCGACGGATCGATGATCGCGAGCTTCCCCTTCTGCGGCGTGTGGTGTCCCGAAAGGATGGCCAGCACCTTCTGCGTGCCGGGGATGCCGCGCGCGTGAAGGATGGAAGTGGGGAAGTACGAGGTGTTGCCGTAGAACTCCTGCTGGTGGGCGCCGTTCGGGTGCATCTGGAAGAGCGGCTGCGGGTAGATCTGTCCACGGTCGTTGTATTCCCAGCGCGTGTACGTGACGGCGCCGCTGCCGGGATGCACCTGCGGGTAGTTGCTGTGCACCTGGTCGAAGCCGATACGGCGCATGAACTTGCCGTCGCCGTCCATCAGGAACATGTTGCACGCGCTCACGTGCCAGCAGTCAACGTTCTGGAAGCAACGCGTGGAACTGAACATGATGTTCCCGTCCGGAAGATAGATTCCCTCGTAGTCGGCCACGCCCTTACCGAACGTCAGCTGGCGGACACTGCGCGTCGTCACGTCCATTTCGTAGAGATGGTAGTCGTCGTCGCGGGCGGACTTCTTCCACGCAAAGAGGATGCGCTTGCCGTCATACGACACGTCCGGGTCGCGAATCACGCCGTTGGCGTCGTGGATCAGCGTCGTCTCCCAGACGTTCAGCCCTTCGTCCAGCGACAGCATGCACAGGCTGGAACCTGGCTTGAAGTTGAACTCCTTCACCACGCCACCGGGGTTGAGCTTGTCCTCGTCGCTTACGGCGTCGGTGTAGGCGTAGTGCGACCCGCCCATGTCGAAATGCTTGGTGAACACGACGCGGTGCAGCTTCTCGCGAAACGGTCCGAGCAGCCGCGCCCGGTCATCGCGATCCGCCGCGCACGCGACCGAACAAGAGGCAAGAACTACGACAATAATTCGTTGAATCTCTTTCATCATAAACATCGCCAACTTTACTTTTCAAGGCTGTAGGGATGATACCATTTTAAACCGCCGATTGCAATAGCCAATTATGGCTGTGTCATTTTGACGCACTGATGGCTTTGCTGTGGTGTCAGATTATGGTATACTTTATTCGTTTTCACACATGAATAGACGGAGCGAAAGGAACGACCGCCCAAATGAAGGCATCCATACTGATAGTGGACGATGAAAAGGACACGCGCGAGCTGATGGCCCGTGCGCTGGGCGTGGATTACCAAGTAACGACGGCGCCTGACGCAGAGCTGGCGATCAAGGCGCTGGAGGCCGATCCGTCAATCGCCCTCATGCTCTCCGACGTTCGGATGCCGGGGGCGGACGGCATCCAGCTCCTGAAGGCGGCGAAGAAGATGCGTCCGCAGCTCGCCTGCATTCTCCTCACTGCCTTTGGAACGGTGGACCTCGCAGTGGAGGCGATGAAAGACGGCGCCGACGACTTCCTCACGAAGCCGGTGGACCTCGACCAGCTCGACCTGCGCGTTGCGAAGGCACTCAAGACGCGCGCATTGGAGGCGGAGGTCGTGTCGCTCCGCAGCGAGCTGGACGTGAAGCACGGCCTTGCGGACATCACGGGCACATCAGAGGCGATGCAGAAGGTGTTCCGCCTCATCCAGCAGGCCGCGCCCACGCAGGCCACCGTCCTGATCGAAGGCCCCAGCGGCACGGGCAAGGAACTCGTCGCTCACGCGCTCCATTCCCTCTCACAGCGCGCCAATGGCCCATTCGTTGCCGTGGAGTGCGCTGCGCTCAACGGCAATCTTCTGGAAAGCGAACTCTTCGGACACGAGAAAGGCGCGTTCACGGACGCCGTCGCCAAGCGCATCGGGCGCTTCGAGGCGGCAGACGGCGGCACGATATTCCTCGACGAGATTTCCGAGATTTCCCCTTCCACGCAGGTCAAGCTCCTGCGCGTCCTCGAAACGCGCTCGTTCGAGCGCCTCGGCAGTTCCGAGACGATCAAGACCGACATCCGCATCGTCGCCGCCTGCAACCGCGACCTCGCCCAGCTCGTGCGCGAGGGGAAGTTCCGCGAGGATCTCTATTACCGCCTCGCCGTGATCGACATCCGCCTTCCCGCGCTGAAGGAGCGTCCAGGCGACATTCCCCTTCTCGTCATGCGCTTCCTCACGGAATTCGCCGCAGCGAACGGCAACCGCGTAACTGGCATCACGCCCGCCGCGATGAAGCTGCTTGAATCGTACGACTGGCCCGGCAACGTGCGCGAGCTACGCAACGCCGTGGAGCGGATGGTCGTGCTTTCGCCGGGTGGGCAGCTTGACGTGGGCGACGTGCCAGACCACATCCGCACGCCTGCCGCGCCAATTCCGTCGGTGCTCCCCGCCGGCACGCTAGAGGCGACGGAGAAGGCCAAGATCCTCGCCGTGCTCGAACAGGCCGGCGGCAACCACTCGCGCGCCGCGCAGCTGCTAGGCATCTCACGCCGTACGCTTTACCGCAAACTCGATAAATACGCAACGGAGAGTCAGCAGACATGAAAACCGCCTTCGCAATTTTACTTGCCGCAGCCGTCGGCACGGTCGCCGCCGAGCCCCATACTGTCGTTACGCCCTGCACCGCATGCAAAGGCGAACGCAGCCTCTCCCTCACTCCGCCCAACCTCGGGCAGCACGACGGCGAAATCGACGTCACGCCCGGCAAGCCGTTCACGAGCCACCGCTGGGACGTGAAACACAGCCGCTGCCCGCTCTGCAAGGGCACGGGCCGCCATGAAAAGTGGGTGTTCAGGGTGCGCCCGCCAGAAGACCGCGCGGACAAGGAACCCTGCGCTACATGCTGGTGGAGCGGGGCGGAGCCCTGTCGGAAATGCAACCATACGGGATTAGCCGATTGCCAGAAATGCAAAAGCTCGCGGCACGGTTCCAAGCCAGGTTGGATCGTGGAGGAGACGAAGACAACCAGCCGTTCATCCTTCCGCTCCTACGGGCGCTCCTCAAGCAGGCAGCACAAGAAGATCAAGGTCACGCCATGCCCCGAATGCGGCGGAATCGGGAAGGTCCGCTGTACGGCATGCGACGGAATGGGGGGACAGCCCTGCCGTCGCTGCAAGGGCGCAGGGTATACGCCAAAGAGGTCTAAGTGATGGTCATCAAGATCAAGAACCGCCATCCCCAGAGGTTCATCGTGCCGGGTGCTGACGGCAAGATGCACATCCTCGCGTCGTCAGCGCCTAAACTGCGTTTCGCCCCGCGCACTGCCAAGCAGGAGGC
>CAMKJU010000145.1 GCA_946413265.1 uncultured Lentisphaerota bacterium
CCTCGACGCGGCGGTGTCCGTCGCGAACTTCCAGGTGCGTACGCTGTTGGCCGGACACGAGAAGCCCTTCAACCTGCGCACGGTGTCGGATACGAGCAAGGCCGTGCTGGAGACCATCGCGAAATGCACGTCGGCGGTGATGCGCGCCACGCTCATCGACGAGGCGGCGGCGCTTCTTGGCGTGCCGCCTGCTGCCCTCCAGGAGGATTTCCTCAAGGCTGCGGCCGCCGCGAAACACCGTCCGCCGCCGCCCGCGCCCGTCATTTCGGACGAGCCCTTTGAGGAGCCACCCGTCGATCAGTCGCCCGTTGTGTCGCTTGCAGGGGAGGATGCCGCCTCGCCCAAGGTGAACCCGCCGCCGACAACCGAGACCGCGCTCTGCGAGTTCCTGATGGAGCACGAGCGCGATGCGGAGCGGGCGTCGCTTGATCAGCTCGTGGCGGATTACCTGCCGGACGATGTCCTCGCGCACCCGTTCACGCGCGCGTTCGTGGGGGCGTGGCGCGCCGGGGCGTCTGCCGACGGGGATGCGATCACGTCCCTACGCAACGATCTGCCGCCGGAGATGTGCGTGTGGCTTGACCACATTCTCCTGACGGAGGAGAAATCGGCCTCTAGCGAGCTTGCCCCTGAACAGATACTCCAGGGATTCCTTCGTAAGCTGTGGATGGAGGCCGTGCGCCGTCGCCAAGGGGAACTGCCCGCGGAATCGACGCCCGAAAACGACGCGGCGCGCCTCCGTTATTCGACGCTTATCCGCCAGCTTCAGCGCGGCAAATGGGACCGAGCCAGCGCCCTCATGTGTTCCGCCACGTTAGAATAACTCGTGCCCACCGTTGTTCGCAAATTCATCTGACCATTTTGCACTTGCGCGGAGGGCGGGGATTTGGCATACTAGACGCGCTGAACCCTTCAGACGCGCAGTGTCGTTTCCGCGAGTTCCGTCAAGCCGTGTGACTTGCCTCGCGAATGGCGCGGAAGAGAGGTTTTGCGTTTACCTCTATAAACGGAGAAAGAACAATGATAGACCGCCGTTCGTTCATGGGACTTGGCGCGCTCGCAGTGGCTGCCGCCGCCTGCAGTCCCGCCGTAGCCGCAAATACCTGTTGCGCCGCGAAGAAGGGCAAGGTGAATTTCAAGTTCGGCATGGCCGGGTTCTCGTGTCATCGCCTGACGCTGGACGAGACGCTCAAGCTGATGAAGAAGCTTGATCTGCACTACCTCTGCATCAAGGACTTCCACCTGCCGATCAAGTCTACGCAGGCGGAGATCGACGCCTTCAAGCAGAAGTGCGCCGATTTTGGCGTGACCGGTTACGGTGTGGGCCCGATCTACATGGCGACCAATGACGAATGCAAGCGCGCGTTCGACTACGCCAAGGCGATCGGCGTCAAGACCGTTGTCGCCGTGCCGAACGAGCAGAAGGACAAGAAGAAGCGTGTCCACAGCCGCGCCCGTTGCGAGTACCTGAGCGGACTCTGCGCCGAGTACGACATGAAGGTGGCAATCCACAACCACGGACCCGACATGCCCGACTGCTATCCCACGGGCGAGTCGTCGTTCAACATGGTCAAGGACCTCGACCCGCGCATGGGTCTGTGCCTCGACATCGGCCACGACTACCGCGCCAAGGCCAACCCGGCCGACTCCGTGCGCCGCTTCCACACGCGCCTCTTCGACATGCACGTGAAGAACATCCTCCTCAAGCCCAAGTACCACGCCGTTCCGATGCCGCGCGGCGAGATGGACCTCTGGGAGGTCGTCAAGGCCCTCGTGGAGGTTGGCTACACCGGCTGCTGCTCGCTTGAGTACGAGTCGTTCCCCGGCAAGGGCGTGAAGCCCGGCATCAAGGAGCTTGACGTGGCCGAGTGCGTGGGTTACTTCAAGGCGCTCATGAGGGCCGCTGAAGGTTGAAGCGGATTCTCATACTAGGGGCGACCGGCTCCATAGGCACGAGTGCGTGCGACGTCGTTCGCACGCACCCGTCCGATTTCCGTATAGCGGGTTTGGCTGTTCGCTCCAACCGTGAAAGGGCCGAGGCGCTGGGACGCGAATTCGGTGCGCCCGTGTTCTGTGGCGAGGACGCCGCCGAGCGGGCCGTCGCGGAGACGGAGGCCGACCTCGTGCTCGTCTCCACCGTCGGCCTCTCCGGCCTCGCTCCGACGCTTGCCGCGATTGAGAAGGGCGTGGACGTAGCGCTCGCCACCAAGGAAGTGATGGTGGCGGCGGGCGAGCTCGTCTGTGCCCGCGCAGAGGCGAAGGGCGTGAAGATACTGCCCGTCGACTCCGAGCATTCGGCCATTTTCCAGTGTTTGCAGTCTTTCGGCGGTCGCGGGGCGACCGCCCTACCGGACATTGGCGGTCGTGGGGCGACCGCCCTACCGGACATTGGCGGTCGCGGGGCGACCGCCCTACCGGATGTCGGTTGGCGTGGACGGCGCGACGTGTCGAGACTGATCCTCACGGCGAGCGGCGGACCGTTCCTGGACGGTCCCGATGACCTTTCCACTGTCACGCCCGCGCAGGCGCTCAACCACCCGCGCTGGAAGATGGGCCCAAAGGTGACGGTGGATTCGTCCACCATGATGAACAAGGGTTTCGAGATCCTCGAGGCGCGCTGGCTCTTCGACGTGCCGGCGGACCGCATCGATGTGGTGGTACACCCCGAGTCGATCGTCCACTCCCTCGTTGAGTTCACGGACGGTGCCACGCTCGCGCAGCTCTCGCCGCCGGACATGCGCGTGCCGATCCAGTACGCCTTCTCGTGGCCGGACCGTCTGCCCGCCGAACGCGCACGGCTAGACCTGGCGGCGCTTTCCTCGCTCACGTTCCGCGCGCCCGACGAGGCGCGCTTCCCCGCGTTGCGCCTCGTGAAGGATGCGGCCCGCGCCGGAGGTACGAGGACTGCAGTGCTCAGCGCCGCCGACGAAGTGGCCGTGGCGCGTTTCCTTGCGGGAGAAATACGATATACCGATATCGTCCGTCTCGTAGAAGCGGCAGTTGACGCCGCGCCGGACATGCCGTGCGATTCTATTGAAAACATCCTCGCCGCCGATGCGGCCGGAAGAAAGTTGGCTAAAGAATGGAATTCCTGATTACCGTATTGGCGATTATCGCCTGCATTCTCCTGTTCTCGTTTGCGATCTTCATCCATGAGTTCGGACACTTCCTCGCCGCGAAGCTGCTGGGTTTCCGAGTGGATACGTTCTCCATCGGTTTCGGTCCGGCTCTCTGGAAGAAGACCTGGAAGGGCGTGGAATACCGCATCTCCGCCATTCCATTCGGCGGCTACGTGGCGCTGCCACAGCTCGACCCCGCCGGAACGGCGGGCGTACAGGGCTCGCAGACCGAGGGAGAAGTTGAATCGGACAACGCCGGTAGGGCGCGATCACCGAGCGCGCCGCCAGACGGTAATGCGGACACACCGTGTCCGACGATGGCGAACTGGAAGAAGATCGTCGTGGCGTTCGCGGGACCGTTCGGCAACATCGTCCTGGCCGTCGTGCTCGCCTGTGTACTCTCCGCCGTTCCGTATGCGCGCTTCGGCAAGCTCTCCGCCGAGATCGGCGAAGTGGTGAAGGGCGGCCCTGCCGAAAAGGGCGGGATGCAGGCCGGCGACCGGGTGTTGTCCGTGAACGGCAACGCCGTGCAGACGTGGTCGGACATGCTGACCGAGGTGCAGATTGCGGGGGATAAGCGCGCGGCGGAGTTTGTCGTAGACCGCGGCGGCACGAATGTGGTTCTTTCCATCACGCCCACGCGCGACGAGGTTACGGGAGGCAGTTTCATCATGGCACTTTCCACCACGAACGACGTGCGGTACGCCGCGTGGATGCCAGACCGCAGCCCGTGGCAGCAGCTCGCGTGGGACGCCGGGTCTATGGGACGCGTGCTGAAGGCGCTTGTAACGCCGAAGGAATCCAAAGCCACCGCAAGATCCCTAGGCGGTCCCGTGATGATCGCGGAGGGTCTGTACTACCAGGTGCGCAATGACGGATGGGACGCGCTTGGGTTCCTGCGGTTCCTCAACGTCAACCTTGCGGTGCTGAACCTTCTGCCGATTCCCGTGCTGGACGGCGGGCTCATTCTCTTTTCGCTCATCGCGCTCATTTTCCGACGTCCCGTGCCACGCAAGATCGTGGACGGCCTTTCGATGGTGTTCATGTACCTCTTCCTCGCGCTCATGATCACGCTCGTGTGGCGCGATGTGGCGCGCAGTCGCCGCATGCACAAGGCGAGGGGAGATAAAGAGAAGATTTTCAAACTTGAAGAGCAGCGCCGCATCCGCGCCGAAAAGTTCAAGCCAGCCTTCAACCTCGGTACTCCCGATGGTAGGGCGGGCACCCCGTGCCCGCCGCCCGAGAAGGACTAACCCGTGTTCACCCGCACGCAAACCCGTTCGCTCAAAATCGGCGGCCTCCCGCTTGGTGGTGGGGCGCCGGTTTCGGTGCAGACCATGGCGAACGCCGATCCGCACGACGCGGCGGCTCTTATTGCGCAAGTCAACCGTTGCGCGGAACGCGGAGCGGACCTTGTGCGCCTCACGGTGCCGGACGCCGAGGCTGCGCGCGTCCTCGGCGAAGTGCGAAAGGCGTCGTCCGTGCCGCTCGTGGCGGACATCCATTTCGACTACCGGTGCGCTCTCGCGTCCATCGAGGCGGGGGCGGACGCCCTGCGCCTCAACCCCGGCAACATCGGCGGGGCTGAGAATGTACGCGCCGTGGCGCGTGCGGCCAAGGCGAAGGGTGTGCCGATTCGCGTGGGCGTGAACGGTGGATCGCTGGAGAAGGACATCCTTGAAAAGCACGGCGGCGCCACGCCCGAGGCGCTCGTGGAGTCCGCCCTCCGGCACGTGAAGCTGTTGGAGGATGAGGATTTCCGCGACATCGCGATTTCCGTGAAGGCGAGCGACGTTGCGCGTACGCTTGCGGCGTATCGTCTGCTCGCGGAGCGCACGGATTGTCCACTCCACCTCGGCGTGACGGAGGCGGGCACGTTCATCCCTGGCACCGTGCGTTCGAGCGTGGCACTGGGCATTCTTCTTTCGGAGGGTATTGGCGACACGATCCGCGTGTCGCTTACGGACGTGCCAGAGCGCGAGGTGACCGTTGGTCTTGAAATTTTGCGTTCGCTGGGATTGCGTGCGCCGGGTCCATCCGTGACGAGCTGTCCCACATGCGGGCGTACTCGCGTGGACGTGTGTCGTGTGGCAGAGGAGGTGGAGGCAGCGCTGGAGCGATATCAGCGCGAGCACGCGAGCGTGAAGTTGCCGCATGTGGCCGTGATGGGCTGCGCCGTAAATGGACCTGGAGAGGCCAAAAACGCCGACATCGCGCTGTGCGGCGGGGTCGGCGAATTTCTCCTTTACGTACACGGAAAGCCCGTGCGCAAGGTACCTTCCTCAGAGGCCGTTGAGGCCGTCCTCTCGTGCATGTCTGACTTGGATTAGAACATGACAAGGGGGCGCGGGGCCGCGTCACTTCACGAGGACGGTCAATCGGCGTGACTTGTAATCACCGGCGTTGCTCATGAACGTCCAGTCGGTGTGAGCGTTGCCCTTGTTGGAACCGATGCCGAGGTCGGGCGCTCCGCCAACGGCGAAGTGGTTGTACGCGAACACGGTCGCGCCGCTCTTGGCGTTGTGCACCTGCATGCAGCCGTACCCGTTTTGCGCCGGATGCTCATTGTCGTTGCAGTCGTAGATATTGTCGCTGCCGCCCGCATTGGCGAGCTTCTTCTGCGTTCCGTAGTTGCCGATGAAGAACTCGATGATGCCGTCGCCGACAGCCCCCTCCTCCACGCCGATGCGGTTGGACCGCACGACGAGGTTGGAGACCTTGCGCTGGAACGTCGCACGCGACGCGCAGGGGACGCCGAGCTTCGCCGCGTCGTCCGTGAAGGCGTCCATCGCCGCGACCGCCCATTCGATCGCGCCGTCCGCGCGCTCGAGTTCGAGCGCGTAGGCGACGCGCGAAAACGCGCCGGCCTTCGCCGCCTCGTTGAAAGAATAGCCCGTGAAGCGGTTCGCAGGGATGTCGACGGCAAGGACCTTGCGGAAACCCGCGAGTTCCGGCACCTTGAGCGCATCGCCGAGCTTGGCGTTCACGTCGGTGAGGTCGTCCTCCGGACGGCGCGCGTCGATCTCGAACGGTCCGAGCGGGAGACCCGAATCAAACGAATAGAGCGATCCGATCCAGGGCTTGGAGTAAAGATAACGCAGACGGCGTGGTTCCTTGACGCCCGGCGCGGAAACGATGAGTTCCTTCCCCGAGAGCGTTGCGTTCGCGCCCTTGTTCAGGATTTTTGCGGGGACGTACTTACCGTCCTTGCCGGCGACCTCGAAGCCCTTCGCCTCGGTGCGGTCGTCGTTGTAGGCGTACCAGGAGTTCGCGTTGTCGAAGGACATCACGAACTTGTCGCCCTCGACCTTCCACGACTTGAGTACCGGCGCGTCGTCGATGATGTCGGTGAAGCCGTAGTCGCGCTTGAGCGCGTGCAGGACGAGGCGGCGGGCCACGGACTCCTTGTCATTCGGGTGGATGTCCCAGGAGTTGCCGATGTCGCACGTCGTGATCATCGCGGCGTTCTTCTCCTCGGCGGCGAACTTCGCCTGTCCCATCTGGACGGAGAACCAGCTGCGGCTGAACGGCGCGAGCTGCACGAAGTAGAGCTTGAGGTCGGGGTTCTTGAACTCCTTCGCCCAGCCGTTGTAGAGGTCGTGCATCTTGTCGCAATACCGAATGCCGTCACCCGCGTTGGAGCAGCCCTGGTACCAGATGAAACCTTTGATCGCATACGGCGCGAACGCGGCCACCATGCCGTTCCAGAGGGCCGTGGGCGTTCCCGCACCGACCTTTCCGGGGATGTGCGGCTTGTTCGCGAAACCCGAAATCGGCGTCCACGGCTCGATGCGCGTGCCGCCCCAGCTGGAGTCGATGATGCCAACCGGCACGCCGAGCGCGTCGTGCAGCTCGAGCGCGTAGTAGAACGCCATCGCGGAGAGGTTGCCATTGAAGGTTTCCTTGAAGGACTTTGGCGAGTAGTCGCGCCAGACGGCCTTCCAGCCGAGCCTCGGCTCGCGGGACGTCGTCCGCGCGTTCTTCACGTAGCGGATGAACGGCCGGCGGGTCATCGCGGTCATCACGGCGCCCTGCCCGTCGCGGTAGCGCGGGCCCGGGCCCCAGATCGGACACTCGGTGTTGGACTGTCCGCTCGCGAACCACACTTCGCCGACGAGGACATTCTTGATTTCCTCGGCGTTGGTTGCGCCGGCGACCTTGAGAACCCTGTTCTCCTTCGAGGCAGGCATCGCGTCAAGCGACACGCACCACTTGCCGTCACTGCCAGCCTGCGCCGTCTTGGTCTGTCCGGCGAACGTTACGGTCACCTTCTCCCCCGGATCGGCGACGCCCCACACTGGGACGGCGCGTTCGCGCTGAAGAACCATGTTATCGGCGAAGGGCGTGGCAGTTTTTACATGTCCGTACGCCGCGAACGCCGTCGCCAGAATCGCTGGCGCGACAATCATTTTCGATACTTTCATTTCTATGTGTCCTTTCCCCGGAGTCTGATTCCGGATGCGAAAAGTATACCATAAACCAGCACGCGGGGGGAGCGTCTCCACAATTTCCTTTCACGGCGCTATTCGTGTCTGTCATTCAACTCCGTAATAGTGTATAATATTCCCGCCAACCGGAATTGAAAGGAGCGACAATGAATATATTAAGAAGAATAGTGTGCGGGGGCGTCATGTCCCTTGCCGCTGTTATTGCGCTAGGCGCGTCGGCTTCCATCGACGGCGAGCTGTTCAAGACCCCGCCGGATTCCGCCCGTCCGTGGGTGTACTGGTACTTCATGGACGGCACGGCGACGCGCGAGGGGATGAAGGCGGACCTGGAGGCGATGAAGGCGGCCGGAATCGGCGGCGTGCTGATCCTCGAGGTCGAGGGTGGCCGCGTGCCGCGCGGCCCCGTGGAGTTCCTGAGCCCGAAGTGGCTGGAGCTTTTCGGCTACGCCATCGCCGAGGCCGACCGCCTCGGCATCGAGGTGGCGGTGGGGACAGGCCCCGGCTGGTGCGGCGCAGGCGGGAAATCCGTCAAGCCCGACGACGCGATGCAGCACACCGTCGCGAGCGAGACGACGGTGACGGGGCCGTTGGACTATTCCTCCGTTCTGCCCATCCCCGCACCGCGCGCGCCGTTCTTCGGCGTCCGCACGCTCACGTCCGAGATGAAGAAGGAATGGGAGAGCTACTACCGCGACGTCGCCGTGCTGGCGTTCCCCGAACCGGAAGGCGCGGAGCGTCTTCCCGATGCGGACGAAAAGGCCATCTACCAGCGTGCACCGTTTTCGTCCCGTCGCGGCGTGAAGCCGTACCTCACGCCGTCGCACAAGGCGGTGCCGCCGGAGAAGTGCGTCGATCCCGCGAAGGTGGTGGACCTCACGGCGAAGATGGACGCCTCCGGACGCCTCACCTGGCGCGTCCCCGAGGGGTGCTGGACGATCCTGCGCGTGGGGCGCCGCCTCACCGGACAGACCACGCGTCCCGCGCCCAAGCCAGGTCTTGGATTCGAGACGAGCAAGTTCGACAGGGGCGCAATCGAACGCCACCTGCACGACTATGCGGACAAAATCCTCGCCGCCGCCGGTCCGCGTCGTCCCGGACGCGGTCTCACCACGCTCCATTTCGACAGCTGGGAGATGAGCGCGCAGAACGGTTCCGCCGAGTTCTTCAAGGAGTTCGCGCGTCGGCGCGGCTATTCGCCGCTTCCGTACATCCCCGCGATCAATGGACGCATCGTGCGCTCGACGGAAATCACCGAGCGATTCCTCTTCGACTGGCGACAGACCGCGCAGGAGCTCGTGATCGAAAACCAGCTTCTTCCCATCAAGGAATATGCGCACAGCAAGTGGCTTGTGATGTCGAGCGAACCCTACGACATGAATCCGTGCTGCGACATCACGTCCGGCGCGGTGGCGGACGTGCCGATGTGCGAGTTCTGGTCAAAGGGCATGGGATGTCCGGCGGAGTACAGCTGCGTGGAGTCGGTCTCCATCGCGCACACGATGGGGCGTCCCGTCGTCGGCGCGGAGGCGTTCACGGCAAGCGCGGAGTACTGGAAACAGTACCCTGGATCGATGAAGGCGCAGGGCGACTGGGCGCTCGCCTTCGGCATCAACTGCTTCAAGTTCCACACGTACCAGCACCAGCCAAGCTTGACGGACAAGCCCGGCATGACGATGTGCGGGTACTACGGTGTCAACTGGCACCGCAACCAGACATGGTGGCCGATGGTCGATTCCTACCACCGTTACCTCACGCGCTGCCAGTGGTTGCTCCGGCAGGGGCGGCCCGTCGCGGACATCCTCTACCTCCTGCCCGAGGGCGCGCCGATGGTGTTCCAGCCGCCGAAGGATACCTTCATGGAAGGCGAATTCCCGGATCGGAAGGGCTATTCCTTCGACGGCTGTTCGCCCGAGGTGTTCATGTCGCGGGCCAAGTTTGTAGATGGGAAGATCGACTTCGAGGGCGGTGCCACGTACAGCGTTCTTGTGCTGCCGAAGGTCGATGCTATGACGCCCGCGCTGATGAAGAAGATTCTCGAATGCGCCGAGGCGGGGGTGAGGATCGTGGGCAATGTGCCTGGCAAATCGCCCAGCCTTGTCGGTTATCCGAAGTGCGACGAAGAGGTCGTCGCACTTGCAAAGCGTCTTGCGCCTCGACTTCGCTCGTGCGCAGATCTGGACGCAGTTACCGAAAAGGCGCGGAAGGTGCTTGAGAACGAGGCGAAATGGATTTGGTCTGTTGGCGTGAAGGACGTGATGAAGCAACCGAACG
>CAMKJU010000146.1 GCA_946413265.1 uncultured Lentisphaerota bacterium
CTCGCCCCACCTCCGGCCCGCTCGGCGAGCGGGCCCTACCATTTTCGGCTTGCGGGCGGTGGTATGATTATGGTATCATCTGTGCTGTTTAAATGTCGAAGAGGTTGTCTTTGAAGAAGATAATTGCGAAAAACAGCAAAATGCAAGTGCGTGCCGGGAATGCGGCTCGCAAAGAAGGACTTTTACCGCCGCCCGTGGGGACGAGCGACTGGGCGAGGTTCTCGCGTGATTCTTATTGCGTTGACAAGACGCTCATCCTGAAGGCCCTCATCGACTCGAAGTCGCGCGTGGTATTGTTCACTCGTCCGAGGCGCTTCGGCAAGACGACCATGCTGAAGATGATCCGTGCGTTCTACGAGGGCGAGGCGGCTCTGTTCCACGATACGAAGATCTGGGCGGCTGGAGAGAAGTACCAAAGCGAGCAGGGCAAACATCCTGTTATCTTCCTGTCGTTCAAGGACATCAAGCAGACCACTGTAGAAGAGGCGTTCGCCCGCCTTGCCGCCGTGATCGGCGACGAGGTCGCCAGATTTGCGGATTGCATCGAGAACGGATGGGGAAACGGGGCCAAGAAATGGTCGCTGCGCAAGGTGATGAACCGCGAGGGGACGAAGGACGAGCTTTCCGAATCACTCGGACTTCTCTCCGAGGCAGTCCATGCGTCCACGAAGAAGCTCCCTGTCATCTTGATCGACGAATACGACCAGCCGATCACCTCAGCATCAACGCACGGGTATTACGACGAAATGTGCAATTTCATGCGCGTGTTCCTCTCGGGCGCGCTGAAGGACAACAAACATTGCCACATCGGGATCATGACGGGCGTCCTGCGCCGCTCGTCGAGCCGTTCCCGGCGTTCATCATCGAGGCCAATGCGGCGGATTCCGCCACGGACGACCTCAAGGCCCTTGCGCGCGACGCCCGTGCGCAAATCGATGGGAAGAAGTATGATGTCACCTTCCGCGCCGAAGGCATCACGGACATCGAGAAGATTGGCCTCGCCTACTTCAAGGACAAGGTCGAACTCTGCAAGGATGAGTTGACTGTTCACAAATGACAATTGTCACAAGTGTTCACAAACCACAACTGGAAAATCCGGAGATCCGGAAAGTCCGGAAAGTCCGGGAAATTGAAATCGTTTGCTGTTGCGGATTACTTGGAGAAATCATGAAATGAAAAAGATAATCATTCTGGTGCTCGCCTTCGGGGCGGGAATGGCTTTCGCGGAGTTTCGGGCCGGTTTTGCCCGTGTGGACGCCACACCTCCTCTTGGCCTGCCGCTCGTCGGGTACTTCACTACACGCATCGCCGACGGCGTGCTGGACCCGCTCTACATCGACTGCGTGGCCGTTTCGGACGGCACGAACAGCGCGCTTATCTACTGCGTCGACGACCTGCAGCTGAGCAACGCCTTCCTCGCGAAAGCCGTTCCGGAAATCATCAAGGCGACAGGTGTTCCGCGCGAACACATTTACGTGCATTCGACGCACATCCATACAGGGCCCGCCAGCTGGCCGTGGGGAAACCTCACGGAAGAGGAGAGGCGGCTTGTGAAGCTCCATGCGGACGCGCGGATTGCCAAGATGGCGGAGGTCGGACGGCTTGCGCTCGCCGATCTGGCACCCGCGCGAATCGGCATCGCCAAGACCGACTGCCGCGGCGTCTCCTTCATCCGCCGCTACCGCATGAAGGACGGTTCCGTACGCACCAACCCCGGAATCACGAATCACGCCATCAAGGAACCCCTCGGCACGCCTGACGAGACGCTACAGCTCGTCCGCTTCCGCCGCACGGGCGCGCCCGACATCGCCATCGTCAACTTCGGCGTGCATCCCGACACCATCGGCGGGACGAAATACTCCGCCGACTGGCCGGGCGTCGTCCGCTGCACGTTCGAGGCGGCCGTCGGCGACGGCGTAAAGTGCCTCTTCCTCAATGGCGCGCAGGGCGACGTGAACCACAACTGCCACTTCCCGCCGCCGGGCTACGCCGCGCTCTATGTCGAGCGCAAGACGCGTCCCAAGGCGTTCGCCCTCCACATGGGAAGGGCGGTGGCCGGTGCGGCGCTGACGGTGTGGGACGTGTGCGAGGAGATTCCGGCCGGCCCCATCCGCGGCATCGTCGCCAAACATCCCATGCCCGTGAACAGGCCGACCGCCGACGAGATCAAGTGGGTGGAGATGTTCGACGCCGGGCGCACGGACGAGATTCCGCTTGGTAGCATGGAAATCAAGACGCTCACAAGTCCCTGGTCGCGTGTCCGTCGGATGAAGAACGGGCCGGACCATTTCGACATCCTCGTCACCTCGCTCGCCATCGGCGACGACTTGGCCTTCGCGGGCCTGCCGTGCGAGCCGTTCGTGGATATCGGCCGCGCGGTGAAGGCGCGTTCGCCGTTCCGCATGACGGTCTTCACGTGCCTCACCAACGGAAGCGAAGGCTACATCGCGTCGACCAAGGCCCACGCCGAGGGGGGCTACGAGGCGCTTTCCTCGCGCTTCGCCGCGCCCACGGGCGACCGTCTCGTCAAGGCGCAGCTCGACCAGCTGACGGCGCTGAAGAATGCCGCCCGCAAGAAACCGTGACGGGCGCATCCGTGAATCGTGCCACGCCCAGATTGGATTGGTAGGGCGCGATTACCGAGCGCGCCGCACGGGAGGGCTCGCGCTTGTCGCGAGCCGGGATTTTCGGCTTGCGCTTGGCGGTGAAATTATGGTATCATTACAATGGTTCAACTGGCCAAGAAGTAATCTTCAACAGTTACAAAGAGGAAAAGCGATGGAAAAAACTATCTGCAACGCCCCTTGGGGAAAGGTGAAAACTTCTAGTTTTGCTCGTGTTGTTGCTCTGGTTCGCAAGGTCGCGACAAGCGCGACCCTCCCGGCTGTCCTGGCTCTTGCGGTGACGTCGTTCGCCGACGGCCTGCCAGACGGCTACACGCAGCTGCCGTACCTCAAGGCGAACGCGAACGTCCAGGTCAAGACCGGCTACACGCCGAAGTCGACGGACAAGATCGTCATGACGTGGTGTTCCACGCAGGTCACCGCAACGGAGGCCCTCTGGTGCGCGCGCTCGGCGGTGGGCACTGCCGCGTTCACGGCGTTTCAGTACAACAGCAGCAAGGTCGGCGTCCTCTACAACAAGGGCTCGACCGATACCGACACGTCCACCGCCACCGTCACTGTCAAGAAGCGCGATCCTGTCGTCGCCTACACGAAGTACACCATCACGGCGGACGGCAACGCCGGGACGGTTGCGGTCACAAACGCCTTTACGGGCGCGGAGGTGGCGTCCTGTTCGTGGACAATCTCCTCCGACTTCATGGTCGGCTCGCAGCTCTGTCTGTTCGCGTCGCACGCCACAAGCGCTGCAACGGCCAACGGAAACTGGTCGTCCCACTTCCTCTATTCGTTCAAGGTCTATGACGCGGCAGGGACGCTGAAGCTCGACCTCGTTCCCGCGAAGGACTCCAGCGGCACCGTCGGCCTCTACGACACCGTGGGCGGCAGCTTCAAGACGAAGAGTACCAGCACCGGCTCGCTCACCGACGCGCTGATCGACAAGACATTCGACGACTTCACGCTCATCGACGACGAGGTGTTCGGAAAGGTCACGGTGAACTCCGGCAAGACGCTCAACCTCAACGGACACACTCTCACCGCAAGCGACATCGCCGGCGCCGGCACGATCACCGACACCATGGTTGACCTCACGGAGCCTGACAGCAACGGCAACCACGTGTCGTCCACCACCACTTTTGCCGGTGGTGTCGCCGCCAACCTCTTCAACAACAACTATGCGCGGGACAATACTGACAACAACAAGCGTATCCTCGTTGCAAAGGCTCAACTTCCGCTTGTCGTGGACTACGACTTCTGGTTCCCGCGGGTCGTGAACCTCTACAATATCTATTGTGGGCCGATTTCCGGCTACAAAAACAGATGCCCGAAGTCATGGGAGTTCTATGGTTCAAACGACAAGGAGAATTGGGTCCTGCTCGACTCTAGAAGCAACATTACCTGGCCTGTGGAGCAAACCACGCGCTCCTACAGCGTCGACAACACCACGGCCTACCGCTACTACCGCTTCAAGGGCCTCACGAGCAGCGACAACGGCTACTTCGAGATGGTGCAGCTGGAATACTTCTATTCGCACACGGGCGAACTTCACCTGAACGTGCCGTCCGGGAAGACCGTCAACAACTCCACCGTCTCGCTGACCGGCAAGTTCAAGCTGGTCAAGGAGGGCGCGGGCGCGTACATCGCGGCGAAGGCGAGCCAGACGTACTCCGGCGGAACTGAGCTTCGCGGAGGAACGATCGACTCCAGCTCCGTGAACCTCGCCAAGCCGTTCGGCAACGTTGCCACAGTTGACGTGTATTCGTCTCTCGACGTCCATGCGCTGAACTTCTCGAAGTTCGTCATGAAGGACGGCTCGACGCTCGACTTGACCGGATGCGACGCCGCGTTTGATTCCGCCGGCATGACGTTCGCCTCCGGCGCGAACGTGTCCGTCGATGTGACGGACCGAGACATCGCGACGGGTACGCGCATCGTGGAATGGAGCGCCAAGCCGCAGAACGTCACGTTCGCGTTCGTCCCGTCCGGCGCCGAGCCTGTCGTCGGCGGCACGGGTCTTTTCTACGGCCTCGTCAACACCGATGCCGAGTTTGCGTGGTGGACCGGCGCGGGCAACGACGGTGCCCCGACGAATCCCGCGAACTGGGCATGCACGAACGCCGCGGGCAACGTGATCGCGGACGGACTCCCCTCATCGCCCACGACGGTGTTCTTCGCTGGCGACGTTTCGGTGCAGGCGCCGTCCGGCTACAACCTCGCGCCGTACAGATGCGTCGTGAAGGACTGCGCGCTCACGGCGGACAGCGACTTGCGCGGCTTCGGCACGGTTGAGATCGCGAGTGGCTGCACGCTGAACCTGAACGGACACAAGCTCCATGTCACGGACGTCTCCGGCACGGGAACGATTATCGGCAACGAGATCGCGCCCGACCATTCGCTCGATCTCACGGTGCCCGACGGCAGCCGCGTGTCGTGCGACAACACGTTCTTCAGCAACGACACGGGCGCGGCATCCGCAGCGAACCTCTTCAACAACAACTATGCGAGAGCCGAAACGGACAACACCAAGCGTATCATCCTCACGACGGCCAATCTCCCGCTTGTCGTGGACTACGACATGCTCACGCCTCAGATCGTGAACATGTACAGGATGTACTGTGGGCCGATAGACGGCGTACAGAGCAGATGTCCGAAGGACTGGGAATTCTACGGCTCGAACGACGAGGAGAACTGGGTTCTGCTCGATTCGCGCAGCGACGTGACCTGGCCAACTGAGCAGACGACGCGATCCTACGGCTTCTACAACACGACACCCTACCGCTACTACCGCTTCAAAGGCATTGCGAGCAGTGAAAGCAGCTACTTCGAGATGGTGCAGCTGGAATACTTCTACCAGAGTGCCGCGGGCGAACTTCACCTGCACGTCCCCGCAGGCGTCACGAACACGAACTCCACGGTCTTGTTCGATGGAAACCTCAAGCTGGTGAAGGAAGGTGACGGTACGTTCATTGCGGCGAAGACCGGACAACAGTATTCGGGTGGTACGGACATCCTCGGCGGTACTGTCAAGTGTGCCACAGGGACACAGGACCAGCTGCTTGGCGTGCAGTTGTCGCAGATACTTGTGGCGTCGGGCGCGGTACTTGACGTCTGCAACTGCATACGGGCGTACTCTTACAAGGTTATTTCCGACGGAGGCACGCTGACCAACTCCGGCTCCGGACTTGGGTGGAGCAGTCCCCAGCTTGGCTCGCTTGCGCTGACGGCAGATGCCGTCCTCGATTCCGCACATTCGCTTGGATTCGTCTACGCCGACTACGAACCGACCTTCCTCGATCTCGGCGGACACATTCTTGACGTGAACACGGGGAGCGAGGGCATCTTCCGCATGACGAACTGCGACGCGTCGAACGGCACCGTGCGCGTGTCATCGACGGGCAACGGAATCGTGTCCTTCATCAACGGGGATGTCAATGCCGCGACGGTCGATTTCGACCTTTCCTGCTTGGTGTGTCCCTACACGCCCGTGACGTTGCGCAACCTTCTTCTGCGCGCGCCGTGCGCCACGCAGGTCAACAACGATGAAACCATCAGCGTACTGGGGCGTTTCAAGACCGAGACGCTGGACTTCCCCAACGTGAGGCTCGAGAACGGTTCCACGCTCGACCTTTCGGGGCAGGAAGGCGCGTTGAATACGGCGGGCAGCAGCACGCATGGCGCGCAGTTCTACCTGACGTTCGCGCCCAACGCGACGATTGCCGTTGACGTGGGCGCGCGCAGCGTCGCGGTCGGCGACTGCCTCGTCTCGTGGCCGGCGGGACGTGTGCCCGCATCGTCCGTGAAGTTCGTCCTTTGCGCGAACGGCGAGCCGGTGGAGGGCAAGTCCCTCGCCGTGGTCGAGAGCGACGACAGGCACGGCATCTACGTGAAGGAGTCCGGCACGCCCGACTACGCGACGTGGGACAACGGATGGAAGTTCTACACGCAGGACGGAGATGAGGTCTCCGGCTGGGCGGGCGGCGTCACGGCCAACATGCAGGTGCGCTTCTCGACGGCGGCGGAATACACGGCGCTCTGCAACGCGGACGCGGTCACGCCGGCTGCGTTCGTGCTGACCGCGGACAGCCTCACGATTCCGGCGGGCACGACCGCGGACCTCGACGGAACGGTGTCGTTCTCCATCAACGAGGGGACCGTGTTCGACGTGAACGGCGGACGCCTCAAGCTGCCCGCAAGCCTGTCTGAAGGCGTCAAGGCGTTCACGGTGACGAACTCGGCGGAGCAGGTCGGCACGCTTGAAATCGCCGTCGCGGAAGGGGAGTCGTACGTCAATACCGCGATGGCGCTCACGGGCAACCTGAAGTTCCTGAAGACCGGCGCGGGCACGTTCACGGCGTCGAAGCCGGGTCAGACGTACTCGGGCGGCACGGCAGTTGAAGGCGGCGTGCTGGCGAGCGGCCTCAACGGCACGGCCAATCCTTTCGGAACGGGCCCGATCACGGTCTCGACCGGTGGCACGTTCGACTTCAACGGCATGCGCGACTTCAGCAACTACCAGATGATCCTCGACGGCGGAACGGCGCGGAACACCGGAGCAGATGTGCCCAACGGCGCCGCGCAGATCGCCTCGGTGATCGTCACCGCCGAAGGTTCCCGCTTCGAGGCCCAGAACAGCATAGGACTTATCAACCGCAGTTACACTCAGGCCGAGTTGGATCTTCGCGGACATGCGCTGACGGTGGACATCGCCGCAGGCAAGAGCTTCTGGCTCTACAACACGGTCGTGAGCAACGGCACGCTCGACGTGACCGGCGCCGGCACGCTGGACATTGACAAGACTGCCATCGTCGCAACGAACGCATCGTTCCGGATCGGCAGCGCGATGAACGTCAAGGTGCCCGTCTCGGTGCGCGACTACATAGCCCTGTTCGCAGGCAACAACGGCACTGGTACGGCAGCGCTGAACGTTTACGGCACGTTCAAACCCTCCGCGCACAACTACTTCTACGGCCCGACGATGCAGAACGGCTCGATGATCGATCTCTCCGCGAGGACGAGTCCGATGACGCCCGTCTCCGATTCCTGGGACGGTGACAGAACGCTCAAGTTCGCCTCGGACGCCACGGTGACGATCGACGTGGGCGACCGCGCGGCCACCCTTGCGCGCGGTACGCGCCTGATGTCGTGGAGCGCGATTCCCGACGGCGTCACGTTCACGTTCGGGCCGGATGCGGCCCAGGCCGGCATCGAGCCGCTCCTGACAGCCACGGGGCTTTTCTACGGTGAAGGAAGCGACGTTGCGGAATTCGCGTGGTGGACCGGCGTGGGCAACGACGGTGACCCGGCGAATCCCGAAAACTGGACGTGCGTGAACGCGAGCGGCGGCGAGATCGAGGACGGACTTCCCTCCTCCTCGACGATCGTGTACCTCGGCGGCGACACGGCGAGCGAGATCACGCTCCGGCCGTCCGCCGGATATGATGTCACGCCGAGCAAGTGCGTAGTGAGCAACTGTACGCTTGCGGCGGACTGCGACTGGCGCGTGTTCGGCACGCTTGAGCTCGCGAGCGGCTGCACGGTGAACCTGAACGGACACAAGCTCTACGCGACCGAAGTTACGGGCAGCGGCACAATCGCCGGCTCTTCCGACCTCACGGAACCCGACACTGACGGAACCCGCGTCTCCTCAACCACCACGTTTGCCGGAGGCACCGCCGCCAATCTCTTCAACAACAACTATGCTCGAAATGGTACGGACAACACCAAGCGCATCCTCGTTCAAACAGCCAATCTCCCGCTTGTGGTGGACTACGACTTCGGCGTCGGAACCGTTGTGAACTGCTACAACATCTATACCGGGCCAGACGGGGGCAGGCGTCCCAAGTCATGGGAATTCTACGGTTCCGACGACAAGGAGAACTGGACGCTCCTCGACGCCAGGAGGGACATGATCTGGCCGACCGATCCACAGATGACGCGCGCCCTCGCGTTCGAGAATGCCACCGCCTACCGCTACTACCGTTTCAAGGTTCTCGAAAGTCTCGACACAGGTTACCTTGAGATGGTGCAGCTTGAGTACTTCGGCCCTGTTCAGGATGAACTCCACCTCGACATTCCCGCCGGGACGACGCTGATCAACGACTCGGTGCTGCTGACCGGCTACATGAAGTTCGTGAAGGAAGGCGAGGGAACGTATATCGGGAGAAACCAGTCGCAGTCCTACAGCGGCGGCACCCTCATCGCCGCCGGCAAGGCGCAGCCCGGCTTGGGCTCGGCGGCGAACTCAGGCACCGGATACATATATCGAAAGCCGTTCGGGTTCGGCAGCGTCACGGTCGCGCAGGGCGCGACGTTCGATGTCCGCTCCAACTACGATTACGTCCTGCTGGAATTCATCGTTGAAGGCGGCACCTTCCAAAGCACCGGGGTGGACATGACGAAGACCGGATGGAGCGGCGCGGGCATCCAGCGGTTGACGGCCGATTCGGATATGGATGTCTTGAACACGCTCGTATTCGGGCCTGTTAACATGGACCTGGGCGGCAATACGCTGTCCGTTGACATCACGACGGGAAAGACCCTGCACCTGCGCGGCAATACCATCACGAACGGCACGGTCGATGTCAGAAAAGGGGGATGGCTGCACGTCATCGACGCCGTCAACGCGCGGACCGTGGATTTCAAGGTCGGCTGCGCATTGGACATGGGCGCCGCGCTGAGCGTACACGACTACGAGGCGGCGTACAGCGCCGACTACAACGGCGGCACGGCGGCGCTGAACGTGTATGGCGCGTTCAGGCCCACGACGCCGTACTTCTACGGCCCGACGCTGCAGGACGGCTCGACGCTCGACCTCTCCGCGTGGCCGGGCAGCTGGCCGGTCGCCTCGGGCTTCACGTCCGGCAAGACGGCGATCGGCTTCGCCGACGGCGCCACGGTCAAGGTCAAGGTTGGCGCGAGTAGAGTCGGGAGCACGCGCGGGACGAAGATCCTCGGTTGGACCACTGCGCCTGCGAACGTTGATTTCGTGCCTGCCGAAGGCGAGCGCATTGGCCTGCGCAAGAAGGACGACGGCCTCTATCTTTACAAAGGCATGGTCATCTACGTGCGGTAGGGCGAGGCGCGGTAGGGCGCCGCATGGTAGGACCCGCTCGCCGAGCGGG
>CAMKJU010000147.1 GCA_946413265.1 uncultured Lentisphaerota bacterium
TGATCAAGAACACCCACAAGAAGAACGGCAAGGGCACGCTCGTCGCCTACAAGGATAACTCATCCGTGGTGGAAGGCTTTGAAACGGAGGTCTTTGGAACGAGTCCCGGAAATTCCGGAAAATCCGGAAATTCCGGAAAATCCGGAATTCTCGGAGGCGCACCCTATTCCTTCCGCAAGCTCCAGCTCGACCAGCTGATGAAGGTCGAAACCCACAACCACCCGACGGCGATCTCGCCCTACCCGGGAGCGGCCACGGGCGTTGGCGGCGAGATCCGCGACGAGGCGGCGACGGGCAGCGGCTCGCGCTCGAACGCGGGCATCTGCGGCTTCATGGTGAGCGACCTGCACATCCCCGGCTACCCGCAGCCATGGGAGCGCGAGTACGCGGAGTTCCCGAAGCGTCTTGCCACGCCGCTCGCGATCATGACCGAGGGACCGATCGGCGGCGCGGCGTTCGGCAATGAATTCGGGCGTCCGCAGCTCACGGGCTTCTTCCGCACGTACGAGGGCGTGGCGGCCGGGTTGTATCGCGGCTATCACAAGCCCATCATGCTCGCGGGCGGACACGGCGTGATCATTCGCGACCAGGTGGAGAAGAAGCCGGTCAAGACCGGCGCGTACATCGTGCAGATCGGCGGTCCCGCGATGCGCATCGGTCTCGGTGGCGGCGCGGCGTCCTCGATGATGACCGGCACGAATGACGAGGCGCTTGACTTCAATAGCGTCCAGCGCGGCAACGCGGAAATGCAGCGTCGTTGTCAGGGCGTGATCAACGCATGTGCGTCGATGGGGCGCAAGAACCCCGTCCTCTCCATCCACGACATCGGCGCGGGCGGTCTTTCGAACGGCTGTCCCGAACTTGTGGAGGCGACGGGCGGCAAGTTCTCGCTCCGCACGGTCCACAACGAAGAGCCCTCCATGAACCCGATGGAAATCTGGTGCTGCGAGGCCCAGGAGCGCTACGTGCTCGCGCTGAAGCGCGACGCCCGCGCGTGGTTCGAGGAACTGTGCGCCCGCGAGCGCTGTCCCGTGGCGTTCATCGGCGAGGCGACGGGCGACGGACGCCTCATCCTCGAGGACGAATACTTCCACGACCGTCCGATCGACATGGACATCAAGGTTCTGCTCGGCAAGCCACCGCGCATGGTGCGCGACGTCACGCACGTGGCGCGCGCGCACGAGCCGTTGAAGCTCGCCGGCGTGCAGCCGCAGGACGCGTTCTTCCGTCTGCTGCATCTTCCCACGATTGCCGACAAGACGTTCCTCGTCACGATCACGGATCGCTCCGTGACGGGCCTCGTGGCGCGCGACCAGATGGTGGGCCCCTACCAGCTGCCCGCGGCGGACTGCGCGGTGACGGCGATGGGCTACAAGACGCTCCACGGTCAGGCAATGGCGACGGGCGAACGTACGCCCGTGGCACTCATCGACGCGCCGGCTTCGGGGCGTCTTGCAATCGCCGAGGCGCTTACGAACCTCGCGGCGGCGGACTGCGGCGACATCCACAACGTGCGCCTCTCCGCGAACTGGATGGCCCCGTGCGGCGAACCGGGCGAGGACGCCAATCTCTACGACACCGTGAAGGCCGTGGGCATGGAGTTCTGTCCTGCGCTCGGCATCTCGATCCCCGTGGGCAAGGACAGCTGCTCCATGCACACCACGTGGACCGACTCGAAGGGCCTGGCGCACAAGCAGGTGGCGCCGCTCTCGCTCGTCGTCTCCAGTTTCTCGCCCGTCGAGAACGTGCAGCGCACGCTCACGCCCGATTTGAAGAAGGGTGCATCGAAGCTCATCTACGTCGATCTCGGCCAGGCGAAGTACCGTCTTGGCGGCAGCTGCCTCGCGCAGGTCTACAACCAGCTCGGCGACGAAAACGCCGATGCCGATGCCAAGCTTTTAAAAGCCTTCTTCAACGCGATGCAGAAGATCGTGAAGGGCGGTCTTGCGCTCGCCTACCACGACCGCTCCGATGGCGGTCTCGCCGTGACGCTCGCCGAAATGGCGATCACCGGCGGCCAGGGCATCGACGTGACCTTGCCCGACAGCGCCCCACAACCTCGGGGAAGCGGCGCTCTCGCCGCTTCATCAGGCCCCGCAGCATCTCGGGGAAGCGGCGCTCTCGCCGCTTCGCCCTTGGATCCGCTGGCGGTTCTCTTCTCCGAGGAACCGGGTGCGGTGCTGCAGGTGGCTGATGAAAAGCTAAATGAGGTGCTGGCCATCTTCCGCCGCGTGCGCCTCGGCGACTGCGTGCACGTGATCGGCGCGCCCACGGGCGATCGCGCTTTTACGATCAACGTCGGGTGCCGTCGCGTTCTCGTGACGGATATCACCTCCATCCGTCGCGCGTGGAGCGAGACCACCTACCGCATGCAGGCGCTTCGCGACAACCCCGCGACGGCGAAGGAAGAATACGACAACGGCCTCGACGAGGCCGATCCCGGGCTCACCTTTGCGGTCACTTACGATCCGGATGACGGAGTATCCGGAAAATCCGGAAAGTCCGGAAAATCCGGGAAGCCCCGCATGGCCATTCTGCGCGAGCAGGGCGTGAACGGCCACATCGAGATGGCGGCGGCGTTTGCGCTTGCGGGCTTCGAGAGCGTGGACGTGCACATGACCGACCTCCTTGCCGGCCGCGTGGACCTCGCCGATTTCCAGGGCCTCGTCGCGTGCGGCGGCTTCAGCTACGGCGACGTGCTGGGCGCGGGCAGCGGCTGGGCACGGTCGATTCTCTTCAACCGCAAGCTCAAGGCGATGTTCAGGAAGTTCTTCCACCGCAAGGACACCTTCTCGCTCGGCGTGTGCAACGGCTGCCAGATGCTCTCGCAGCTCAAGGACATCATCCCCGGCGCCGAGGCGTGGCCGGAGTTCAAGCGCAACACGTCCGAGCAGTTCGAGGCGCGCTACTGCACGCTCGAGGTGCTCGAGTCGCCGTCGATCTTCTTCAAGGGCATGGCGGGGAGTCGCATCCCGATCGCGGTGGCGCACGGGGAAGGCCGCGTGGTGTTCCCTACGGGTGTCGATGCCGCGAAGGCGAAGGCCGCCCTCCGCTACGTGGACGGTCGTGGCCAAGCGACCGAGCGCTATCCGTGGAACCCGAACGGCTCGGCGGGTGGTCTCACGTCGTTCACGACGCGCGACGGCCGTGCGACGATCATGATGCCGCACCCGGAGCGCGGCTTCCGCGCGGCGCAGCTCAGCTACAATCCGGGCGTGTTCACCGGCGAGGCCGGTCCCTGGATGCGCATGTTCCGCAACGCTTATAACTTTGCAGTTTCCCAAGGATGAGGCAGTTTGTGGTATAATATCCGCTCCGGGAGGATAGCAGATGAGTGAAGAGCAGAAAAAAGAGACCACGTTCGAGCAGTCGCTCGCGCGGCTGGAGCGGATTGTTTCCGAGATGGAGGGCGGCACCCTGCCTCTTGACGACATGATGAAGCGCTTCGAGGAAGGTCGCGTGCTCGTGGCCGAATGCACGAAGCAGCTGGAGGGCATTCGCCAGCGTATCGAGAAGGTCACATCCGCCGTTCCTCCCGCCGTGGAGCCGATGAACATCTTATGACGAGAGACATCTACGTACAGGCCAAGGCCGATCACATAGCCTCGCTCGGGCGGGCCACGCCGCTCTCTGCGGTCGAGGAACTCGTGTGGAACGCACTTGACGCAGACGCGCGCGAGGTGCGTGTGGACCTTGTGCAGAACGCACTGGGCGGCATCGACGCCGTGCGCGTGTCGGATGACGGCACGGGTATCGACATCCTCCGCAGCGAGGAGACGTTCGGCTCGCTCGGCGGCAGCTGGAAGATGCAGGATGCGGCGGGCGCGGGGCGCCCGCCCTACCAACGTCGTCTCCACGGCCGGCACGGACGTGGCCGATTCAAGGCGTTCGCGCTCGGCACGCACGTCGAATGGCGTACTACGATGAAGGCCGGCGACGCGCTGCTATCCTACACTCTCGCTGGCGATGCAAATGACCCAGGCGTGTTCCATCTCGCGCAGGCGGCCACGCCGGGTCCGGCAACGGGCACCGAGGTGTACGTGACGGGCGTGCGCGCAACGGTGGAATCGCTTGCTCGTCCCGAACTGGTGGTGCAGACGCTCGCGGCGAAGTTCGCCCTCTACCTGAAGGCGTATCCGGGCGTGTCGGTGTATTTCTGCGGTCTGCCCGTTTCGCCGGTAATCGTGCAGAAGGGCGAGACTGACTACAGGATCAGCCTCGACTCCGGCATGGAGGCGAGGCTCGAGGTGATCGAATGGCGCAAGAAGTTCGCGGGCAAGGGGCGTATCGTGTTCTGCGGACGCGACGGCTTCACGCTCTACGAACGTCCGTCCGGCGTGCGGTCGGGCCAGCCGTTCAGCTATACCGCCTACCTCGTGGGCGCGCGCTTTAGCGAGCTCGCGGCGGAGAACGCGCTCGTGATGGACGAACTCCATCCCGAGGTGCGCGCCTGGCTGGACGCGACGCGCGCGATACTGAAGGAGCATTTCCACCGGCGGACGGATGAGGCCGTGCAGGAGCGTCTGCGCCACTGGATCGACGAGAAGATCTACCCGTTCGCACCGGACGACGCGAGCGAGGCGCGCGCCGCGTTCGACGCGGGCGTGGCCGAGATGCGTGCGCAGATTGACGGCTTTGACTCCATGCCAGTCGCCGAACGCGGCTACCTTTTCAATCTCTTGAAGAAGGCGGTGTGCTGACGCCATGTTTGCAGCCCTCGCCAGCGATTCCTGGAGCAGCACGTGGAGCCTCCTTTCGGACGGCGTCGCGATCATCATCATCGCGGTGTTGTTGCTGCTCGGCGTCCTGCTCGGCTACGCGCTGCGCGGGCTCGTCGGACGCTGGCGCGCGGAGACCATTGAGAAGCAGATGCGCCTTCGCGAGGAGGAGAGCGAAAGCGAGATCAAGGCGAAGCTGAAGGAGGCGGACATCGCGGCCCGCGCCGCGGTCGTGAAAGCTAAGGAGGAGTTCGAGGCGTCCGCCAAGAAGCGCCGCGCCGAACTTCAGGCGATAGAGGACCGTCTCGCGCAGCGCGAGAACGCCCTCGACAGGCGCGCGGACCAGCTGGACGCAAAGTCTGCCGCAGTGGAGGCGAAGCAGTCCGCCGTTTCCGCCGCCGAGAAGAAGGCCGCGTCCGATCTCGCCGCCGCCGACAAGCGTCTGCGCGACCTCGCGAAGATGACGCACGAGGAGGCGCGTCGCGAAATCCTCACGCATGCGAACGCGGAACTCCGTGCCGACGCGGCGATTCTCTCGCGCCGCATACAGGAAGCCGCGCGCGAACAGGGCGATACCGTCGCCCGCCGTCTCGTGGCGGATGCAATCCAGCGGTGCGCCGTGACGCACCTTAGCGAACTTGCGACGACGGCGGTTACGCTGCCGAACCAGGAGATGAAGGGGCGCATCGTCGGACGCGACGGACGCAACGTGCGCGCGTTCGAGGCTGCGACGGGCGTGACGCTGCTGCTGGACGACGCGCCGGACACCGTAGTGCTTTCTGCGTTCGATCCGATGCGCCGCGAGATCGCCCGCCGCGCGCTGACGGCGCTTATTGCCGACGGGCGCATACATCCAGCATCGATCGAGAGTGCGGTGGCCGACTCGCGCGCACAGGTTGCAACTACGAACGAGGAAGTCGGAACGGCCGCCGCCGCCGAGGCCGGCGTGCCTGGACTTCCGGCCGACATACTACAGCTCATGGGCGCGCTTTCGTTCCGCACGTCCTTCACGCAGAACGTCCTGCGGCATTCCGTGGAGGTGGCGCTCCTCATGGGCACCATGGCGGCGGAGATGGGCCTTGATGCAGCGCGCGCCCGTCGCATTGGTTTCCTCCACGACATCGGCAAGGCGATCACAGCCGAGAAAAAGGGCGCACATGCCGCTCTGGGCGCGGAGTTCCTTAAAAACCACGGCGAGGTTGAGGTGGTGTGCGCTGCTGTTGCCGCCCATCATGCCGATCCCGGCACGGACGGCGGAGTGTACGGAGTCCTCTGTTCAGCGGCGGACGCGATTTCGTCCGCCCGGCCCGGCGCGCGTCAGGAGAGCCTCGGCGACTACGTGCAGCGACTTGAGACGATCGAGAAGCTGGCGCGTGCGCACAAGGGAGTCATGAACGTCTATGCCGTGCAGGCGGGACGCGACCTGCGCGTGCTGGTGGATCCAGATGCCATCCCGGATACGGACGTGCCGATTCTCGCCGGGGAGATATGCCGTGACATCTCCTCACAGGTGAAATTCCCCGGACTCATTCGCGTGACGGTCATTCGGGAGCTTCGGTGCGTGGAGTACGCCAAATGAAATTTGTTTCAAGAACAAAGCAAAACCAGAAAGGTAAAAAAATGATCAAGCAAATCGTGAGTGCAAGTGTGGGCATAGCCGTATTTGCGGCTTGTGCAGCCGATGCTGCGGGAACGCAGACAGGACTGGTAGGTTCTGTCGAGATTGCCGCATTTTCGGAATTCCAGCAGAAGGTCGTCGACGTAGGCACGACGATCAACAATCCCGCAGTTCCGATGCTGGTCTGCCCGGCGTTGCAGAACGCGCTGACGGAGCAGTTCGGCAAGTTCCGCCAGGATGCGCCGGTGAAGGTGCTGTGCTACGCCAATGCAAACTCCGTCCGTAAGGTGTTGGCGGGCGACGTGGACGAAATGCCCGACGACGCATTTGAGCCCGTGTTGCTCTATCCCAGCGCGGAGGACGCGACGGCGTTTCTCGCAAGCCATCAAGGGGCGCAGAAGAAGGCGGACGGCTCGATTGAGCTGGAGGACGGCAGCGTTGCGCTGTTTGCGGCGGATGGCCGCACATGCGCCTTTGCTCAGAGTGTGACGTCTGCGAAGCGCGCGTTGGCGGCCCCGTCAATCCCCGCTGCCGCGAATCGTCCGCTCGTTCGCATGGACGTCACGGAGCTTGGCCTTAGCCTTTTGGCCGATTTGCACAAGAAGTTGGCCACCGACCAGGCTGCCCTTGTGAAAGAGTCCAGCACTAACGCAACCGAGCAGCTCGTTGCCGCGTTCATGAAGCTCCAGCAGTCGCAGATGCAGCGCCAGAACGCGCTTCTCCGCAAGTTCGCGCGGGCTGAAATGACCATTGATCTCGACGCGACCGGGTTTGTCGTCAAGGGTTCCGGCACGCTCAAGCCAGGGGTGTCCTATTCGCCGGCTGCCGGATTCCAGCTGCCTGCAGGAGCGCTGGACGCCGTGCCCGCAGGAGCGCCGTTTTTCTTCGCTATGAACTCGCTCCTCCAGTCGGGTATCCAGAACGAGCAGGAATTCCGCACCATGATCGGCGGAGTGCGTCCGATTACCGACAGCCTCTTCGCCTGCCTGCGGCAGGAGGCGCCCGAATACGCGGAAATCGCAGACGGCCTTCGCACGGCGACGGCCGACCTGCTGGCGGCCGTGCCGTATCCCGGTCCGGCCGAATGGGACGTTGGCGCCATCGCCTTTGGCCCGCAGCAGGAACCGTACATGGTCGTCGCCGGCGAAAGCCCGAAGGCCGCTCAGGCTAATGACGCGGGCATCCGTTTCTACGCCGCGCTGGACAAGATCCTGGGCAAGAAGTGGCCGGGTGTCGTGAGCGCCAACGGTGCCACGCTGACCCTTGACTGGGCAAAGCTGATCGACGTTGTCGCCGCCGTTTCCGGCGCGACGAAGGAAGAGCAGAAGGAAGTGGATCAGGCGAAGAAGACGCTCGCCTTGATCCTGGGCGGTACGGCGAGCGAGATCTCCACCAAGCTGCCGTCGCCGACAACTTACCGCACGTTCCTCGGCGCGAAGGGCTTCACGCCGCCTGCCGCTGCGCCGTCGGGCGAGGCGCGCCTTGCGGCCGTGCTGCCGGAAGCCGCAGCGAAGCGTCCGGCCAACGTGTTCTACCTGTCGCTGTATTCGCTGATGCGCGACAACGTTCTGCCCATCGTCCTGAAGGCCATGCCGAAGAAGGATACTGCTGAGATCCAGCAAATTGTGTCCGTGCTTCCGCCCTCCGGCGCGAACGGCGCGCTTGCGGGTGCGGTTTGGTGCGAGAAGAGCGGTTCGTGCAGCTTCCTTATGCGCATCACGAAGGACGAAATCCGGAACTTCGGCGCGGCGGCCAACGCGATCATGGCCGCGCAGGCTCAGGCTCAGTCGCAGTCGTCCGAGAAGTGAGTTGAACGGATGAAACGGCTGACATGGATGTGCGCCGGGCTGGCGCTCGCGGCCGCGCAGGCTGGAATCGTCGAGGAGACGCATTCCAAGCCTGTGCTAGCGGCTTCGGTCGAGGTGGCTCCGTTTGCGGAGATACGCCAGAGACTACAGACGCTCGGCACGCTGGTGAACAACCCCATCGTGCCGATGGCGCTAGTTCCGGCCATCCAGTCAGCTATTCAAGAGGAAATGGGGAGCTTCCGTCCGGACTCTGCGATTACGGTGCGGACCTACGTGTACCAGCCCGCGTGGCAGATCGCCGCGACGAGCACCGTGGAGTATGCGGCGGAAGACCTCATGAAGACGGAGGTCGCCTACGCCGATCCGGCGAAGGCGCCCCGTCCGCTCGTGCGCGCGGAACTCACCGCCACGGGCCTTAATGCGCTGGAAGACTTTCTCTCCCAGGCTGCTGCAGAGGAGAAACGTGCGCGGAAGGCGATGGGAGAAGAGATTTCCGGCTTCGACCTCTTCTGCCGCCTCCTTGACGAGAGCAACGATCCTTCCGGTGACATCAACCTGCGCGCCTATTCGCGGGCGCGGATCGCGTTCGACCTCGACGGGAACGGGCTTTCGCTCGACTTCGCATTGGAGCCCGGGCCGGGCGCAAAACGTTTCCCAGCCGCAGGATTCCGTCTACCTGCGGGCGCGCTGGACGGCGTTCCCGACAACGCGCTGTGCGTTCTGGCCTTCAATGACACGCTGTGGGGGATGTGCGGCGATGAAAAGACGTGGAAGGCGTCGCTTGAAAGTTCGGTGTGTTTTTGGGATGGACTTGTCAAACACTTGGTGAAGAAGCCAGACGGGCAGAAGTACGCGCCTTTTCTGAAGGACATGTCATCCGCCATTGCGGCGTGCCTGCGGGAATCGTCCTTCCCTGATCCCGCAGATTGGTCCGTGAGCGCGTTTGCGCTGGGACCGCGTCGTGAGCCGTACGTCGTGTTAGACTGCGTGTCTGCGGCGGCGCGGAAGGGCGACGCCATTGACGCTCGGCTTCTCGATGCAGTTGCCGCCGCCGTCGAAAAGCAGTGGCCGGGACGCGGACTCGTGCGCGCGTCCAACGGCCGGATGATCGTTGACTATGCGGCTGTGCTGGACGTGGCGGCCGCCGAGGCGAAGGTGAAGGGTGCGGAGCGCGAGCTGGCGCAGGCAAAGAAACGGCTGGGCGCGATTCTCGGTGCGACGAAGGGTGAAATCGCGGTGTTGCCGCAAGCGGGCAAGGCGCATTCCGCATACATCGGTCCGGTCGGATTCCGGCGTCCCGTGTCGCAGAAGCCCCAAGGCGAGGCGCGTCTCGCGGCCGTGTTGCCGGAGGCGGTTGCAGACAGGCCCTCCTGCGTTGGAATGATTTCATGTTATGCGGTCATGCGCGAATTCGTGTTGCCGGCGGCGGTCGGTTTCGTACCGAAAAAGAACCAGGACCTGTACAGGACCGTGGTGCAGTCCATGCCTCACGCCGGGGTGGACAGTGCCCTCGCATGTGCTTATTGGGCGCGCCCCGACGGCGCGCACCGCTTCCTCCTGCGCGTGTCCGCAGATGAACTGAAGAACTTCGGCGCGG
>CAMKJU010000148.1 GCA_946413265.1 uncultured Lentisphaerota bacterium
CACAAGCTCGGCGCCACGGTGACGGGCGACATCGGCTGCTACACGCTCGGCGCGTTCCCGCCCCTCAACGCGATGGACTCGACCATCTGCATGGGGGCCTCAATCGGCAACGCGGCCGGTATGCGCAAGGCGGGTCTCAAGGGACGCATCTGCGCCGTCCTGGGCGACTCCACGTTCTTCCACAGCGGCCTCACGGGCATCCTCTCGGCGCACTACAACGGCACGCCGGTGACGACGGTCGTCCTCGACAACCGCATCACCGCGATGACCGGCCACCAGGACAACCCCGGCACGGGCAAGACCCTCGCCGGCGATTCCGCGCCCGTCACGGAGATTGCCGCCGTCGCGAAGGCGATGGGCTACAAGAAGGTCGTGACCGTAAGCGCGGACGACCTCGGCGAGCTGGAGAAGGTGCTGAAGGACGCAATGGACGGCGACGAGGGGGCAGTGATCATCGCCTACGCGCCGTGCCGCATCGCGGCGAAGCTCACGAAGGAAGGTCTCTGCGAAGTCGACGAGAAGAAGTGCAAGGCGTGCGGCGCATGCTTCAAGATGGGCTGCCCCGCGATGACGCGCGGAAAAGAAACAGCGCCGGGCCGCTTCCAGATGAAGATCGACCCGTCGCTCTGCGCCGGCTGCAAACAGTGCCAGCAGGTGTGCAAGTTCGGCGCCATCACCCGCGTGCGGTAAGTCACAACGCGTTTTCCCGCTCGATCCACGCCATGAGGAATTCAACGATTCCCTGCTGGCGTTCGGCGGGGATGGCGACACCGCGCGGCACCTTCCACCACTTCGCGAGGCAGTCGCGGCAGCAGCAGGCACAGGCGTGCTGGGCGATGAACACGGGATGTCCGCGCATCGGCGTCTGTTTCCCGTCATTGGGTGGATTCGCCGGGGCGAGTCGCGTGCGGATGAAGTCCTCGCAATGGCGGCGGATTGCCGCCATCCCCTTCTCGGCGATATATCGCCTATCGGCCTCGGAAATGTGAAAGCGGCTTCTGAACCTTGACTTCCCGAGCCGGGCAAATGCTACATCGTAGTTCTTCATCGCCGCGTATGTTGGTCGCCGTTCAAAAACAGTTGCAACATAACTCAGTAAGGCGGCATCAATGATGCCGCCGATTGCGGCGGTTTCGTCGAAACCGCCCTATCAACGGAAGCGCCACTCGAGGATGCCGCCGGACCAGTCTTGCTGGAGCTTGATGTTCAGGCGCACGGCCTGCGCCTTCACGGGCTGCGGGAAGTCGACTGTGCAGAACTTGTCCTTGGCGATTGGGCCTTCGGCTGCAATATCCTGCCACGGCGCGTTCTTCGCAGGACGCCACTGCACCTTCCAGGACGCGGGGATGCGGCAACGCCCCTTGGCGCCGTCGTCGAACCAGTAGACGTCCACGCCCTTGACTTCCTCCGGCGAGGAGAACTCGCACGCGACCCATTCGTCCGTGCCGCAGTGGTCCCAGAACGTGAAGCGCGGGATGGACTCGTCGTTGGATGCCTTGGGCAGAACGCCGTCGCACATCGCGCCGACACTGTCCTTCGGGAAGCAATGCGACGCCGACATCTTGAAGTCGGACGCGGCGTTCTCGTCCTTCGCCTCTGTCGGGAAGAACACCTGCATCTCGCCCGCGCCGCGGTGACACCAGGCGAAGTACGGGACGAGCGTGAGCGTCGTCGCCTCCTTGCGGACGCCGGACTTGAGCCCGCGGCGGAGCGAAACCGCCGGCGCCGTGAGCGCGGGATAGACGTTGCCGAGGATGTTGCACGTCGTGGGCGTGAACGCCGCGTCGGCAGCGAGGACCTTGTCGAGCACATGCCCGCCGTTGTCCACTCCCTCGGCGCAGTAGAGGATCGGGCCGACCTCCACGGCAAGGCGGCTGCGGTCGTTCACCACCGCGTCGTGCGCCTTGATGCGCCGCACAGGCATGTTCATGCACACTTCAACAACGTCGCCCTTCTTCCACGCGCGCGTGATGGGGCAGTAGCCCTTCTGGGGCGTAAACGCGAACGGCTTGCCGTTCACCTTCACCGTGAAGTCCGCAAGCGAACTTGGCACGGTCTGCGTGTAGAGGTCGCTCGGCACAGGCCTGCCGATGCACCACCCCGGCACGCGGACGTTGAGCGTGAAACGACCTTGCTGTTGTACGCTTGCTGTCTTCCCCCCAATATCGGCGATCTCGATCCGCGAGAGGCCCTTCCACGGATACTCCGTCTCCTGTTTGAGCGTCACGTCGCCGCCCGCGAGGTTGAGCTTCGCATCGCTCGCGACGAACAGGTTCACGTAGGCCGCGTCGCCGCGCGTCGCGTACGCGAACTGCGCGATCTGCGGGATGAAGCGCACGATGTTCACGGGGCAGCAGCTGCACCCGAACCACTTGGAGCGCCTGTAGCCGCCGCGCGACGCCTGCGGGTTCGGATAGAAGAACTCGTCGCCGCCGAGCGAGATGCCGCTCAGGAAGCCGTTGTAGATCACGCGCTCAAGGACATCGACGTACTTCGCGTCGCCGTACATGAGGAACATCCTCTGGTTCCAGAGGGCGTTGCCGATGCCGGCGCACGTCTCGAGGTACGCACGCTCGTTGGGCAGTTCGTAGTTCGCGCCGAACGCCTCGCCGCGGTGGCGGGCGCCGACGGAGCCGTTGAGGTGGAGCTTCTTCGAGACGACGTTCTCCCAGATCGCGTCGATGGCCTTCACGTATTCGGCGTTGCCCGCGAGCGCGGCGACGTCCGCCATGCCGCAGTAGAGGTAGGTGGCGCGCACGGCGTGCCCCACGGCCTCGCGCTGCTGCGTGACGGGAATGTGGTTCTGGTTGTACGAGCCCTTCGCGCCGAGCTCACCGCCCTTCACGAGGGCGCCGCTCTGCGCGAACACCTTGCTCTCGCCGAGTACGCCCTGCCCGCGCCTGTCGAGCAGAAACTTGGCGAGCCGGAGGTAGCGCTCCTCGCCCGTGACGCGGTAGAGCTTGCAGAGGGCCAGCTCGATCTCCTCGTGTCCGGAGGTCTCCTTGAGCTGCGTCGGGGCGGGGCCGAAGACGCGGTCCACCATGTCCGCGCTGCGGATGGCGACGTCGAGGAGCGTGCGCTTGCCGGTGACCTGGTAGTAGGCCACGGCGGCCTCGTACATGTGGCCGATGTTGTAGAGCTCGTGGCTGTGGGCGAGATGGCTCCAGCGAGTGGGGCCCATCATGCGGCCGTGCCGCGCGCGGCCGTCCTTGGTGAAGTTGTAGCCGAGGGTGCGGGCAGTGTAGAGGTAACCGTCCGGTTCCTGGGCCTTGGCGATGTGTCCGATGAGGTCGTCGAGGTACTTTTCGAGTTTCGGGTCGGGATGCGTGGAGAGCGTGTAGGCCGCGCCCTCGATGATCTTGTACACGTCCGAGTCGTCGAACGGGATGCCGCGGAACCCGGTCGCGGCGCGGCGGCCCGCCGCGCGGAAGTTCTCGAGGCGGCCGGTCTCCTCGCTCTTCTGGAAGTCCGTGCGCACCGTCACCAAGCGGTTCGTCTCGAAGCGTGGGTACCAAAACCCGGCGCGGATCGCAACGTTCGTCATCTCGGCGGGCTGGAACGGGTAATCGCCCGCCATGCACAGGCCGGTCGCCACTGCGGCAAGGCACAAAACAAGTTTCTTCATCAGTTGGTCTCCTTCTTTTCTGTGAACGGCTATTATTATACCATATTATCGGGCTGGCGGTGGAACGGTGGGATGAACCGGAGACAACGGGCATCTTGGCCGTTGCCGCATTGGGCTATTTGACGATGATCATAAATCCCACCTCCCTGCGTGATTGAATCGCCCGCCGCGCAGATGGAGAATCCTGCCGCCCACGACGGCGAGGCCACAATCGCTGTACAGGCCTATTTTATTGTCAGTGCAAACCCAGGCGTGAAAAAGACCTTTAGGCCGGTTGCATCCGCTCTCAGCCTGTAGGAGGTGGCGTTTCCCTCGGCGGAGGTCAACGAGAACTTCGTGGTTGCTGATGGTTGCGGGGCGTCGTTCCATTTGACGATGTAGGGGTCGCTCGAAGTCGCAATGCTCCGGACAGGACGTTCCCCGAGATCGACGGATATTTCAGCGTTTTCCGCAAACGTAACGTAGTTCGTGCCGGAGGAACTGAACACCGATTTCGGAATCCACGCCGTGTCAAGCGCCGACAGATCGAGCGTCGCGCCGCCCGCAAGCCGTGACGTGTGGATTTTCGACGTCCCGTTCGCGAAATCGTTGACGCACAGGCGGTCGACGACCGTAATCGTCTCTGTTCCCGCATTGTGCGTTCCAGACGCCACCACGTAGCCGCCGCCTTCCAGCGCCACCACGTAGAACTTGCCCTTCCCAGCCTCGCCGTCGTACGCGGTCACGAATGCAGGGCTCGCATCGAAATCGCCGCCCAACGCCTCCTTGAGATTCATCCATCCCTTGACGGCGCACAGGGCGTCGTTGGGCGACACCTCTGCTGCAAAAACAGACGAAAACGCCAAAGCACCCAACAGGGCGACATGTTTCATCTTCAACATACATCCTGACTGCATCGCTTATCTCCTACTTGTGAGAGATTTTGTACAGTCTAACAAAATTTCCCTATCGCACAAGGGAAACAAAGGCAGGGAAACAAAGGCAAGACCGCAGTCGCCGCCGTGGAACACGAGCACGAGGCGGTGGAGGGTGACGGGAGGGGCCGCGCTTGTCGCGGCCCGCGGTGGTAGGGCTGTCGCCCCGCGACCGCGCAAATCGTCCATCATCTGATATACAGGGTAAACGCGCCTGCATTCACGAGCACAAGGCCACTCTTTGTCACGGGCGTCTCGGACCCTTCGACAGGAATCTCAATTGTGCGGGGCTTCACCTTGAGTCCCCTGCGCTTCGTCTCTTCATCGACGTTGAATTTGACCGTGGCATCAGGAGGAGTGGTCCAGACGATGAGGAAAGGATCTGCGGACTTCACGAACTGGCGGAGATTGTCCGTACGCTTCGAGAGGTCCACGGTGACGGTTGCGCCGGAGGCGAAGCTGAGCGTCTTTGCTCCGGAGCCGAACGACGACGTGGCGTTCAGCGCGTTCGTGCGCGCACCGAAGTCGATGGTCGATCCGTTCTGCATCTCGCATCCGTGGAAGTAGTTGTGCGTCTCGCTGGGAACGAACGTGCCATGCACCTTGATGATGCCGTTGCCTTCGTTGGCGTTGGATCCGTAAACGGCTATGTAGTCCCTGACGTCCATCGGCACCTGTATGTTCAGCGCGCAGTTGATGCGGAAGTCCGCCGTCGTGGCGCGGCACGACGTCTTGTTCACCTTCAGCCAGCCGCCGCTCGTGACATCCACAAGTCCGTTCAGGACGTCTGCGTTGTGCAGCCAGAAGGTCTTGCCCGAGGTGATCGGCACGGTGAGCGTGTGCCCGCCGAGGTCGAGCGTGGCCACGTTGTGGCCGGACTGGATTATTCCGCCGCTCATCGCGACTGTCCACTTCGAGTCCGCCTCCAGAAGCAGGTTCGCGATCTGCGCGCTGCCGTCGCCCGTATCGACCGCCGTGTTCTTCAGCTCGCCGCCGGCGAGTATGAACTTGTATCCGGTGATGTCGTACTTGCCGTTCAGCTCCAGCACGGAGTTAGTGCCGAGCCTCACAGTGTCGGTGTCGCCGGTGGTGTTCATCTGTCCGAGAGGGTTGTCGCCCCTGTACGCGCTCGTGACGACGCCGCCCTGCACGTCGAGACCGCCGGTGTAGGCCGAGCCTGGAGTCGCGCGCATGGCGCCCTCGCCCTTCTTCACGATGGCGATGTTGCCCTGCACCGCCACGCCGTCGAGCGCGACCATGCCTGCGGCGTTCGTAACCGTCAGGGTCGAGAGCGTCCCGGAGTTGTTGACGATCTTTGCGCCGAGATAGCCGCCGGCGGAAAGCCCGGCCACCGTGAGGTTGTGTCCATTCAAGTCCAAAGTGGCGGCGTTGTTGAGCGCGATCTCACCAAGCGCGGTCCAGTCGCAGTCTGCGGCCAGCGTCAGCGTCTCGGACTGTTCGGTTCCCATCGTGAAACTCGCCGTCGTGAAGGGAATCTCGCTGCCTCCCTCTATCGAGATAAGCATGGGTACGTTGCCTGGCGAGAGGGTTCCGCCCTGGCCGCCCCAGGTATCGCCGCACACGATCGTGAAGCGATGCCAGCCCTCCGTCACGGAAGTGGTGAACGAGCGTTCGTTTTGATACGTGTTGTTCACAGCCACCCAGTTGTTGTCGATGCGGAAGGCGAAGTAGTCGTCGAACATCTGGCGGATTCTCCAGAGTCCGGACTGTTCCGGCGTCACAAAGAACCAGCCGTCGAAGCGCAGCTGCGAGTTGTTCAGGTTGTTGTTCGACCAGGTCGTGTTCTTCCCGACGAGGTTCGCGAGATTGCCTTCGCCCTTCTGGCTGTACTCGAAAAGCCCCATATCCTTCCAGGCGACGCCGGGAATGTCGGATCCGTTGTTGCGTTCGCCGGCGTAGGCGATGCGGCCCCACTGCGTGGACGTCGTCCGCTCCGGGAATATCCTCACGTCCTTCCACGGCGGATGTTCCGCGCCTTCCGGGACGGAGAACTTCGTGGTGCCGGAGACCACGACGGTGGTGACGTTGGTGGGGATCGCGCCTGCAACCTCCTGGTCGTCGCCGTTGTAGCACGTCCAGTTGAGCGGGTCGTAGAGGTCGCCCTCCGCGCCGTTACCGGTCCACACCGCCGTGAACGGCGTGTTCGCGTCCAGCGCAACCGCGTACAGGCCGTCCTCCTCCGCAGCAAGGGTGAAGCGGTGCGCGATCGTCTCAGACGGAGTGAAAGTCACATCCGCCGGCGCGGCAGACCATGCGACGAGCTGCTCGCGGTTCGTCAACGCGCGCGCACCCGTCTCGACCGTTACTTCAGACCCGGCGAAGAACGTCGTGGTGGCGCTGTTGAAGGCATTGGTGAAGAGCGAGATGTCGAGCGTCGTCTGTTCATATCCGCTCGCGCCCAGCTGCACCGTGGGATGGTCGGGGGACCCGTCGGCAAAGTTGACGTTAGGCGCGTAGGTATCGCGCACCACGAAGAGCGGAAGTGAGTCGTTATACCACGGATTGCTGAACTTGCCGTCCTCCGCGAAGATGAGCGACTTCACGGGCGAGAGCGCGTTGTTGTGCTGCTGCAGGACGCCGTGCACCACGAGTTCGCATTCGCCCGCCGTCGGCGTGGCGTCGAAATACTGCACCGTCGCATCGCTTGCAATCACGATTCTGCCTGGCCCGGAATACGACAGATTTCCGCCGTAGATCGTCGTACCGGCGAAGGTGACCGTGCGGCCGTTCATCGTCATCGTCTGCGCGCCGTAGTTGTAGAACTGCATTCCCCAGCTCTTGGAGCCGCCGATCGTGGCGTCGCCCACGAGTTTTACGGCGCGCAGGTAACCGTAGGACGTGGAGTGGGTCCACGGGCTGGACACATTCGTGTCGTTGACGATCGCGCCGCGGCCGTCGGGTCCGTCGCCCGCGATTTCGTAGTTGTAGTCCCAGTATCCCTTGCCGCCGATGAGCAGCTGGCCGCCGTCCTCGACGATGATGTTCGCGTACTGCGCGCCGCACGTCGCGCTGCCCGCGGTCTTGTCAACGATGCCCTCTTTCACGACAAGCGACGTCGCGAACCTCGCGCCGAAACTGGTGTGACCCGTCTTCGACATCACAAGCTTGCCCTTGCCGGTCTTGTGTACATTCATCTTCACCGATCCCGAGAACGTGATCCCCGAGTTAGTGACCGTCTCGCCTTCGGGCACATCGACCTCCAGTATGCCCGCCGCGGCCGACGTCTTGTTCAAAGTCGTGTTCACGAGAGACACGTTGTCGAAGTTCACTGCATGGTTGGAGTACACATTAGGACATCCGATTCTTATCGTATGCGACCCAGCTGCGAGAGTAAACGTCTTGGAATACGACTTGCTTGACGTACCACCAGTTCGCGTATTTCCCGTCAATGCAGCCCCATCCAAGTTGACATAGTAATAAGAATTTACATAGTTGATGCCGCCGTCATCCGATGCAGCGAAGTTGAACGACAACTTATATGTGGCGGGCTGGTTTATCACAACAACCTGCTGAACATAAGCGTTACACGCTGTTCGACACCATGTCGAGCCATTCTTGACATCAGCGCCGTAGCCGTTGTGGTTCTTGAAAACGCCCACCGTGCCGCTCGACGTCCAGCCGCTCGGCGTCATCGCCTTGTATTCTCCCCCGTTGATGATGTCCTGTTCGAAGCCGGGGTTGGTTAGGAGGTTGCCTGCGGTGCTGCCGATGTTGGCGTTGCCGGTAAGGCCGGCGACGGTCAGCTTGAACCCTGCAAGGTCAAGTGAACCTGTGAACTTGGGGTCGGAGCCGAGCCCGCGCCAGTCGCAGTTCGCCGTGAGCGTCGCGTTGCTTTCGAACATGACGCGCTCGAAGTTGATTGTGTCGTTTGTCGTGATCTGCACTGCGAAGTTCCCTGAGAAGACGATCGGCGTATTCGCGGTCGGGAGCGCGCCCGCCACCGTCTCGCCCTCGTCGTCCGTCACGGTCCAGTTCGCGGGGTTCGAGACCGCGCCGTCGCCGCCCGCGTTCGTCCAGCGCGCCTTCGCGCACGGCACGCCACCAAGAAACGTGCCGCTGCCGGCGTTTGTCTTGAATACGTCGCGCACCGTGTCGTACACGCCGAGGGCGCCATCGGAGACGCGCTTTGCCGGAACAAGGTTGACTGCGGGCGTTCCGTCCGACTTGGTGATGGCGAGCGAATAGAATTTGTAGAGGCCGTAGTTGCCGGGGCTGGTCGAGCCTTTCATCTGCGAAGCCAGCACGGAGAGCGTCCCGCCGACCGTGAAGGACGTGGGCGCGTATGTAAGCACCGTGTTGTTGGTCGTGCCGTTCGCCGTGTCGTAGGTTATCGTCACGTCGCCGGTCGTACCGTCGGCCTTCACCTTGTAGCGCGTCCCGACGGCAGCCGTGAACGTGCCAAGGGGGATGGTGTGCTGCGTAGTGTTGTAGTCGAAGCGAAGCCCGCCCGTGAGCCAGAAAAACGTGAACGTCGCTTTGGCGCCGTCCGTGCGTGCGCACCAGAACGCCTGGTTCTGGCCGACTCCAGTGAACTCCACCTCTTCCTCAATGGTGTCGGTACTTGCAGGCGTATAGCCGGTGTTTATCCACTGGGTGCCGGTTCCCTGGATGTACTCGAGCCGGATGTATTCGGCCGGCAAGGTGGCTGCATGAGAACTGAAGGCAATTGCCGCAAGTGCAAACCCTGCGACGATGATGCCGGAACAGCTTGATTTGGATCTCATTTTGTACTTTCCTTTCTTGTCAAAATGTAGATGCACCTGTCCCGCCGTAGATGCGGGAAGTTATGTGCGTCTGTGGCTATGGGTCTCATCGCCGCACATTATAGCAAAAACCTTACCGATTGTGCGAGATTGGATGAAATTTCTTGCAGAAATTCCAGGCTCGCGACAAGCACGACCGCTCCCGGTGGGGCGAGCCGTCCCGGCGAGCCGCACAACTTGCTGTCGTACGCTTGCTGTCTTACGCCGCGTAGACCGCGCGCTGGAGCGTGGCGAAGCCGGTGCGGATCACGGCGAGATTACCAAGCGTACTGCGGGCGTCGTCAATGGTGTGGTACTTCGTGACGATGAGCTGCGAGAGCGCGTCGTCGCGCGTGAACACGT
>CAMKJU010000149.1 GCA_946413265.1 uncultured Lentisphaerota bacterium
GAAGTGCAGCGCTGGAATCGGATAGAAGCAGACGGTCAAATGAAAACTCCGTGGTGTCCACATAACTTACCCAAAGATTGTCTTGAAGTAAGTGTATGCAAGTTTCAAGAGGAGATTAGACGATGAGAAAAATTATCAGTGTAGTGGCACTTTTGGCTACGGCAAGCACGACATTTACGGCGTCTGCGGCTCCCGAACTGGTGCACCGCTGGAGCTTCAACGGCGACTACGCTGATTCCATCGGCGGCACCACCGCCACGATGATCGGTTCCGCCGTTGGCTTCAACGACGGCAACACCGCCGTGGTGATGAGCGGCGACGGTAACAGCACCGGCTCGCTCAACCTCGGTACGAACATGCTCCCCACCGACGTCCCGGAGGTGACGGTGGAGATATGGGCCACCCAGACGGCGATCAAGAACTGGGCGCGCATCGTGGACTACGGCCCGGACAACAAGAACTACTTCATCGCCGTGTGGAACAACGGCACGAATGCCGAGCGCGACCAAGTCAAAGTCGCGAAGGCGGATTCTGCGGTCATGACTTCGGACGGCGCGCTTTGCCCGTTTACGCTCAACACGCCATACCACTTCTCCTTTACGTTCAAGGCGAATGCAGACGGTTCCTCCAACATTCGTTGGATGAGGCGGAACGCCACGACGGGCGCAATAGAGAACTTTGGGCAGTATTGGTTGCCCAACTGGCACCTTTCCAATCTCGTCTCTCCGAAGCTCTACATCGGACATTCGCAGTACACCGCCGATGCGGACGCGAACGCCATTTACGACGAGGTACGTGTGTGGAAGGGCGTTCTAACCGACGAGCAACTGACGGCAAGCGTCCTCGCCGGGCCTGACACGCTGCCCGACGTGGGCTCAGCCACTACTGTGACGACGACGACATGGACGGGTGCCGTAGATGACGATGCGACGAACGCCGGCAACTGGTCGCCGTCTCTGCCCGACGCGAACACGCTCGCCCGCTTCTCCGGCGACTTCGCCGCGCAGATTCCTTCCGGCTCGTCTTTTGCCTGTGCCGGCGTCGTATTTGACAATGCCCGACTGACGGATGACTGCGACTGGCGCGGCCTCGCCGCGAAGTTCGCGGGCGGTACGCTCGAACTTGCCGGGCACAAGCTCTACGTCTCGCAGCTGGACGGCGAGGGCACGATAACCGAAAGCGGTATTCCTGCCGAGTACCAGCCGGTCGAATACATCTCATCGAGTGGCGCGCAGTGGATCAACACCGGCTTCACGCCCGCCTGTACCGACCGTATTGAAATGAAATTGAACTTCAACAACAAGACCGGTACGCAGTGCCTTTGGTGTTCGCGCGGTACCACGACTTCAGTAGATACCTTTACGAGTTTCATGATAAACGGTAATCTGCTGCGCTTCGACCGCAACACCAACACGGCAGGTGGTAATGTCCTCACCCCGACGGCTGGAACCATCAGCACAGTGGTGGCGGACGGTTGGACGCTGGCCTGTACGTTGAATGGTGCGAACGCCGGTGTGATGGCAGGAAAGGGCGGTTTCACGCCTGGCAGCCCCCTCGTTCTCTTCGCCTCCCACACGGCGGGCGCCAACCTCACTCCTTCCACCGGCATGGGCAATTGGGGAAATTACCGGCTCCACTCCTTCAAGGTGTACGACTGGAAGGGCGGTCTCAAGTGCGACTTCGTCCCCGTGAGGCGCATCGCGGACGACGTGCTTGGAATCTACGACCGTATCGGCGGCACGTTTGCGGCGAATATGACTTCGACGCCTTTCACCGCCGGCGCCGATTTGAACGACGCTTCCGGCACGACCGGCGGCGAACTGCACGTCGAAGTACCCAGCGGCGATACTTCGACAGACGAAGGCGTGCGCGTCTCCGGTTCGGTCAAGCTTTTCAAGGAGGGCGCGGGATCGTTCATCGCAAGGGCGCCATTCTCGAACAGCGGAGTCGGCAAGTTCGTCTCCGGCACGCTCGATGTCGCGAACAACAAGATATCGATCGACGGGCTTGACGGCTCCGGCACGATCACCTCGTCGGCCGTCAACAATTTGATAACCAATCCAGGATTCGAGAGCAATCCCGTTGATGCTGGGGCGCGCATCTGCAAGTCGCCGGCGGGATGGAACTACAGCGGAACGGTCTATATCCAGAAGAATAACCATGACTACGGAAGTTCGCAGGCGAATAGTTCCATTTGGTGCTTTATCAACAGTGGTTCAACTCTAAGCCAGAGTTTCAAGCTAGACCATGCTGCTACCTGCAATCTTTCGATTAACGTCGCAACAAGAAACAACAAGACGACGCAATGGAAGAGCGACGGAAATGTGAAGATAGATGGTACGGCCGTGATATCATGGACAGGTCAGAACAACCTCACGGCCACACGTACAGGATCAGTCTATCTGAGTGCCGGTGTCCATACGATAACGCTGGCCTGTACCAGCAATTCGGGAGCGTTGTTCGACAACATTACCCTTACGCCGTCCAGCACCGGCATTCTTGATGTCAACGTGCCGGAGGGCGTGACGAGCGACAATCAGAATGTGGCCATCACGGGCGGCGGCTCCATGCAGGTGTGGAAGAGAGGAAAGGGCACGCTCGTGATGACACGCGACAATTCCGGCTTCGGCGCTGGCGGACGCCGTACCGGAAACGTCTCGATGGTCGTGAAGGAAGGCGTCGTGAGGCAGACGACGACGGAGGGAAGAACCTCGTGCGGCAAGCAGTATAGCATGATCGTAGTCGAGGACGGCGCGCAGTTCGACATGCGCGGGCGCGTCTATCACGACTACGACTACAAGATCGCCGGTTCCGGCCCCGATGGCGCGGGTGCGCTCGTGAACACCGTCAACGTGTCGAATCCGTGGGCCACCGGCGGGAGCAGCCGTGGATATCTTCAGGACGTCACGCTCACGGGAGATGCGACGATCGGCGGTCCCCAGACGTGGGCGCTCCTCTTCTACAACTACGGCGAGACCTATATGTACATGAACGGGCATACGCTCACCGTGAAGGGCGTGACGCTCTACAGCGACAGCATCGTTTACAGCGGGGCGGGCAAGATCGTCATCGACGAGGGCGCTACGGTTGAGTGCTACTACAACAACAAGGCTGCTTCTGACTGCGATCTGGAGGTGCGGGGAACGCTCCAGCAGCACGATCGTGCGATTTCGCCCGTCAAGTCGCTGTGTTTTACGACGACCGGGTTGTTCAACAACACGTGGACGACGCGTCCGGCATTTGTGGTGAACGAAAAATACGCGCCGAACCTTCAGGCGAAATCCGGGTCCGCCGTGCAGCATCCCACGGTCACGCTGGGTGCGGCCGGACACCTTGAGACGACGCTCGACATTTCGCTCTTCACGTCCACGTTCGACAGCTCGGCGCTGACGTTCTATGACGGCACGACCGTGACGGTCGATCTCGGCGAGCGTACCTTCACGGAGGACACGCTTCTCGTCTCGTGGAGCGCCGTGCCGGAGCAGGTGGTCGAGTTCATCGGCGCGGGTGCGGCGATCGACGCGAAGCAGGTGTCCATCGCGGTACGCAATGATGGCATTTGGGCGATCTTTCTCGCTCCCGATCGTCCCTCCACGGCAAAATGGACCGGTGGCGGCGAGGAGGGGAATCTTATTGACCCGGCGAACTGGAACTGCTGGAACGCCTCCGGTACGGCGCTGAGCGGCGTCGCCCCCGGCGACTTCACGACCGTCATCATCGATGGCGATACGACGCTGGACATTCCTGAGAATGCATCAGTTCCGTGGGGTCACGTCCAGTTCGGCGACGGCCAGCCGAAGGGTGTGCAGTGGGGCCGCATTTATTACGGCGCCGACCGGTATTCCAACAGCTCCTATCCAGATACCAGCTACACCAACATCACGTTGAGCGAGTATGAGGCGAAGGGCGCTGGCAACATCGCGAACCTCGACGGACAGAACACGGTCTGGCAGTATTCATGGCTCGACTGGGCGCAGCTGCGCTTCGACGGCTGGTTCTACGTGACCGACGCCCAGGCGGGAAGTTGGCATATAACGCAGTCCTTCGACGACTACTTCGGTTTCGCCGTTGACGGCAAGTGGGTGGTGCTCAACCGCACATACACGGCCAAGACCGAGACCGACTGCGAGATGACGGCCGGGTGGCATCGTTTCACCATTGTCTGCGGCGACACCTGGGGTGGACAGGGATCGCGCGACGTGTCGGTAAACAGCGTGAAGACCCCGATGGCGATTTCTATCAACGGTGGATCGGTGATAGCCTTCAACACCACGAACTTCCAGCTGGGCAGCGGCGAGACTGTCATCAAGCTTGGCTGCGACTGCGACTGGCGCAAAGTGAAGGTCGTGCTTGAGAGCGGCGCGGCGATCGACCTCAACGGACACGTCCTCAAAGTCAAGAAAATCCTCTGCGACGACTATCTCGGCGCGCGCGTGATCAACACGGCCGCCACCACCGGCGAGCTTCAGGTCGAGGTCGATTCCGGCGAGACGTTCTCGCTTGACGGCATCACGGTCAAGGGCGACGTGAGAGTTGTCAAGAAGGGCGCGGGCACGCTCATTCCCGCGACCGTGGAGAGCCGCTTCTCGGGCGGGCTCGTCGTGGACGAGGGAACGGTCAGGTGCAATCTCTCCGGGCCCAAGTATGCGATCGGCAGCATGAACCTTCTCCAGAACTGGAACTTCGACGAGGGCTCCGTCGGAAACAACAGCGGGGACTGGTCGTATGCGGACGGCGGGAACGGCTTCTCTTTGCCGAACTGGACCTACACGAATGCCGGCAAAGTCGGTCTTTCCAAAGCGTCTGGAACATGGGTGGCCAGTGGGCGCGGTGTCGGCAAGTACGCTCTCTACCTCCAGACGAATTCAAGCTCGACGTCCGACGTGTCGCAGGAAATCACAATCGATTCGCCCGGCATGTATTGTTATTCCTTCTTGTACGCGGGGCGGCCGAAATATCTCGGCGCGACGACGAAGCTTCGCCTGATACATGACGGAACGACAACGGAACTCACGGAGTTCACCACGACCGCAGACACCTATACCAGGGTTGAAGGCAAAGTGGAGCTGGCGGAGGCCGGCGTCTATACGCTCCAGTTCTACCAGCCGTCCACATCGGCGGACAAGGCTAACACTATCGACGAGGTGTTCTTCGCGCGCTGCGACGCGGGCGCGACGAGCGGCACCGTCAAGGTGAACGAAGGCGCGACGCTGGAGATGAACGGCAAGTACGACTTCTTCCAGAACATCTTCATCCTGAACGGCGGCACGCTCCAGAACGCCACCGGCACGGACGTCGGCAGCGGTACCGCGCAGATGAAGTACATGTTCTTGACGACGAACTCCACGCTGAACATCCAGAACAGCTACGGCTTCGTCGGCAACGGCTACACGCGCTCCATCCTGGACCTCGGCGGCTACACGCTGACGGTGAACCTCAACTCTGGCGGCAAGCTCTTCTACCTCTACAACACCGAGGTGAGGAACGGCGTGCTGGACGTGACCGACGGCGGATGGCTCGAGACAGGAAACACCGGCGTGATCGCCACGGACGCCACGATCAAGTGCAGGGCGGCCATGCGCGCCAACGGCGCGGTCGACGTGCGCGACTACGTGGCGTACAGGGAAACCTCCAAGCACAACGAGGGCACGGCGGCGTTCAAGGTGCGCGGAACGTTCACGCCCGTGACGGACACTTTCTACGGCTGCCAGATGCAGAACGGCTCCACGGTCGACCTCTCCGCCCGCACCACCGTGTGGAACACGACCACGGCCACCGCCTCCGAGGCAAAGGGCTCCACCACGGTGACCTTCGCCGACGGCGCGACCGTCACCATCGACTTCACGGCGGGACGCGCCGCGCTGAAGCAGTTGCTTGAGCTGGACAATCGGTACGTCGCGAAGTGGACGACGGAAACGGCCCCGGCAAGTACGGTGAAGTTCGTGCCTTCGGCGACGTTGCGTTCGCTGGGATACCGGGTGCAGGTCGAGTCTGACGGCATCAAGATCGAGCCGAACGGCTTCACCATATACATGCGGTAACAGCTCGCGAGAAAGGCTTCACGACCGACCGGTAGGGCGCGGATTCCAGCCGCGCCGGGATTGGGCCGCGACAAGCGCGGCCCCTCCCGCTGTGACGCCACCCACGGGAGGGCTCGCGCTTGTCGCGAGCCAAGATTTTCGGCTTGCGGTCGGCGGTGAAATTTTGGTATCATTACAACCATTCAACTGGCCAAGAAGTAATCTTTAGCAGTTACAAAGAGGAAAAGCGATGGAAAAACTGATCTGCAACGCCCCTTGTGGGAAGTCGGAAACCTCTCGTTTCGCTTGGATTGGGGCTTTGGCTTTTGCGGCAGGCGGTTTTCTCCCGGTTTTCGCCGGGCAGGAGGCCATTCACCTCGAACATCCGCGGGTGTGGTATGCGTTCGACAACACGAACAACGTCCAGGCGTCGAGCGGCGCCGCGAACCTGACGTTCACAAACGCGGGCGCCACGTTCGAGAAGGTGTCGGACGACGACTGGGCGATCACCTCCGTTTCCGGGCAGTGTCCCTACGGCACTGGCTTCCCGTGCGGCGACGGATCCTGGACGATCGTCATGCGCGCGAAGACCGTCGCGGACGCAAACCGCATCGTGCTCGGCACGCAGTCCATCACCGCCGGCAACCGCGGCCTCGTGATGTACACGGCGGGCGGGGACAAGGTGCGCTTCTCCGTGATCGAGAACTTCGTCAACTTCGAGGCGACGCTTGAAATCACCGTCACGGACGCGGCGACCGCCTACCACGACTACGCGATCTCGCTCGACGCGGCCGACAGGCGCGTCCACGTGAGCGTCGACGGCGTGGATCGCGGATCGATTCCGCATCCGCACTACAACAAGTCGCAGACGAGCTTCCAGTTCTTCTCCATGAACGGCGGCCCTGGCGATTCGGGGCTCGTCGTGGGCGAAGGCTGCGCGATCGCCGACTACCGCGTGTATCAGCGTATCCTCACCGCCGCCGAGCTTTCCGCGCTCCACGCGGGCCGCACGCCCGTGCCCGTCCACGGAGGTTTCCTGCCGGGCTATGACGTCACGGTGTGGAGGAACACGCAGCTCAAGGACATCGTGCGCGTCCGCGCGCGCACGGGCGGCAGCTCCATCGGCAAGGAGTGGGCGGTTCCTTTCTACGCCACGCACACGCCGGAGGTGTACGACGTTCAGATGCAGTACATCCAGGACACGCGCTACAACAAGGTGATGTGGGCGCACTTCACGCAGGACGGCGACGACGTGAAGGCGAAGATGAACAAGGTCGGCTACCTTGAGCCGAACAGCTACGGCAACTACGGCGTGAAGGGCACGGTAGCCAACGACTTCAGCATCAACTGGGTGACCACTTCCACCACCGCCATCGGCAACCAGGCTGGCAACTACGGCCTTTACCAGCTGACGGCCGATACGCTCTACGACGAAGGCGCGACGGTGTGGACGGCAGGTGCCGGCGACTTCTCGACGGCGGCGAACTGGAAAGACGGACGCGCGGCGGAGGCGGGACGCAACGTTTCGTTCGTGACGGGTTCCGGCACCGTGCGAAACGACCTCGCCGCCGGGACGGCGTTCGGACGCCTCGCGTTCGGCGTGGAGAGCGGCAGCTGGACCCTCGCCGGCAACGCCGCGACGTTCGCGGAGGTCGTGAACGCCTCGACGAACGCGCAGACCATCGCGTTCCCGATGACGTACGCGGGCGACTTCAAGCCCGAGACGCTCGGCACGCTCACGTTCACCAATCTCACCGTCGGCGGCACGTTCCAGCCCGTCGGCGTCGGCGAAGTCGAGTTCTCCGGCGAGACGGCGCTTGAGACGGCGGACGTGCGCTACAACGTGCGTACGTGGGACAATCCGGCGCGCTACCCCAAGACCTCCACGGGCTGGGCGGCGTCAAAGGGCTACGGGACGAACAACAAGAAGCAGATACACCTTCTGCGCACGCTCCCGGGCGGACACACGGAGATCGGCTATCTCCAGACGACCCTTACGGGGCAGCGCCTCCATGCGACGATCCTTGACGGCGACTTCACCGTGCGCGACGCGGTCGTTCTCGGCAACGACGCGCTTTTCGTTGTCACGAACGGAACGACCACGCTCCTCGAACCGCTCGCGCCGACTTCGTCGCTCGGCGTGAACGCCTACGCGATTGTCCACGCGGGCGCGGCGCTCAAGACGCCGGCGTTCAACGCCGGGACGGGCATGTTCCTTCTGGTTGACGGCGTGGCGGACTGCGACACGGCGTCTGCGACGGGCGTCATGCGCATCCGCTGGAACGGTACGCTCAACACCGACCTCATTTCCGGCAGCGGTTCCGTCGAACTCGACGGCACGACCATCGGCCCGCTCGAGGGCCCGCTCGCGATCACGATGCCCGTCACGTGCGTCGCGGGCAGCTCCCTCGTCACGGGGGTCGTGTTCCGCACCTCGGCGAAGGACGGCTCTGCGTCCGTGGTGTCGCAGACCGCCGCGCTCACGCAGAACGCCGCAGTGCCGGTCTCCGTCATCGGCGGCGGCAGGTACGAGTACGCGGTCGGCGGCGCGTTCACCGGCATTGCGCCGTTCACCGTGGGCGCGGGCACGACGGCGGACTTCACCGCGTGCTCCTCCGCGCACTTCACGAACACGGTCTCGCTCGCGGACGGCGCGACGCTCGCGCTGCCGGAATGGGACGGCTCGGCAATCTTCGACATCGCGCCGGAACTCCCGTCGTCCGGAATGGTGGCCGTCACCCTCCGGCCCGACGCCGCGCTCGAGGCGGGCGACTACACGCTCGTCTCCGGCGGCGTGGGGGCGGATGCGCTCGACATCCTCGACGTGCGCTTCGCGGGACCAAACGCCTCGCGCTTCGGCCTGGAGCTCTCCGTGGTGGACGGCGCGCTCAAGGCGTCCGTCACGCGCCGCGCGGGCGGCGCGATGTCCGCGCGCATCACGTTCACGGGCTACACGGGTTCGGACACGCTCACGGACTTCCCCGCGCTCATCAAGCTGCCCGGCGGCGTCCCCGGCTTCGCGTATGCGGACGCGGCGGCGGACGGCGCGGACATCTACTTCACCGACGCGGCGGGCAACCGCATCGTGCACGAGATCGACACGTGGAACGCCTCGGGCGACTCGTTCGTGTGGGTGCGCGTCCCGACGCTTGCGGACGCCACGTCCTACGTGACGTTCCACTGGGGCGGCGGCGCGGCGAACGTGCCGGCCCTCGCGGATCCATCCGCCGTCGCGTTCGCGGGCGACTACATGGGCGTTTGGCACTTCTCGTCGTTCGCGAGCAACGTCACGCCCGACTCCACAACCAACGCGCTCACCATGACGGCGGGCGGCACGGCATCGCAGCTGAGCCTCACGAGTTCCCCCGTGGGTACCGGTATGAACAACTCCAAGTCCGGTTCGAACCTCTCCACGCCGAACAGCCCGAAGTGGACGGCCTACACGATGACGAGACAGCTGACGGTCTCAGGATGGTTCAAGTCCGCATCGAAAACGGCAAACCTGCGCATAGTGACGTCGAAGAGCGAGTGGACAACCGCTGGCGGATTCGAGGTGACCACGCGTGGCACCGCAGCGACGGAACTCCTTGCGGGTGGCGCAAACAGGTCGCAGTACACCAAGACCGGGATTGCAAACTACAAC
>CAMKJU010000150.1 GCA_946413265.1 uncultured Lentisphaerota bacterium
GTCCGTCGGCGTCTCGCTCGACAAGTCCGGCACGACGATGCTCCTCTCCGGCGGAACCGTCGAACTCGCCGTTGCGGGAGACGGCGCAAAGGGCATCAAGGGTGACGAGACGTTCACGATGACCGGAGGGCTGCTCAACGCCTCCGTCACCGGCAACGTCCTCTACGAGAACTACGAAGACGGCGACGGCAGCAACTATGTCGTGAAGGTATCCTCCACGTCGCTTCTTTCCTCTACGGGCAACTACGTCGTGCAGGATACGTCGCCCGCATACGCCGTGAAATGCGGCAACATCTCGATATCCGGAGGAACGGTGCGCATCTCCGCGACGGGCATCGCCTCGCGCGGACTCTGCGCGGACGCGGACGGCGGGACGTTCGACATCTCCGGCGGATTCTTCGACGTGACGTGCGCCGGCGGCGCATCCAACACAATTCTCGAAATGCTCGACGAGACGGCCTTGACGACGGACATTGACAAGGCCACCGCATGTGGTCTTCGCACGTCGGAGACGAACAGCGTCTTCAGAATCACCGGCGGGACGCTCAACCTCGTCGCAAGCGGAACCGGCGGCAAGTGCATCGTCGCAAAGGGCGAACTCGTCATCGGCACGTCCGGCCAGACCACGACGCCGTCCGACTCCGCCTTCCTTCCCGACATCCAGGCCGCGACATACGGCACGCAGATATACGTCGCTGCAAAGAAGCAGAAGAACTACCTGAGCGTCGGCACCGCAACTGTCGCCGACCTTGCGTCCACGACATACTACTTCGCCTCAAACAAGGTCGTCTCCGCATCTGGCGAAAATGTAGACCACTCTAACCCGAAGTGCATCAAGGCGGAAGGAAACCTCACGATGCACGGCGGCAGGATACGCGGCTTCTCGCAGGCCGAGGGTGGCGAGGGATTCGAGTCGAAGAAGGTGATGACGATCAACGGCGGCGTGTTCGAGGCGACGACCTACGACGACTGCATCAACGCGGGCGAATCCCTTGTCATCAACGACGGTTACCTCTACTGCGGCGCGACGAACAATGACTGCATCGACTCGAACGGATCGGGTTCCGACTCCATCGTCATCAACGGCGGAATAGTCCTTTGCTTCACGGCGGCAACGCCAGAAATCGGCATCGACACGGACAACTCCAACGGTTTGAAGATCAACGGCGGGACGGTCGTTTCGTTCGGAAGCGCTGCGGGCAACATGGTCGTTGGCTCAACAGGGACGCTCGCGACGTACAAGGGCACTTCTGTGTCCGCCTCGACATACGCGGGAAAGTACCTGAAGATGACAGGCGGCAGCAAGACGGTCTATGCGAAGGTGCCGTCCATGAGCAGCAGTTCGGGATCGGTCTCGATCGTCTGCACCACGGACGGCTGCTCGTCCGCGCCGTCGATCTCCGCAGTCACCAGTCCGTCCGGCACGTCGCAGAACTTCCACGGCGTGTACTTCCAATAGTCTTTGAAAAGAAAGGATTTCGAATATGAATAAGATGAATCTCATTTGCGCAGTTACATTCGCAACGCTCGCATCCGCATCCGTCGTCGCAGGACCGGGTGGCGGCGGAACTCCGCCCGGCGGCGGAGGAAACCAGCCGGGAGGGAATCAGCCTGGCGGCGGTGCGTCAGCCACCTGGACGTTCGACACTTTTCTCGCGTCCGCGACCACGACATCGGGGTTGATTATCCGTGAGGGGATAATCATAGGTTACGACAGCCCGACGTCTGCAACGGTCGCATCAACGGTTAGGGACATCGCCGAAGGCGCCTTGGCGGGGTGCACGACGCTTACGAGCATCGACCTCTCCGCGACGTCCATCACGGAAATCCCAGAATCCGCGTTTGCCGGATGTTCGAACCTCGCCACGGTCATTCTCCCCTCCACCTGCACAACGATCGGCGCCAACGCCTTCGCGGGCTGCACGAAGCTCGCGACGCTGACGGCGCCTGGAGTGACGTCCGTGGGTGACGATTCCTTTCGTGCCTGTTCCGCTTTGTCCGTCATTCCCTCTACCGTCAGGGCGGCAGGCGTTTTCTCATTTGCTCTGTCGGGCGTGACGTCCGTTGACCTCACCGGCATGACATCGGTTAGCGAGGGCGCGTTTGCGGGATGCGAGAGCCTGACTGCGGCGACGGTCGCATCGGGCGCGACACTCCCGGATGCGCTGTTCGCCGGCTGCACCGCACTCAACATGAGCGACTGGTCGGGCGTGGTCGCTTTCGGCCAGGCTGCGCTTGCGGGAATCCCGGCGACAACAATCACGCTCAGCCCATCCGCAAAGCTCGCCGCATACGCGCTTGCGGCTAGAGAGGCAACCGTGTTAACGACGCTTTCCAATTCATCGCTTCCCGCATTCTCGGACACGGCCTTCATCGGCCGCGAAGTCTCATATATGCCAATTGCCGGATCCGTCACGCGAATCGAGGCATTCGACCTCGTCGAGTGGCTGATTGCCAATGCGGCGGGAGATTCACCAACCGTGACTCAGCCCGCCGACTACAACACCGCCACTCTCAAGTCATGGCTCGCCACAGGAAACAACGCCTATCTCTATACCTACGCGGACGACCTTGCGGCGAATGCTAGTTTCGTTGGACTGACCATAGACGGCACTCGATTTGTGTATAACGCCCCGACGGATACCGCTATCTCCATCTCAGTCACACCTGTAGCCTGCTACACGCTTTCCGTGGAAGAAAGCGACTGGAGCGCGGATAATCTCGTCTGGTCAGACGAAGCTGGCGCTTACGTAGCAGCCGACGCGACGCAACCATCTTGTTTCGCTCGACTCAGGTTTTCATTCAACTGGTAAACCCCAAAAGGAGAAAAAACATGAAAAGCAGAATACTCGCACTGACACTCGGCTGCGCTGTAGTCGCTTTCGGCGACTATGCGCACACGGTCGAATACTCGTCACCGGGCGTTTATGAAATCACGGAGTCCGATACGGACGTGACGCTGTCCGGCCCAATCAACGGAAACGTCGACGTGAAGCTACCGGCGAACTGTCGAATCTCGCTATCAGGCGTCACGATGTCAGGTGTGCTGACGATAAACGGCGACGCCGAACTTATGCTCGTCGGGGCGAATTCCGTGACAACGGATGGCGCAACGGCGATATCCTGCTCGGGCACGCTCACAATCGCCGGCACGGGTTCGCTCGCAGCCACTTCATCCGGCGCGAAGAAGACGGGCGTCATCTCTGCGGAGAACCTCACGCTTGCGGGCGGGACGACGACGCTGACAATCAGCAATCCAAAGGCAAAAAACGCCTGCGGCGTCTCGCTTTCCGGTGACTACGCGCAAACGGACGGCACGTTGAAGATTGTAGGCTCGTCAGACAAGTACAAGCAGAACGGCGTATTTCTTGCCAAGAAAAACACAAAGGCGACAATTACTGGCGGTACGCTCGACGTGACGCTTGCTGGCGAGAAATCAGTCGGACTCGCAATGGACAAGGACACCGTGACAGGCACGATGTCCGGCGGAACTTTGAAGTTCGCCATGTCGGGCGACGGCGCCAAAGGCGTCAAGGGCGACGGCTCGTTCACGATGACCGGCGGCACCCTTGAGGCGACCTTGTCCGGTGGCGTTGTCGAAGACTACTTCGAATACGAGGACGGTGACGGCAACACGTGGAACTACTACGTTACGCTCTCTTCCTCCACTAAAACGAGCGGCGGAACTTCCACATACAACACGACCTCGCTTATCGCCAGCGGCACGTATCCCGTCATGGACCCTTCCAAGTGCTACGCGGTGAAGGTCGGCACACTGGACATATCCGGCGGCGCGATCACGGTCTCGGCAACAGGTACGGCGGGACGCGGACTCGGCGCGGACAACATGACCATCTCCGGAGGAACATTCGACATATCAGTTGCCGGCGGCACGACCGACGTTTATGTGGAATCTCTCTTAGAGTCCGACGAACTGACGGACGACACATTCGCTTCAGGCGTCCCCACATGCCTTGATTCCGGCGGCGCTTCTTGTCTCAAGACCTCTGGCACGAACAGCGTCCTGACGATTTCCGGCGGTACGTTCAATCTCAGGGCGACAGGTAATGCAGGAAAGCTCATCAACGCCGCAGGCTATCTGGTGATTGGGACAGAAGGCCAGACAACACTGCCATCGGACTCTTCGTTCTCGCCGGATATCAGCGGATCGGCAACGGGCTCAAAGGTCTTTTGCACTGCGGTGAAGCAGAAATACTACGGGACGCTCGCCGTCGCGACGGCGACAACCAACATTTCGGATAAGACGCTTTCCGTTGCAAACGACAATCTTGTCAGCGTGGCTTCTACTACCACTCAGACAACGCAATCCTTCGGTGCCCCTGGTGGTCAAGGAGGTCCCAACGGTGGAACGCCCCCCGACGGTGGGACGCCTCCAAGTGGCGGAATGCCAGGCGGCGGAATGCCAGGCGGCATGGATGACGATGCGGACTATTCCAACCCCAAAGGCATCAAGGCTTATTCCGGGGTTACAGTACACGGTGGACGTATCGTCGTCACAACGGCGAACGACGGTGGTGAAGGTTTTGAATCAAAAAATGACTTTGTAATAAACGGAGGCGTAATTGACCTGCAGTGCTACGACGACAGCATCAATTCAGGCGGCGACCTCTACATCAACGGAGGATACGTCTATGCAGCTTCGTCCGGCAACGACGCCATCGACTCTAACGGCAACATCTACATGACAGGCGGCGTAGTCCTTGCGTTCTCCACCGCCGGAGGCGCGGAGGTGGGTATCGACACTGACAACGCCAGTGGCCTTGTGATCAGCGGCGGCCACCTCGTCGCTGTCGGCGGGGCAGCAGGGAACATGGTAATAGGCTCCAGCGGCACGCAAAAGACGTACATGGAGGCGTCCGCTTCCGCCTCAACCTACTCCGGGAAGTATCTCTCCATGACCGGCACCGAAACGTTCACCGTGAAAATGCCTACGCTTTCCGGGACGTTCTCACTTGTATGCACTACTGAGGGCTGGACGAGCGCGGGTACGCCGGAGGTATCTACTACCGCGCCCGCAACTGGCTCGCTTTCCTTCCACGACACGTACATCACAAGCGGCGGCACTTCGACTGGTAGCAACAGCACATCGCCAGCCCATGAACTGTTCAACTCAGACACGACGCCGATCACCGCCACATCCAAGCATGTTTACAGCGGATACTTTATGGCGAATGGTGAAATTGCGGGGACGATACTTCTGAAAGTCGGACGCGCCAACTCCCGCACTGGCATTGCGAAATTCACAGCGACAGTGCAACTGCTTGGTGGAAAGAAAACGGTCTATACCGCATCTACGGAGATTAATTCTTCGTCTCCTACGACCGTCACGCTGACGTCCTCTTCGAAGGATTCCGCGTCCACGTTGACGCTCACGGTAGGCGGTAGCTACATGGCCGGCACCATTGACGGATTCTCAGTGGAGGGCGCGCGCAATCAGTCGGCGGCGAAGGAAGCTCGCGCCACCGAATATGCTGCGAAGAGCGGCAGCACTTTTAACATCGTGTTTGCCGCGTCTGACGCGAAAGGCAGCGGCGCGGAATTCGCGAATGGATATTCTGCGCTTGCACTGAAAATCTTGACTAAAGGCAAGGCGAAACTCACCGGTACCATGGCCGATGGCACACGGGTTTTCGTGTCGGGCCTTCAGATGCTGCTGAACGAGGATTGCACAGAAGCCTGCATTCCCGTCTCTGTGCCGCTCTACACGGGCAAGCTCGGCGGATTCGCTTTCCTGCTCTGGATTGGAAACGACGGTTCGCTGGACGTGACTAACCTTTCAGGATGGGACGCCACGCCTTCCTCCGCCGCGCCGTTCTCGGCCACGATGTCCCTCGTGGACGCTGCGGCGCTTACCGCACCGGTCGACGGCACGCTTGCGTTCTCCGTTGACACTGAGGCGTTTCCCTCTGCTATAAACGCCCTTCCCGTCCTCTCTGACCTCCTGCCGCAGGAAGTTACAGTGTCGGTTCAGTCAGGACGTCTCACGGCGGCGAACGACAACGTGGCCAAACTGAAGATATCTCGCGTGAAATCAACGGGTATCTTCAATGGATCGTTTGCGGCCTACACCCAGAACGGCGACCGTACGAGAAAGAAGACCGTACCCTTCAAGGGTGTGTTCGTGAATGGCGTGGGTTACGGTTCGGCAATAGTGAAAGGAGCGGGCTCCGCCGCTGTCATGCTGAAGTAATTTAGCGAACGTCAATGCGCACAGACTCGGTTGGCGTGGTATAATATCCGCACGCCATGAGAGAAATGAAATTGTTCATCCTTGCCATCTTGCTGCCGGCCGTGTTTGTAGCGGCCGGTGGCGCATGGCTTGTGTCGGAGACGTGGCGCAGGCTGTGGGACGACGAGCGCGAGGCGTTGGAATTGCGCGCGCGCATCATCTCGGACTCCTTGATGAATCGCGCGCATGAGGAAAACATCGACGGGATGCGTCCGCCAGACAAACCGCCAAGGCGATTCGGCAACGGCCATCCTCCACCTGCCGATAGGCCTCCGCGCCATCCGCATCACCGCATGCACCGTCTTACGCAAGAGCAGAAAAGCAATCTTGCCACTATCTGCGACGAGGTGAGAAAAAACAATGCCGCCATGATTGGCGATGTGTCTTTCAAGATTGTCGACCCTGACGGAATCGGTATCTACGCTGCGGACGACTGGCCGTCAAAACCGGGGACCGAGGTTGAATGGCACATCGGGCCTCCGCTTGGCGACGGCTCGCTCATGGTCGCCCGCGCCGACGGAGGTAAGAGCATGCGAACCCGCGCCGCAGCCGTGGTCGCCATCGGCGCGTCAATAGTCCTTCTGCTAGTCGCCACGCTTGTATCCGGCGGGCTCATCTTCATCAGGACGCTCCGCCGCGAGAGGCGCGAGTCGCGCATGAAGACGGACTTCATCGACAATGTCTCGCACGAGCTGCGTACTCCGCTAGCAGGAATACGCCTGAACGCGGAACTCCTGGCCGAAGGCAGAATCCGCGATGAGGACAAGCGCAAGGGCGCGCTTGAATCGATACTTACCGAGTCCGACCGCCTTGGACGCATGGTTTCGGAACTGCTCGACTTCGGACGGCTTGAAAAAGGCACTCGCCGCTACTCGCTGGAGACATTCGACCTCGCGGCGTTCGCCTCAGGCGCAGCGGAGGCACAAGGCGTCGCGTCCATCTCCAACGGGCGTGCGCACATATCCGTAAAGGGCGAGGGGGCGCTGGTCTCGGCCGACAAGGACGCCCTCAGGCAGATCGGCGTGAATCTCGTCACCAACGCCGTAAAGTATTCCGAGGGCGAGATCGAGGTCGAGGTCGAGGGAAACGAAATCCGCTACATGGATCGCGGACCGGGCGTGCCACCTGGAAGCGAGGAGCGCATCTTCGAGCGATTCTACAGAATTGACGATTCGCTCACGCGGCGGGAAAACGGCAGCGGCCTCGGTCTCTCAATCGCCCGAGCCCTCGCTCGTGGCATGGGCGGCGACATCAGATATGCGCACCGTCCGGGTGGCGGAAGCGTGTTCACACTCACGCTCGCACTTGCGGACAACGGCAATGGAGAGACGGGAAAATGAAATACATACTTTTCGCTGAAGACGACGAAACGCTGCGAAACGGACTTGTGGCAACTTTTGAAAGCGAAGGCTACGAGACGCTCGGATGCAAGGACGGAGAAGAAGTTCTCGCCGCATTCCGCAACCGGCGTCCAGATCTCCTTCTGCTAGACGTAATGATGCCGGGGAAAAGCGGATACGACGTATGCGCCGAAGTGCGGAGAACCGACCCGTACCTTCCCATACTGTTCCTTACGGCGAAGACTTCAGAAGCCGACTGCGTAATCGGACTTGGGCTTGGCGCGGATGACTTCATCGCCAAACCATTCAGGGTCCGGGAACTCCTTGCCCGCGTATCCGCTGCGCTCCGGCGTTCAGACGTCGCGCCGCGTCCGACAGACGGAGACGGCACGTTCCGCATAGGCGATACGCTCATAGATGCCAACCGATTTATCGTCCATTCCCCCGGTGAACCAGAACAGGCCCTTACTGTCCGTGAACTCGGACTTCTGAAGACCTTTGCCGCGAACCCCGGCAAGGTACTTACGCGGGACGCGCTTCTTGACGCCGTGTGGGGAGAGGAATACTTTGCAGCGAGCCGCACTCTTGACCAGCACATACTCCAGATACGGCGTAAGTTAGGAACATCCGGCGCGCATATCGAGACGATACGCGGAGCCGGATACAGGCTAAAAGCCTGAATTACGTTTCCTTATTCCACCGTGATGGCGGCGTGGTAGCTCTGGAGCGAGCGAACCTCGCCCTTGCCCTCGCGGGCGGCCTTGATGCCCTCGCTCGCCGCGAGCGCGGCCGCGATGGTGGTGAGGTACGGCACGCGGTACTTGATCGCCGCGCGGCGGATCGAGTTGTCGTCCGCGCGCGCGTCGCGGCGGTTCGACGGCGTGTTGAGGATCAGCGTCACCTCGCGGTTCTTGATGAGGTCGAGGACGTCCGGACGCCCCTGCCCGATCTTCGCGACCATCTTGGCGGGGACGCCCTTCTCCCACAGGAACTTGACCGTGCCCTCCGTGCCGACGATCTCGAAGCCGAGGTCGGCGAAGTTCTTCGCGGCCACGGCGGCGTCCTCCGGCTTCTCGCTGAGCGAGACGAGCATGCGGCCCGGCTGGATCGGGAGCGGCAGGCCCGCCGCCTCCTGGCTCTTGTAGTACGCGAGGCCGAACGTGTCCGCAAGGCCCAGCACCTCGCCCGTCGAGCGCATCTCCGGCCCGAGCACGGGATCCACCTCCGGGAACTTCTCGAACGGCAGCACGGCCTCCTTCACGCCGTGGTACGGGATGATCTTCTTCTTGTCGAGGCCGAGCGACTTCACGCTCTCGCCGAGCATGAGGCGCGTCGCGATGCGCGCCATCTGCGTGCCCGCCACCTTCGAGACGAGCGGGACCGTACGCGACGCGCGCGGGTTCGCCTCGATCACGTACACCTTGCCGTCCTCGATCGCGAACTGCATGTTCATGAGGCCCACGACCTTCAGTTCGCTCGCGATGCGGCGCGTGTAGTCGAGGATCGTCGCCTTGTTTTCCTCGCTGATGGAGACCGGAGGCAGCACGCAGGCGGAGTCGCCCGAGTGGACGCCCGCGAGCTCCACGTGCTCCATGATCGCCGGGATGAACACGTCCTGTCCGTCCGACAGCGCATCCGCCTCGCACTCGAGCGCGTGGTGGAGGAAGCGGTCGAGGTAGAGCGGACGGTCCGGCGTCACGCCCACGGCCTTCGCGATGTACTCGCGGAGCATGATCTCGTCGTAGATCACCTCCATGCCGCGTCCACCCAGCACGAACGACGGGCGGATCACGATCGGGTAGCCGATCTCGGCCACGACCTTGAGCGCGCCGTCGAGGTCGCTCGCCATGCGGCTCTCCGGCATCGGGATGCCGAGGCGGTCCATGATGGAGTGGAAGAGGTCGCGGTCCTC
>CAMKJU010000151.1 GCA_946413265.1 uncultured Lentisphaerota bacterium
GAGCTGTCTCGCGGGTATTGAATCCGTGAAGAAGAACGCCCCCGAGGCAACTATTGCCGAAATCGCCTAACGGGCGAATATCGCATTTAGGTTCCAAGCTATTCCTCGAGCGGCCGTGGCTAACGCGGCCGCTCCTATCTGCGATGTGGCAAGGGCATCATTGCCCTTGCTGAAGGTGGGGGTGGGCTTGGTCATTATTCGGGCGCGCGGCCGGCTATGGCGCACAGTATGCCAAAAACGCGCACAGAGCGCGCACACTATTTCAACGGCACTGAAAATAAAAGGCCCCGTGTTTTCGGGGCTTTTCAATCATCCGCGCATGGTGGGACAGGGGAGGCTCGAACTCCCAACCCCCGGTTTAGGAAACCAGTGCTCTGTCCAGTTGAGCTACTGTCCCGCGGCGGTGAATATGATACCAAATATTCGCTTCACAGGCTAGGGGTGTTTTGGTAAAATCTGCGCCACGGAGAAAACGGCATGAAATTTGTCGAGACAGGCATGATCGTGTGCTGGGCGCTGTGTGCGGCCGGTTTGGCCGCGTATGCGGCGTCAGTTGCGCGCCAGATCACGTACGTTACGCTTGCTGACGGACGCAAGGCCGAGCGGCGGCTGCCGCTCGTCGTGCGACTGCTGTTGCCGCTCGTGCCGAACCTCCGTCGCATTGCCTCCGGGCGGCAGTTCGAGTCCGCCCGCGAGAAGGCGGACGCGATGATTGTGTCCGGCGGGCTGGAGGGGCTGCTGACGGGGACGGAGTTTGTTTCGCTCAAGATTCTGATGCCAGTCGTGTGCGGTTCCCTTTGGGCTGCGTTCGTGTTTCTGCTGTCGGGGCTGCTGCCCAATTCGTTCATCTCCGACAACCTCGTGCTTCTCATCGGCATGGGAGCTCTCTGGTTCTACATGTACCCACTGATGTGGCTGCGCGGCACGGTGAAGCGCCGGCACTTCGCGATCATGCGCGCGCTGCCGTTCGTGTTGGACTTGCTTACGCTCAGCGTGGAGGCGGGCATGGACTTCATGAGCGCCCTCCAGCGCAACTGCGAGCGCCGCAACCTCGATCCGCTTAACGAGGAGCTGATCCGCATGACGCGCGAGATACAGGTGGGCACTCCGCGCCGCACGGCGCTGAAGAACATGTCCGCGCGCGTGCGCCAGCCGGATCTAGGAGGCGTGGTGCACGCCCTAGTGCAGGCGGACGAGCTTGGCGTGCCGATCGGATCGATTCTCCGCATACAGTCCGACCAGCTCCGTTCCCGCCGTTTCGACCGGGCGGAGAAGCTTGCGCACGAGGCTCCGGTAAAGATGCTGGGACCGCTCATGCTGTGTATTTTCCCCGCCGTATTCGTGATCCTGCTCGCGCCGCTTCTCATGCAGGCGTCAAAGAACATCTTCTAACAGGAATACCATAATGAGCCAAGAATTTGAAATCCAGGTTACTGACGGCCCGCTGAAAGGCCGCAGCTTCGCCGTGCCCGCCGAGGGCCTGCGGCTGGGGCGGCTGTCGGCCTGCGAGATATCCATACCGGACCCCGCGCTCTCGCGTACGCACTGTCTCTTTGAGGCGCATGACGACGCGTTGTGGGTGACGGACCTGGCCAGCGCAAACGGGACCGTCGTGAACGATGAACAGCTGGGCGCTGACTCCCATCGGCTCAAGTCGGGGGACAAGGTGTTCGTCGGCGACTCCGTACTCCAGGTCGTGGCTAAGGGCGATGGCGGCTCTGCCCCGGAGCCCGCGCCTGTTGGGGAGGCGGCGATGCCCACTATAGACCTCGGACTGAGCGGCGGGGAGAAGCACCAGGAAGAGGTGGCTGAGACACGACCGCAGGCGGGGCGGAGGTTCATTCTCTGGGGTGTGGCGCTTGCGTTCGCCGGTGCGGCCGCAGCGCTGTTCCTCATCCCTGTCGGCACCGAACAGGAATCGGCGGAGACTGCGCCGTTGGCCGAGGAGGCGGACAACCTCGTATCATTTACCTTCGAGAAGGTGAAGGCTGACACGCGCTCTGTCTATCGCTACGCCCTCGTGTACGACGGAAAGTCGATGCGCGTCGAGGTGGACGACGTGCCGGAGGCAAAACGGCATGTGAGGGAGATGGTGGAGTTGTCTGACGGCGCGCGCAAGCGTCTCGCGGACATCTTTACTTCCCCCGAACTCCACATCCTCGCCCCGGAGCATGTGGGCAACCCGACCGAACCCGGCTCGCTGCAGAGCTTTTCGCTTCACGCAATCAGCACGAAGCGCGTGCTGAACATCTCGGTCGAGAACAAAATCGAGCCGGAGGCGTTTCAGGACATGCGCCTGAAGCTGGAGGCGTTTGCCGACAGCGAACTCGGCCTGCACGCGATCCACATGCCCGTCGCCAAACTCAAGGAGCTGAGCGCGGAGGCTCGCCGCGTGGCCGACGCTAAGTGGGCCGAACGCGAGTCCGGTTTCGGAAACCTTGCCGAGGCCATGCGCAAGTACGACGAGGCGATACACTACCTCAAGACCGTCGACCCGAAGCCGGCGGACTACGAGGAGACCTGCTCTCTGCGAAAGATGGTGAAGGCCGAGCTTGACCGCGTCTACATGCTGCACCGCGGCAACGCCGACCAGGCGATCGGCACGCAGAACTGGGAACAGGCCAAGTACGAGTTGCATGTCCTGCTGGAGTTGGTCAACGACCCGAACGATGAGCGCAACAAAGAGGCGTCGCGCAAGCTCCTTGAGGTCGAGGCGCGGATGAAGGCAAAGCGGTGAAAGGCGGTGGAACGATGAAAGGAATGTTATGGAAATGCGCGCTGCTTGCTGGCGTCGTGACAGTGCTGACGGGGGCGAAGCCGATGCCGATGCGTCTGGACGTTACCGGACGTCCCGAAGGCGCAAAGGTCTACGTGGACGGCACGTTCCGAGGAACGCTGCGCGGCGACTCCGCGTGTTCCGTTACGCCGCTCGACGTGGGGCGGCACCTGCTTCACGTGGAGGCGCCGTTCTACTGTACGTTTGACGCATACGTGCGTCTGGACGAGGCAAACAGCTTCAGGACTAAGGCCGTGGACCTCGAACCCCTGCGCGGTATCGTGCTGGTGAAGACGAAGCCGGCCGGCGCCACCGTGACTTGCCGCGGCAGCGCGCTTGGCACCACGCCCCTGCTTATCACGTCCTTGCCTTGTGGCCCGGTCCACACGTTAGAGCTGTCGCTCAACGGCTATCAGAAGAAGCGCGTGGAGGTCGGCATGACGGACCGCACTCCGCTTGTGCGCGAAGAGTCCCTGGTGCTGGACTCAGGAATCGCGTACTGTACGTCCGAGCCCGCCGGCGCAACCGTCTTCTTGAACGGCATCGAGCGTGGGACGACGCCAGTTGAGGTGATGGTGCCGCGCGGCGGAGCGGTGCTGACGTTCCGACTGGACGGTTACCAGGACGTCGAACAGTCGGTGGGCATGTCTGCCGGCGAACGGCGTCCGGTAGCGGTAAAGATGGAGGGGCGTCCGGCGCGACTCTCAATCGTGACCGAACCGGACAAGGCCAAGGTGGTTCTGGACGACAGTTACCAGGGGCTTTCGCCGGTCACAATCAAGTCGGCCACTCCCGGCGAGCACGTGATACGCATAGAGCTTTCTGGATATGCGCCGGTCTCGCGCATGGTACAGCTCACCAACGGCGGCGATACTACCGAGAGATTTACGCTGGAAAGCGTCCTCGGACGCATCGAGGTAGTCACTTCGCCGGCGGGAGCGAAGGTATCCCTAGACGGCAAGGCCGTCGGCACCACCCGTCCACAGGGGGATTCCGGCAAGTCCGAAGTCTTGATGATCGAAAACGTCCCGGCCGGAGAGCATGCCGTGCTTGTCCACCTCGACGGTTATTTCGACAAGTCGCTCAAGGTAAACGTGGGGGCGAAGGAGACGAAGCAGTTGCCCATCACGCTCAAGCGTAACTTCACGCCCGATACCGAGGTCGAGACAATCAACGGCGCAGAACCCGTGCGCGGAGCGCTCGTGGAGGACAAGACGAATGCGGAACAGCTCGTCCTGGAAATCCGTCCCGGCGTAGAGCGGGCGATTCGGCGCGACACAATCCGCAAGATCACGAACCTCAAGCAGTGATGAAGTCGCGTCTCGACCAACTGCTCGTAGCGCGTGGGCTCGCCGCGTCACGCACGATTGCGCAGGCGCTAATCCTCGAGGGGAAGGTGCGCGTGGCGGGACAGGTCGAACGCAAGGCCGCACGGCTGCTGCCGGACGACACGTCCGTGGAGGTGGAGGCCCCGCCGCGTTTCGTCTCGCGTGGCGGCGAGAAACTGGAAGGGGCATTCGCTGCGTTTCCGGGATGGAAGGTGGACGGCCTCGTGTGCCTCGACGTGGGCAGTTCGACTGGCGGTTTCACCGACTGTCTCCTCCAGCACGGCGCAGCGCGCGTGATGGCCGTGGACGTTGGGACGAACCAGCTCGCCTACAAGCTCCGAGTGGATCCTCGCGTATGGGTGCGCGAGAACTTCAACGCTCGCAACCTCACCGTGGAAGACCTGCCCGAATGCCCGGCGCGCGCCGTGACGGACGTGAGCTTCATCTCCCTCAAGCTCATCCTGCCGCCGATGGCGGATGTCCTTCTGCCGGGCGGAGAGATCATCTCGCTCATCAAGCCGCAGTTCGAGGCTGGACGGGGACAGGCCCCCGGCGGCGTGGTGAAGGATCCCGAGGTGCGCCAGCGCGTGGTTGACGACATCTCGCGCTTCGGCCAGGAGACGCTCGGCCTTGCGCTTCTGGGCGTCGCGGAGTCCCCAATCCGCGGCCGCGAGAAGGGCAACGTGGAGTATCTCGCCTGGTGGCGGAAGGCGAATGTAAAGTGTAAAATGAAAAATGTAAAATGAAAAAATAGGGATGAGATGGGGACTGAGGGGGCGAATTTTTGGTATACTATGCGCCATGAAAACTTGGCTTGCATTCTGGTCTGGTATCTTCAAGAACAACCCGACGTTCCGTCTGGTGCTGGGGCTCTGCCCCACGCTCGCGGTCACGACGTCGCTTGAGAACGCGCTTGGCATGGGCTTGGCCGCGTCGTTCGTGCTTATATGCTCGAACGGACTCGTCTCGGCGCTGCGCAAGGTGATTCCCGCCGCCGTGCATATCCCATGCTACATCGTGATCATCGCCACGTTCGTGACGGCGGTCGACCTGCTCATGCAGGCGTATCTCCCGGCGCTCTCCGAATCGCTAGGCATCTTCATCCCGCTGATTGTCGTGAACTGCATCATCCTCGGCCGCGCCGAGGCGTTTGCCTGCAAGAACGGCGTGATAGACTCGCTGGCCGACGGACTTGGCGCGGGCATCGGCTTCACGCTCGCGCTCGCGCTGATCGCCGCTGTGCGCGAGGTTGTCGGTGCGGGATCGCTCACCATTTGGGGCGACATCGCCATCAAGAACATCCACGCGAACGGCGTTGTACTGGCCATCCTGCCGGCAGGCGGATTCATCACGCTCGGACTTCTGCTTGCCCTAATAAACCACATCGGTGCCGTGCAGGCACGCCGTCGCGGTGAACCGCCGCCGTTGCCGATCAACCTTGATTGCCGCCATTGCACGATGTGCAATAACGGGAAATAGGGATGCGATAAAATCTTCGTTATGCGCCGAAGGATTGTGGTACAATAGCGTGTACGGAGAATAAAGTGCAAATCGCCCTTTCCTGCATCCCGGTGGCGGTGCTCGTCATTGCGCTCGTCGGGCTGAAGCTTCCGGCGTGGAAGGCCGTGCTCGCCGCGTTCGCGGTGTGCGCGACCGAGGCCTTTGCACTGCGGGGCGTGGGTCTTAGTGAAATTGCGTCCTGCTCGCTCAAGGGCGCTTCGACGGGACTCTTTCCAATCGGGCTCATTATCGTTGCGGCGCTCTTCACCTACGCCGTCGTCGTGGAGTCCGGCGCGGAGGAGGAAATCAAGAGCGGACTCTCGTCGCTTTCCGGCGACAAGCGCTATCTTGCGCTTCTCATCGCGTGGGGATTCGGGAACTTCATGGAGGGCATGGCGGGCTTCGGGACGGCGGTGGCGATTCCGTGCGCCATCATGATGGGCGTCGGATTCGATCCGCTCAAGGCAGTTCTCTGCTGCCTCGTCGCCAACACGACGCCGACGGCGTTCGCATCCGTCGGCGTCCCGACGTTCGTCCTCGCCTCGGAGACGGGGCTTGATGCGGGGCGGCTCGCGTCCGCCATCGGATTCGTCCAGCTTGCGGTGGCGTTCGCCTCCCCGTTCCTGATACTCTTCATAACCGACGGCCTGCGCGGACTTCGCGAACGCTGGTGGCTCGCGCTCGTCGCCGCCGTGTCGTTCATCGTCCCGTGGATCTCGCTCGCCGCATGGGCGGGCTGCGAACTTCCGAACATCGCCGGCAGCGTCGCGACGTTGTTCGTGCTTGCGCTCATGGGCGACCATTCGCGGATCGACATGCACCGGCAGAGATGGGCGTGGTGTCCGTTCGCGATCGTCGTTGCCGCACTCGGCGCGTCCGCGTTTCTTCCGGCACGCTGGAAGGTCTCGCCGGGGTTCGTGATCCTTGCTGCGGCGTTCGTCGGCGGACTCTGCCAGGGGGTGCGTCCGACGCGGCTTGTCGCGCTTGCCGGCAAGACGGCGCTCAAGTACGCCCCGGCGATCGGCACGATCTGCCTTGTCCTCGCGCTGGGCAAGACGATGGGCGCGGCGGGGATGACGCAGGACCTCGCCAACGGACTTGTCGCGGCGACAGGGAAATGGTATCCGGCCGTGTCGCCGATCGTGGGCGCGCTTGGCGGATTCGTCACGGGTTCCGGGACGAGCTCAAACGTGCTCTTCGGCTCGCTGCAGGCGTCGATAGGGACGACGGAGGCCGAGCAGCTCGTGTTCGCCGCGTCGAACATCATGGGGGCGGGAATCGGAAAGGTGATCTGTCCACAGTCGATCATCCTCGGCTGCGCGGCTACGGGGCTCGCGGGGCGCGAGAGCGAGGTTATGAAGCGCGCGTTTCGCTACTTTCTCTTCGCCCTTGCCCTTGCATGCGCATCCTCGTTCCTGATGGTTCTCGTTTCAAAGGAAATTGAATGCGTTTCGCAGACGGGACTACTGTAGGATTGCGTAAATATCGAAATCCAAAATAGGAGAAGCAATGAAGAAATTGTTTTTTGCAATGATGACGGCAGTTATAGCGATGGCGGCGCTCGCCGCGCCGCGTACCGGTCCGTGGACGAAGGAGCAGGCGTGGGCGTGGTACAACGCGCAGCCGTGGATCCGCGGCTGCAACTACATGCCCGCGAGCTCGCCCAACCGCTACGACATGTGGCAGGTGTGGGACTGCGAGCGCCGCTTCGAGGAGATGGACCGCGAGCTCGCGCTTGCGGAGTCCATCGGCTTCAACGCCGTGCGCGTCATCATCGCGGAGGACAATGGCTTCGCGGTGTGGTGCGAGGACCACGACGGCTACATGCGCAACCTCGAGCGCTTCCTCGCCCTGTGCGGCAAGCACAAGATTCGCGCCATTATGTGCCTCGGCAACGACTGTTCGCGTCCGAAGGAGATGTGGTCGGTGCCGAAGCCGGGCCCGCAGCCGTACGACATCGGCTACCATGGCGGACGCAAGAAGAGCCAGCACGGCAGCTTCCCCGGCGCGATCGGCTTCATCAGCGCGGACGATCCGGAGCTGCGTCCCAAGTTCTTCCAGATGTGCGGTGAGGTGATGGAGAAGTACAAGGACGACGACCGCGTCCTCTTCTGGAACATCTGGAACGAGCCCGGAAACAACGGGCGCGCGAAAGTCTCCGCCCCGCTCGTCAAGGAGATGTTCGAGCTCGCGTGGAAGATCGGCGTGAAGCAGCCCTGCGCAGCGGACATCTGGCACGGAAAGCTCGAGCCGAACATGGAGACCGCCGAGGGAATCGCCGCCGCGTTGAGCGACATCATCAGCTATCACTGCTACGGTCCGCTCCACTCGCAGATCAAGTATGCGAAGGAAATCAAGGCGAAGATCGGGCGTCCGATGGTCAACACCGAATGGCTCGCGCGCATACTCGGATGCGACGTGCAGGACTGCTATCCGTTCTTCGCACAGGCGAAGATCGGCTGCACGTGCTGGGGATTCGTCGCGGGCAAGTACCAGACGTACGAACCCTGGGAGGGCATGTGGCGTCATATCGAGAAGGGCGGCGGGAAGAACTACAAGATGACGAAGTGGTTCCACGACCTGTTCCGTCCGTCGCTCCGTCCCTACGACCCCGAGGAAATCGACATCATCAAGCACGTCAATGCGCAGATGGACGCGGAGTTGAAGGGCGAGTCGCTGCGCGCGAAGATCGCGAAGAAGTGCAAGATTGTGCGCGAGGACATGTGGCATGGCTATCGCCGCACGCATTTTGACTTCAATGGACGCAAGGCATGGATTGTCGAACCGTCCCTCGCGCCACTGGTAGGGTCACGCGTCCCGCGTGACCGCGACGGCATGCAATGGATATGGAGCATACTCTGGCCCGATTTCAACATTGAACGTATGCGCGTGACCGATCTACTCAAACGCGGATTCCACTATGCGTACATCGACGACCTCTTCGACACGCGCATGGATAGCGAGGGCGTCGCGGCTGCTGCTGCGTTCCAATCGTTCCTGGTGAAGGAACTCGGCTTCGCGCCGAAGGCGAATCTGATTGGCATCAGCTGGGGTGGGTTCATGGCGGCGCAGTACGCGGCGGCGAAGCCGGCGCACGTCGCGAAAATCTACTTCGACAACGCGCTCCTGACATTCGACGGCTACACGCCTCCGGCGAAGGTGGGTCTGGGGCCGTGGGCGGACGCGACGGGGCGCGTCCCTCCCGCATGGCGCGACGATCCGAGGATGCCCGTCAATCTTGCGCCCGCGCTTGCGAAGGCCGGCATAAAAGTCTTACTCGTATATGGTACCTCCGACATTGCCGTAAAGCCTTCCGTCAACTCGGCGGCATTCGCCGCGAAGTTCAAGGCGGCGGGCGGAGATGCGAAGGTGCTGGTCCACGCGGAGTATGGGCACCACCCGCACGGCGTGGAGTCCGGCGAGGCGAAAATCGTGTTGGATTTCTTCTGAAACGAAAGGATCGGACGATGAAAAGACTCGTGCTTGCGACAGTCGCTGCTGCCGGAATTTGTTCGCGCGACATGGTCGTCGCCATCAAGGCCGCAGGAGGGAAGAAGATCCTTTACCACGAGTACAAGGGACTGGGGCACAACGTGTGGACGCCGACGTTCTCCGACGACAAGGTCTTCGAATGGCTCTTCTCACAGCGGCGCCGCCTAATCCGATGACACGTCAACAGTGCCCCGCTGAAGTAGGGCGAAACTTCTCCCTACGGTGTACGTGCGAATCTTCGTTGGTGTAAGCGTGATATCCCGCAAGTGCAAGCAGTTGTTTTGCCGCCAGTCTTTTTTGCTTTGCCGTCAAATTAATATTCATTCGGCGGCAAA
>CAMKJU010000152.1 GCA_946413265.1 uncultured Lentisphaerota bacterium
GCAACCCGTTTCCCAGGAAATTCGGCCTTTTTGTACGCGAACGTGGAAAGTCGGGATAAAGAACGTCTCGTTCTCGGACTGCCGTTTCAAAACGGCGCTACCGGCACACGTCGACTGCCGTCCCCGGCACAACGTCCGCGGCTGGAGCTTCAACGGCACCACGTTCGAGGTCAAGGGGCGCAAGGCCGGAATCGGCAAGGCCATCGGAAAAGGAATACAACCATGAAAGAGAAAGCCAAGCAAGGAAAGCCGCATGCGGGAAGTCGCACGGTCAGCAGGCGTGCGTTCATCGCCCTGGGCGCGGTCGCGACGGCCGGCGTGGCCGCGGCGCAGACCAAGGTGGTCAAGGGCCGCATGAAGAAGAACGACCCCGACCCGGCGCGTGACGTGGTGGCCGTGACGGACGAGGAGTTCGACGGCGCGATCAGGCAGCTCGAGGCGACGGGGATGTACGATGACGCGAAACGCCTCCCCGCGCTCCGCGTCGTGCAGCGCGCGATCGACCGCATGTCTACGTCGCGCGCGTTCCTCCCCTGCCTTCACAGCCAGACGCCGCAGAAGCAGATCGACGCCATCCACGCCGCGTTCCCGGTCATGCGCTGGTACGACAGGGAATTCGACCGCGTCTTCGACCAGTTCACGTCCACGAAGGTGACGGGCGACACGCCCGCCATCTGGTATCTCTACAACATGGGCGTGCTGGTGAAGACGAAGTCGTGCGCGTTCGGCATCGACGTGTTCCACCGCCAGGACATGCGTCTCGTGGAGCATCTCGACTTCCTGCTCGTCACGCACAACCACGGCGACCACCACGACCCCCGGATGCTCAACGCCATGCGAGCGGCGGACAAGCCCGTCATCTCCAACTTCTACTTGTGCAAGAGGTGGTACTGCAGGGAGTTCGACAAGACGTTCACGCTCAAGGACGTCACGATCCACACCGTCGCGGCCGACCACCAGACGTGGCTGCCGTGGGCCGTCACGACGTTCGAGGTCGTCTGCGGCGACGGTCCGAATGCATTCACGATCTTCCACTCCGGCGACTGCAACCGCTACGACCACCTGAAGCCGAAGGGCAAGCCCGACATCTTCATGGGGCACTGCGCCATCAACCTCGACTTCCTGAAGGCCGCGCGGGAGACCATGCCGGCGAAACTCTTTTTGACGCTCCACCACCAGGAACTCGGCCACATCCCCGGCAAGTACCGCTGCGTCGCGTTCGAGGATGAACCGCTCCAGAGGGTGCGCGGACTCCGTGAGGCGGGCTTCAAGGCCGCCATGCCGGTTTGGGGCGACCGCATCGTGTGACGGCGTTGTGGTTGCCCAAACAGTAGAAATCAGGTCTGTTTTTCTACTAAATTTTCAACCCAAAGTCCGATGAAATGTGGTACAATGTACACGTTTACTTGATTGGGCAGTGTCCACTCTTGAGTAAAAAGCGGAATAAGACAACATGGTAAAACGTATGCAGAGCGGAGCGCGCAAAGCGGACAAGACCGTCGTCCGAAAGGCGAGGGCGCGGCGTTCTGCATCCGCGATGAAGCCGGAGTATCTTGCGGAACTCGAGCAGATGCGGCTCATGGACGACACCTTCATGTCGAAATGCCTTGAGGACGCGCCGGAGTGCATCGAGCTGATTCTGCAGGTCATTCTGGGCAAGAAGGACCTGAAGGTCGTCAAGTCGCAGACAGAGTATCCGATCAAGAGCCTTCAGGGACGCGGTGTTCGTTTCGACGTGTTCGCGAGGGATTCGGAGGGCAGGGAATACGACATCGAGATCCAGCGCGCGGACAAAGGCGCGGAGCCGAAGCGGGCGCGGTACAACTCCGCGCTGATGGACGCGAACGCGCTGAAGTCCGGCGAGGATTTTGGCAAGCTGCGAGACACATACGTCATCTTCATTACCGAGGACGACGTGATGGGTGGCGGCAGGGAGGTGTATTCTTACAGCCGAAGAGAGGATGAAACGGGCGAGGCTTTGGGCGACGGCACGCACATCATCTACGTGAACGGCGCAACGCGCAGCGAAACCGAGATAGGCAGATTGATACACGATCTACTTTGCCGCGATGCGGCGGAAATGTATTTCGACGTTCTCAGGAAGTAGAGTCAGTGAGTTCAAGAATTCAGAAGAAGGGTGGCACTACATGTGCGAGGCTATGGAAAGAATCGAGGCGCGCGGCAAGCTAGAGGGCAAGCGCGAGACCATGTTTGCGACGGCGAAGCGGATGATAAAGAGCGGAATGCTCGCGATGAAGGACATCGCGAAGTTTTCCGGTCTTTCGCTCGCACAGGTAAAGAAGCTTCAGGCGGAAATGGCGTGAGGAACGCAATGATCATAACTGCGCAAAACTGCCAGATTTGCAGGGGGGGTAATTATAGTCTAGCCCCGTCTGATAGTTTTGATGCATACACGCGGCGCGTGCGGCCTTTCAGGCCACCGCGCCGTGGCGTTTTTGCATTTCTGACGGTGGCGGGGACTGTCCACACGCCAGAGGCTTCCGCTTCGTGACGAAAACCATTTATGCCCGACGGCATGAAAACAAACCCAAAGGAAGAAAACAGACAATGAACATGAGCAAACTGATGGCAGTAACGGCGGTCTGCGTAGCGGTGGTATTCTCGCCGGCGTATGCGGATACAGTCGAATGGAATGGCGAAGCCGGAAACGGCAGCCTGAGCGACGGCGGCAACTGGGTTGGCGGCGTTGCGCCCGTTGCGGGCGACGCGCTCGACTTCTCTTCCATCGCTTCCGCCACCACGCTCAATGCGGACTTCGGCGATGGCCGCACGTTTGGTGCAGTGACAATGGGCAATGGGGTAATCACCTTCACGGGAGCGTTTGCGGTTGCGTCGTTCAGCAATTATGCCAACGTCGCAGTCGGGGCGAATTCCACCGTCACCATCAACAACAACATCTCGTTCGCCACCGCCCAGCCCCTTTGCAATACGATTGCGGCGGGCGGCAAGCTCCACCTCAAGGGATCGCTCACCCTCACGCATTCTACAGGCGATTTCCTGTTTGCGAAAAACAACTGCGACGGCGCTGTCGTGGCCGAGGGCGGCATTACGATTGCGGGGAAGGGCTGGACGGTGATGAATACGAGGGCGCTTGTCCTTGGGCTGAAAGGCATATCCTTTAGCAAGGACGTTCCGATCATTTTCACGAACAATGGCACGGTGTATTCGCTTGGCGCAACGACAGTGCTTGGCACGGCGGGGATGGGATCGTATTGTGGCAGCACGCCGCTCACGATCTGCACGACGCAGTTCGAGTCGGACCAGCCCGCGACTATCACGTTCGCCGGGAATTTTACAGGCAGGAGGAATTATTGGGCGGCAGGGGTGGTGACAGGCTGCGGGAAGGTCGTGTTCCCTTCCACTTCAAGCTCAAACCGCGGAATTACGGTCACCGACGGCTCGACGCTCGCCATGACCCCCGGCGTCAACATGATGGGGGCGGGCGGCGAGACTCTCGCGGTAAATTCGGGCGCGACGCTTGAAGTCGCCGCTGCGGGGACTGTCGGAACCAGTGGACACCTCACGTTTGCGGCCGGCTCCACGCTCGACATCGCCGCCTGCTCTGCCGGATATGCGGTGCTTTCGGTTAGTCAGACGCTGACGCTTCCGTCGAGCGGCACGGTCAACCTCACATTGAACGGATGCGCGTTCACACCGGGCGTTTACGTGATTCTCGCGAACAGCGGCGTGACTGCGGCAATGGGCGAAAAGTTCAGTTTCTCAACAGGCGGAGAAACTGCCGCCTGGAGTGTCGTCGGCAACAGACTTGTCCTGACGGTCGGCTCCGTTCCCGCCAACCGTTGGACGGGGGCCGCCGGCGACGGCAACATGTCCAACGGCGCGAATTGGGGCGGCGGCGTTGCCCCTACGGACGGTTCGACGCTTGATTTCTCGGCCGTGGCCATCGCCACGACCGTCAATGCCGACATCGCAGACGCCGCTTTCGACGTGCTGACGATGGGCTCCGGCGTGATCACCTTCACGGGGGCGCTCACGGCGTCGGCGTTCAGCGACTATTCCAGGATAGCGGTCGGGGCGAATTCCTCCGTCACGATAGACAACAGCCTTTCGTTCACCGGCAACAACAAGATCCTTTGTAACGCCGTCGCGGCGGGCGGCAAACTCCGCGTCACGGGATCGCTCACCATAGCACACGCTTCCGGAGATTTCTATTTCACGCAGAACAATTCCGCCGGCGCCGTCGCGGTCGATGGCCGAATTACGCTCAACTCCCCCGGTTGGGTGGTGTTAAGCGCGAAGGCGCTCGCCGTCGGCGAAGACGGCATAGCGTTCAGCAGAGAGAACTGCAGATTATGTGTTTTCAACAACGCCTCGCTGTATCCGCTTTGCGCGACCGCGTCCATGGGCACGGCCGGATTAAACGCATACAGCGTAAACAACGGAAGCACGTTCACGCTCTGCACGACGCAGTTCGAGTCGGACCAGCCCGCGACTATCACGTTCAGCGGAAGAATCGGCGGCGTGAAAAATTATTGGAACGGGGTGGCGGTGACAGGCTGCGGAAGAGTCGTCTTCACCTCCGATTCATATACCGACCGCGCGTTGACGGTGAACGACGGGGCGACACTCGCGATGACGCCAGGCTGCAGCACCACGTCTGCGGGCGACCAGACGTTTACGATCAATTCTGGCGCCACGCTGGAGGTTCCCGCATCCGGCACGACGACACTCGGCTTTGACAAGACCATAATCAACAGCGGCGCGACGCTCGCGTTCAACTTCACGGACAGGATGGTTGCGCCCGTGCTTGCGCTCGGGTCTAACAAGACGAGTTCGCTTCCAGGGACGGTTGACGTGAAGGTGTCGGCATCCGTCGGAGTAGCGCCGAAGGTCGGAAAGTACGCGCTCACGGACGGGATGGACTTCACTGGCAAGACGGTCAACTTGATCGACAAGCCGAAGTGGGCAAGAGGCGTTTCGGTTGACGAAAACGGGAATCTCATGTTGACCGTGATTTCCAATGGCTTGGTTATCTTGGTCAAGTAGGATTCATTGTAACGGGCTAACCCGTCCGCGCCCAGCGGCAGATTATGAAAGTCACGGGAGGGACGCAACTTGTTGCGTCCCTCTCCATTTTGAAAATCGTCCAACACGACGGGGATGAATTCTGGTATAATACAAGGCGTCTAAGCAAAGGAGAACCATGAGTAGTCTTGAAAAGCATAAAGCGAATTCGGTCTGGTATGATGCGAATCTCGACTCGTTGCTGCCGAAATGCCGCGGCAGACATGTGGCCATTGCCGAAGTGGACTGGAAATCTGCCGGCGGGGTGCAGGAGAAAGGATTCATGCGATGCGAAAACTATTCTGCAAGTGTGCAGTTCTGGCATTGACGACGGCAGTTGCCACGCTGTGCGCCACGGCCGCGGAGTATGACGTGACGCGCTACGGCGCGAGGCCGGATGGGAAATCGGACAACACCGCCGCCATCCAGAAGGCAATCGACGACTGCGCCGTGAAGGGCGGCGGACGCGTCCTCGTGCCGGGCGGCGGCACGTATGTCACCTACACGCTCAACCTCAAGAACAACGTTGATCTCCACATCGACCGCGGCGCGACGCTCCTCGGCGGCGAGGATCCTCTCAAGTACCCGCTCTTCGAGACGAACGACGTGTGGAACGCCGAGCGCGCGCCGCGCTTCAACCGCCGCGCCATGTTCTATACAGTGGGCCAGACGAACGTCGCCATCACGGGTGCGGGCACGATCGACGGCAACGCCGAGAAGTTCCACCACCGGGAGAAGAGAAAGAACGGGACAGGCTACCGCTGGCGCCGCAACAGCCACACGAACATCACCGGGCGGTGCGTCTTCTTCGTCGGCTGCCACGACGTGCGGCTCGACGACGTGCTGATCCTGCATCCCGCCGGATGGAGCACGTGGTTCCTCGACTGCGACCGCGTGGGCGTGCGCGGCGTGCGCATCGAGGCGGACCGGCGCTTCCCCAACGGCGACGGCCTCCACTTCGGCGGTTGCCGCGACGTGACGGTGAGCGACTGCATCGTGAACTCGCAGGACGACGCGTTCATCGTCCGCACCCATCAGGAGCAGATGAAGAAGCCACGCCCCTGCGAGCGCGTGGTCGTGAACAACTGCATCCTCAACTCCTACAGCGCGTTCGCGATCCGCATCGGCTTCCGCGGCGACGGGCCGGTGAGGGACGTCTCGTTCGACAACATCATCTCCACCCATTCCGTTGTCGGCATCGGCTTCACCGTGCCGTCTGCGCCGAAAGGCGAGGACTATGACCCGCCGCGCGGACGCGGCCTCGAGCCGCCGCCGCCCGAATCACTCGTGCCGTTTTCCGCCGAGAACTTCCGCTTCTCCAACATGTCCGTAGCCTGCTTGCGCCCCATGCGCTTTCTGGAGCTTGGCACGACGACGCCCATCGCGTTCATCAAGGACATCTCGTTCTCGCACTGCCGGTTCAAGGCGCCGGGCGCGCCGGACGTCAGATGCCGTCCGCAGGACAACGTGCGCGACTGGCGCTTCAGCGACGTCGTGTTCGAGGCCACCCGGCCACAGGCGACGTGTGCCAGATTGGAGGATCTCTTCCCCGGTACGTCCGGGTTCGAGTTCGACAACGTCAAGTTGACGCGTGGCGACTGACTCCGCGTGGAGCGGGGTTTGACACGCGGCTTTTCAGGATTGAACGGTGAAATGTGAATTTTTTGGAAGTGTATTTGTAACCAATTGCCCAGAGGCGTGTAAACGAGGCAGAGTTTTGGTATAATTGACAACCAACAGAAAGAGAGAAAAGACCATGGCAACACCCAACATCACCCTGGCGCAGTTCAACCGGATCGCGAGCGGCGGCTACAACGCCGGCCTCGTGGACTTCAAGACGGACGCGAACGGCAACATCAGGAACGAGCTCAAGAAGGTGGACCACCACGTCTACCGGACGGACAAGAACAACGTGGTGCTTTCACCGGAGCGCATCATCGCGGTGAAGGAGGCGTTCATCACGGCCCTGCGGAACGGCGGCGTTCCGGAGGACAAGATCAACGAGGTGCGCGCGAAGCTCGGCATCCCGGCCGAGACGAAGCTCACGGACGACACGGCCGAGATGAAGAAGATTCTCGCGGCCCGCTTCAAGCCCCTGACGCGCCAGCACGTGCGCACGCTGCTCGACCGCTATGCGGCGGGCGGCGTGGGCATGACGGCCGAGTCGCTGGCCGCCGTGAGCGCCGAGGACTTCGCGGCGGCGAAGAAGACCGCCGCGATGTCCGGCAGCGACAAGAAGACGCGCATCAGCATGAACCGCGCGGCCCTCGCCCTCGCGGAACGCGAGGGACAGCACACCATGGAGCTGACGGACGCGCTTTCGCTCCTCTCCACGAGGCGCCCGCTTTCCGACCTCCTGACGGCGCAGCACAACCGCTGCAAGGGCGAGAACGCCGTCAACGAGCGCAACATGGCCACCGTCGCGCTTCAGAACAACTTCGCGGACCTCTTCAAGGTGGCATTCAAGATGCACACGTCGAACGCGCAGGAGTCCGAGACGTTCCACCTGTTCGGACAGGAGGCGAAGCTGGTGAAGGGCGAGGACGGCAAGCTCACGGCGATCCTCGGAACGGGCAACCTGCAGACGAAGGTCGCGCTCGGCACGAACGCGGAGACGTTCTTCGCGCGTCTCGTCGGCCGCACGCTCGCCGACCTCCAGACGCTCGGCGCGCCGACGGTGAAGGGCCTCCTGAACACCATCTACAACCACGACCTCAATGCCGGCATCCTCGCAAGCGACCGCACGAGCCTCACGCGCCAGTTCGCCTGCTTCATCCTCGAGCGCAAGTCGGAGGACGCATTCGACCTCTGCAAGGGCAACTACAACACCGGCATACTCGTCGAGATCGCCGAGCGCGTGCTCGCGAACGACGAGGAGCCGATCGACACCAAGGCCAAGCTCGACGCCTACCACGCCAAGCTTGTCCGCGACAACGCCGGGCTTCCCGACGACATGAAGGCCATGCTCGAGCAGGTCGCGAACATCCCGCTCGGCGACCCGGACGACAGGCACAGCGAGTTCAAGGTGTCCGCGCCGATCGTGGCCAATGCCGACGAGGTGCAGCAGGCGATCCCGCCGCCGGCGCCGGGGCCGGCCCCGATCGTCCCCCGCGACATCGGCGGGATGGCGGCCATCAAGGACTTCGTCGCCGACCTCGTGTTCTCGGACGACACGATGGTCGCGGACGTCGTCGTGAACCGTCCGGGCGAGTCGATGCGCAAGGCGCTCTCCACGGACAAGGGCCTCATCGCGCTCGCGGAGATCCTGAAGAACCCAGACGTCCTCGACTTCGCCGTGGCGACGCCGATCGCCGCCATCGTGAAGGAGGGATTCGCCAAGATATCCGCCATCCTCTCCGAGGCGTACCTCGCGCAGTCCGGCGGCGTGACGCTCGCCCAGGCGCTGGCGCGCCCGAACGGGCTGCAGCTCTTCGCCAACTTCTTCCGCAGCGCGGAGAAGCTGCCGGGCGAGAAGCTCGCGCAGTTCGACAGCGTCATCCAGGCGATGGCGAACAAGGGGTGCGAAAAGCTGCAGTCGTTCGTCAACACGGTGTTCAAGGTGGACATGGCCAAGGCGAACGTGCAGGGCGCGCTCACGACCGATCCCTACAAGGACATGACGCCTGAGCAGATCAAGGCGGAGCTTGATAAGAAGAGCCTCAACGACATCCTCGACGCCGCCTCGACCTCCGACGCCCCGGGACAGGTCGGCTTCTTCCGCCAGGTGATCTCCACCTACTTCACGTCGCTCACCAAGGCCGACAAGCGCTCGTGCCTCGCCGCCGCCATGCGCTACGCGAACACGTTCGAGTTCGGCGACAAGCAGGGCGAAGCGCTCGAGAGCGCGAAGAAGTCGGCGCTCAACAAGTTCACCGGCGCGATCCTGAAGGGGACGAGCCCGCTCCTCCAGAAGATGATGCAGGGTCTCCCGAAGGAGATCATGGGCGATTTCGCCGACGCGCTCGCGGACATGAAGACCCACCTCGCGCCGATTCCGCGCAAGGTCGTGCAGGCGCACCTGATGGATATGATCAACAAGTCGAACGGCAAGATCAAGTCCATCGAGCTCGAGAAGTCGCTCGGCGCGGCGTCCGTCGGCGAGGCGTTCCTCTGCAAGTTCACCTACGTCGAGACGAAGCCGAAGCAGGAGGCCTACACCGACCCGGAGACCCAGTTCATCACGCTCCGCCCGGTGCTCGGCGAAGACGGGCAGCCGGTCATGGAGGTGCAGGAGAACAAGGTGGAGCTCGTCGTCAAGATCATGCGCCACGACGCGGAGCTGCGCGTCCAGCGCGAGGCCGAGATATTCACCGAGGCGGCGAAGAAGATCCCCGGCATGGAGAAGACCTGGCAGGG
>CAMKJU010000153.1 GCA_946413265.1 uncultured Lentisphaerota bacterium
TGTACACCACGTCCACGTTCGGGTCCTCGCAGAGCGCCTTCCACGCCTCTTCGCCGAGATACTCCTTTGCGGGCGGCTTCTTCGCGTCGGCGAGGATGCGCTTCGACGCCTCGATCTTTTTCGGCACGTTGTCGCAGATCGCCGTCACGACGATTCCCGGAATCAGCTGCGCGCGCTTGAGGAAGTGCGTGCCGCGTCCGCCCATGCCGACGACGCCGACGCGGATGGTCGGCAGCTTCGGAGCCATGAAACCGTGCATCGGCGCTCCGTCGGTAAAGTCGAAGAGGCCTCCGGCGCTGCGGCATCCGCCGGCGGCGATGCCGAGCCCCGCGGCCCCGATCAGAAAATCCCTTCGCGAACAACCAGTCTGTTTATTCGTTTCCATTTTGACTCCTTCTTGCTTTTCATGAGGTAATTCATAAACCCCGCTTTCATGGCGTTTGCGGTTCAAGCCACTTGACCTGAAAAGCACCGCATAACTGCAAAAACATAATCACGAAATCCACGGCGCAAAGTGCAGCAAAATCTCCGCCGTCTGTGCAAGCAGACAATGGGATTTTTCTTTGAGGGCGTATAAGTCAATTGCACTTTCACAATCTCGTCAATTGCACTTTTCTATTCGGTCCTCGGCAATGCGCATGGTTGCCGATCGCCCCTATCTTGCGCCGGGCGCAAGTTCGTGGATCTCCGTGCCGTTCACTTCGTACGAGACGAGACGGCGGCCGTCGCTCGTTTGAACGGGATAGACGATGGCTTCGTCCGGCGGCTCGCGGGGAACGTCAAGCCGGCGCGAGTAGGCGAGCGTCTTGTCGAACGTATGCGGATTGGCGCACCCGACGACGTCGAGGTCGATCCAGTTCTTTCCGTCGTTCGATCCCTGCAGGCGCCATGCGAGCGGATTGCGCCTGATGTGGCGCGACGTGTCGTCGGCCGTGTGCCATTCGTAGCGCGTCGCCGCCACGGGCTTCGCATATTCGAGAACCAGCCATACGTCTTTGCCGAACGCCGAGCGCTTGTCCGCAGCCGTGCGGTCGTCGTACCACTTGGTCGCCAGATCGCCGTCCACGGCTTTGAGCGGACTCTGTCCTTTGAACCGCTGATTGAACGTGCCCGCCTCGTAGCGCACGGCGGCGCACATGCGCGTGACGTCGCCCGTGGCGTCGAACAGTTTCAGTTCCGAAATCTGCATCCCGTCGCCGGCGGTCAGGTCGACGGAAAAGCGATAGAAGCGATAAGCCGCCGCGTCCTGCCCGCAGGCGACGGGCAGGACGAAGCTCTTCGGCGCCCACGCGCCGAGGTAGAAGGAAAACCTGCCGTCCCTGACCGCGACTGGTTCGCCCGCGGCCTCGCCGCGCAGGTTGACGGGCTGCACCGTATCCACCTCAATGCCCTTGGGAAGCGTGACCGTGACCTCGCCGGCGTTCCCCGCCTGCTCCCACACGCGCAGGACCGTGCCGGCGCCGTCGGAATTCGGACAGAACGCCGTCACGCGAACGCCCCGGCGGGAAACCGACACGCCGGATCCTTCAGCCGGCAGGACACCCGTTCCGCCGGCCTCCGCAAATGCGGCCGCACACGGCTGGCGGACTTCCCACGCAGGCGTGAACACGGCCTGCTCCTCGTTCGCGCCGTCGGCAATCGGATACACGCGCAGCGAGGCCGTCCACGATCCGCCGACCCAAAGCCGGAAATTGGTGTTCCACTGGTTGTTGTAGAGGTTCGCGAACACCTCCGGCTCCGTCGGCACGTAGTCCGGCTCGTAGCGCCAGAGGCCGGGCTTGCCGAGGCTCCAGAGCGGAAGGTCGGCAGAGGCGACGCCCACGCCCGCGCCGTCCGTTCCGCTCCGCACCGTAATCGCGCGGTCGATGCACATCATGTTTCGTCCGGCGGAAAACACGATGTCCCTCTCCGGGTCGATCGTGCCGCCGAGACGTCCCACGCGGAACGAGGGCGACGCCACGTTGAACGGCAGGCACACCCAGCCGCCTTCGGGAACGGGCGACGGCACTTTTCCCGTCACTTTCCACGTAATGTCGACGCATGGCGTGGAATCTGGGAAGAAGAAGCGCAGTTCATATCCCCTGGCCAGACCGAGCGTGTCGCCCGCCGCAAGCGCGACTTCCGCTCCAAGCAACGTGCGCTTCATAGTGGCCGTCCAGTTCTTCGGTGTCAGGGCGGCATACGGGATCTTGTCCGGCCCGGGCATTCCGGACTTCCCGAAGTCGAAGTCCATGGTGCGCTGGCTGCCGCGCGCATAGGCGTACACGAAGCGCTTCACGTCGTTCAGGCTGAACCGCTCGTGAAGGAACTGCCCGAGCGCATGCCCGCCCTGCTTCACCAGCTCGCGCCCCGTCGCGTTTTCGACGAGCGACGCGATGCCGCCCCTCTCAAGATCGAACTTGGCCGTGAAGTGGCGCGTGTTCAAGACGGGAGGGACGCGCTCCCGCGCGTCTGGGTTCCGCCGGGCGCAGTCCTCGCGCTTCGCCGCGAACGTCTTGTACCCGCCTGCGGGGAGGCCCTTCGCGAGAAACCTCACCTTCCCGCCGTCGCGCACGCCGCCCGGCAGCGCGAATCCCTCCGGCATCTCTACCTCCACCTCCGCATCGCGTTCGTACGGCAGCGGATTGAACACCACGACGCGCGGGCCGACGGCCGCGACGCTCCGCACAAGCGTCCCCAGGCGATTCTTGATTCCGTCCTGCGCAACCGCATACGCCCGACGGGCGTAGTCTTCATGGTAACCGAAGGAGTCGTCGAACCACTTGTACGCCCCCGCCTCGTACCGTTTCCGCCAGTCGTCACGAAACAACGCGGGGCCCCTCACCCCTCCGCCGCTGAGTCCCCACGTATGCTCCGAGTAGAGCCCGCCGTTCCTGAAGCCGCGTTCAAGCTCCCCGGCTACGGGAGGGGTGGACGCGCCGAGCGCCCGGAGCATGGTGTCAAGGACGCCCAGCGTGATCAGGTCGCCCTTGGACCTGCGGTGCAGCTTCGTCGCCTCGGGAGCCGTCATCGCACCATGAATCCATGTGTCCGGCATGTCGCCACGTATCACTGGCAGGGTGGGACGGACCTTCTCCTCGGCGATGATTGCCTCCGCGAACTCCGATGGGTCGCCGAAGCGCACCTTCGCGCCAGGCAGGGACTTCTGCACGACGGACAGCATTCCCGCCGCCTCAGTCGGGGACATTGGCCCCAGATTGTCGCCCCTCATGCCGTAAACGAGCAGCGTCCTGTGACGCCATCCCCTGGGGACTGTCAGCCGCCCTTCGCGGAACTCGCCGTAGTTGGGGCAGTATTGGAGAAGGATGCGCGAGCCGTCAGGCCCCTCCCACCAGCAGAGCGGGGGAATCTTTGCGTGCTCGGCGTCCGGCTTCGACCCCCTGTTCACGCCCAGGTGCAGGAATTTGACCCCCGCGTTCGCCAGCACGGTGGGCATGGCCCAGGCGTGCTCCAGCACGTCCGTCTGCTTGGCGTGGCGCGGCAAGTCGAATCCGAAGTCCCGCGAGAGGCGTGAACCGTACGCGAACAGGCGCACCATTTCCTCGAGGCCCGAGATTTCCGTCTCAATGGTGAACGGGTAGGCGTGCCACATCAGCCGACGCTGGCGGATCGCCTCCTCAAGCCGCCCCCGGCGGTCGGGAGACGTCCTCTCCAGCATCACGTCCATCGCCCATGCCGGAACAGTCCAGCGAACGCGGAGATCGGCGGGCTTTTCCTTGTCCGCCTCGAACAGGGCGAAGGCCCTGTCCAGGTCGGTCGTGCTGTACTTCCGCATCAGCTTCGGCACCGGCGCGGTGTAGCCCACGTCGAGGTGGCACTTTGTCGTGACGATAACCTCTTTGATGTTTGGAAAGTCCAGATTCGCCGCAGGCGACAGGAATGCCGCGAACAGCGCCGCCGCGCATATGGATGGGGATAGTTGCGCCATTTTCATTTTCGCTTCTCCTGATAAGGCTTGATGCATTGCGGTATATTGTACCCGTAAAATATGTGCAAGTCAATTGTACTTTTACGGCACGGACAGTTACACTTTCACGGCGGAGCTAACTGTGCGCAGGTGCACGCCATGCGGTTCAAGTGCCTTGTCCCCGGAACGCCTCGGGAGAAACGCCGATCTTGGCCTTGAAGAAGCGGCTGAAATACTGCGGAGAGGCGAAACCAGAAAGACGGGCGATCTCCGCAATGGGCTTCAGCGAAAACAGAAGCATTTTCTTGGCCGTTTCGAGGCGCGTCCAGAGAATGTGGTACTGGACGGTATTTCCCGTGACGCTCTTGACGCCGCGCTCAACGGCGGTGGCCGGACGCTTCGCATACGCCACGACCTCGTCCACGCGGACGCCGCGTTCCACGTTGCGGGCGATGTATTCCATGATGTCCGCGACCCATTCGGCGTCGGGGGAACAGAGCGCCGTAGAACCCCTTTCGCACACGCCGCGCGGCCCCACTACGATGTGCTTCGGTCCCTTGCTGCATTTGGGCGCGCGCAGCATGCGCGAAAGGAGACCGACCGCCGCCTCTCCGAAGCGAAACGCCGAGTTGTCTATGGAAGAGAGGGGCGGCGACGTGAACGAGCACACGAGCTCGTCGTTGTCCACGCCCAGCGCCGCAAGACGCTTCGGAACGGCAATCCCCACCGCCCTGCACAACGCGAGGACCTGCCACGCCCGCACGTCGTGACAGCAGAATACGGCGGTCTGCGGGGGCAGGGCTTGAAGCCAGGCGGAAAGTTCAGAGGAGTCTCGACCGAGGCCAACGGTCTCCTTGTACCTCGGAACGGTATTGAACTCGTCCGCCACGTCCTTGGACGTGTGGAACACGTTGCAGGGGAAGCCCATTTCCGCAAGGGCGGCGACAAAGGAATCCCGGCGCACGTCGGAGTAGCTGATGCCGTCGTAACCGCAGTAGGCAAAGCGAGCGTACCGTCGCGAAACGAGGAATTCTGCCGCAAGGCGTCCGATGCCCGGCTGGTCGCCGTCGACAGAGCCGAATCCCGGACGGGTGCGGGAGGTGTACACGTCGACGACTGGAAGCCCCGTGGCCTTCAAGTCCTCCGCGATGCCGTCGTCGGAAATGCGGGCGATCACTCCGTCGAAACCGACGAGCCGGGTTGACTTCACGACGGACAGATCGTCCACGAACTCAAGGAACCAGTTCCTCTCCCTCGCCGCCGCCCCGGCTACACCAAGGCAGAGGCCGCGGCCAAAGGCGCGATCCCTTTCGCATATCACAGCAATCCGCTTCATGACGAGGCACACATCAGCGACTATCGCCCAGCGCTCTCCGCCGCCGCGCAGGAACTCGCCGCCAACGCAACGACTGAACACGAAACCGCCGCAAAGAAAATTAGCCTTTTTCTCATACGGCCAGTATATCAAACCATGGCCACCCGCGTCAAGGCTCAACCCATGGTGTTCTCATTTCATCCACTTTTGCGCAACTCATTTCTCGTTCCGCACCATAATCGCACCACGCGCACCGGGGTCGTTTCCAATGCGGCCGCGACGGAGCGCAGGCCGCGCTTGTCGCGGCCGCCGGTAGGGCGGCGTGTCCCCACGCCGCCGCCAAGATCAAAAATGACACCACATTCTTCATCGTTTCGTTCCTTTCAAAATCGTAGAACGCGCGGCCAGCACGTTGCACCTCTTGCATCTGCAAGGCAATTGTGCTAAACTATTCGCATCCGTCAAACAAATAGGAGCATCTGCAATGGCTACGTCAACAATCGCCTTTCGTGTCAAGCCTGAAATCAAGCGTCGGGCTGATGATCTCTTCTCCCGTCTCGGCATGACCACATCGACGGGCATGAACGTTCTTCTCATGTACACCCTGGAGCACCGCGGATTTCCGTACGGCATCACGCTGGAACGCGAACGCACCGAAGAGGAGGAGGCAAACGAATACCCCAACGCGGAAACCCGTGCCGTCCTTGACCGCGACATGGCCGGGCTAGAACCGTCATACGGGCCGTTCAACTCTGTCGATGAGATGTTTGCCGATCTAATGAAGGACTGACCGCCATGCTCACGCCTGTCTATAAATCGACATTCAAACGGGACTTCAAGCGAATCATCCGGCGCGGGAAAGACCCAGAGGAAATCAAATCTGTCGTGCGGCTTCTCTGCGCCCAGGAGCCGCTTCCACCGACGCTCCACGACCATGCGCTCTCCGGCGACTACGCGGGGTATCGCGACTGCCATGTCGAGTCCGACCTTATCCTCATCTACCAGATCGTGGAAGACCGCCTGGAACTCGTCTGCCTTCGCCTCGGATCGCACAGCGACCTGTTCTGACAAAATCCCCGCGTGGCGTTCGGCTCGGTAGGGCGGTTTCGATGAAACCGCCGATCGGTAGGGCGGTCGCCCCGCGACCGCCGCCCGCATGGTAGGGCGCGTTGTCCTCAACGCGCCGTGAACGGGCTGGCAGCCCGTTCTACCAGGGAATTCATCACCTGAGGCGTTCGGCAAGGGTCGTGCGGCGTTCGCGCACGGTGTTGGTTTCAATGGCTTTCTTGACCGCCCACGCGGAGCCGATCACCAAGACGAGTTTCTTGCCGCGCGTGATCGCCGTGTAGAGCAGGTTGCGCTCGAGCATCATGTAATGCTGGCGGTGGAGGAGCAGGATTACGGCGGGGTACTCGCTTCCCTGCGACTTGTGGATCGTCGTCGCGTACGCGAGCACGAGTTCGTCGAGGTCGCCGCGTCCGTACTCCACGGGACGCCCGTCGAACAGCACCACGAGCGAACGGCTCTCCGCGTCGACCGCCTTCACGAAGCCGATGTCGCCGTTGTAGACGTCCTTGTCGTAGTTGTTCCGCAGTTGCATCACGCGGTCGCCCGCGCGGAAGACCGTGCCGCCGCGCTGGAGGGACGGACCCGTTCCGTTCAGACGCTCCTGCACGACGGCGTTGAGGTTCTCCGCGCCGAGGAGATTTTTGCGCATGGGCGTGAGCACCTGCACGTCCTGCAGCGGTTCCATGCGGAACTTGCGCGGGATGCGCGTGACCATGAAGTCGAGCGCGTAGGCGAGCGCCTTCTGCGGGTCTTCCTGCTGGATGAAGTAGAAGTCGCTCTCGCCCGCCGTACTCGTCTCGAACGGCTCGCCCGCGTTCACGTGGTGGGCGTTGCGGACAATGAGGCCGGAGCTGTCCTGGCGGAAGATCTCCGTGAGGCGCGCGGCGGGGATCGCGCCGGAGGCGATGAGGTCGTGCAGCACGTTGCCGGGGCCGACGGAGGGGAGCTGGTCCGTGTCGCCCACGAGGATGAGCGTCGCGTGCGCGGGCAAGGCGGCGAGGAGATCATCCATGAGCTTGATGTCCACCATCGACGTCTCGTCGAACACGAACACGTCGCCGGACACGGGATTGTCCGCGTTGTACGTGAACTCGTTCGTCTGCGGGTTGTACTTGAGGAGGCGGTGTACCGTCACCGCGGGCGCGCCGGTCGATTCCGTCATGCGCTTCGCGGCGCGTCCGGTGGGCGCGGAGAGGAGCGTCTTGATCACGGGCTTGCCGCCCACGCGGCGCGCGCCGTAGATTTCCACGAGCGCGCGGATGATCGTGGTCTTGCCCACGCCGGGTCCGCCCGTCACGATGCACACCTTCGACCGTAGCGCGAGACGCACCGCGTTGAGCTGTGCGGGGGCGAGCGTGAAGCCGGTTTTCTGTTCCCACCACTTGATCGCCCGCTCGGGGTCGATTTCGCCGAAGGACTGCGGCGCGTCGAGCAACTGGCGCAACTTCGCCGCCACACGGTTTTCGGCGAAGAAGAGATCCTTCATGAAGATGCGGCCGTCTTCGCGCACGACGCGTCCCGCGTCGACTTCGGCGGCGAGCGCCTCGGCGAGTTTCTCCACGGAGATGCCCACAAGCTCCTGCGCGTGGAGGAGCAAGTCGGGCTCGGAGGTCCAGCAGTGTCCCGCCTCGTCCGCCTCCGTCTGGAGCGTGTATAAGATCGAGGCGCGCGCGCGCAGGGGCGAGTCGTGCGGCATGCCCACCGCCCGCGCGATGCGGTCGGCCGTCGTGAAGCCGATTCCCCAGATGTCTCGGCTGAGACGGTAGGGATCGGCCTTGATGACGGCGATGGAATCGGGGCCGTAACGGCGGTAAATCTTGGTGGTCTGCGCCACGGAGATGCCGTACGTCTGCGTGAAGATCATCAGCTCGCGCGTACCGCGCGCCTCCCGCCACGCCTCGCGGATCTTCTCGATCTTCTTCGGACCGAGCTTCGGGATTTCGCGGAGACGGCCGGAGTGATGCTCCAGCACATCCATCGTGTCGGCGCCGAACTTGTCCACGATGCGGTTCGCGAGCACCGGACCGATGCCGTAGATGAGACCGCTCGCAAGGTAGCGACGCACGCCCTCGGTTGACTTCGGCGGGATGCAGGAAATGCTCTTCGCCTTGAACTGGCGTCCGCGCACGGGGTCGTTCACCCATTGTCCCGTGGCATGCAGTTCCTCCCCTTCCCATGCCGCCGCGCAGGTGCCGAGTACCGTCACCTCGCGCTGGGCAAGACGGAAGCGCCCATCGTCTGCAAGCGTGACGTGCAGGATGGTGAAGCCGTTCTCGTCGTTGCGGAAGACGATGCTCTTCACCGTCCCGTCGACGGTCGTCAACTCTTCGGGCGTATCATTCACTTCGCGGGAGCGGCCGCGCTTGTCGCGGCCGGTTCCGCCGCCACGTGGACCTTCTTGATGACGATGGGTTCCTCGGGCACGTTCTGGTGGGGACCGGCGAAGCCGGTCTTCACCTTCGCGATCTTGTCGACCACGTCCATGCCGTCCGTGACCTTGCCGAACACGGCGTAGCCGTAGTGCTGCGGCGTGGGCGCGCGGAAGTTGAGGAAGTCGTTGTCGACGAGGTTGATGAAGAACTGGCTCGTGGCGGAGTCGACCACCATCGTGCGCGCCATGGCGATCGTGCCGCGCTTGTTGGTGAGGCCGTTCGCGGCCTCATTCTTGATGGGCGCCTTCGTGGGCTTCTGGTCCATGGCCTTCGTGAAGCCGCCGCCCTGGATCATGAACCCGTCGATCACGCGGTGGAAGATCGTGCCGTCGTAGTGGCCGCTCTTCGCGTAATCGAGGAAATTCTTCACGGTGACCGGCGCTTTCGCGTCGTCGAGTTCGACCGTGATCGAACCCATGCTCGTCTCAATTGTCGCTTTCTTCATTTATCTTCTCCTTCTAGGGACGCGGATAGTATAGCACATTTATTGGCCGGAGGCGCTTAGTCCCTCGGCGCAGGAAGATGCAGGGCCTGCGCAACGCCTGCGGAGAAGG
>CAMKJU010000154.1 GCA_946413265.1 uncultured Lentisphaerota bacterium
ATAAGGTAAGTTGTTTCAAACAAGTTGTTTCCAATCAACAGGAGATACTGCGGGGAATTACACCCCGTAAATGTAAATCGCGACTCCCCGCTTGCACCGCAAGCGGGGTTTGTTGTATAATGAGCGCAATGTGAAGCAGGCGCAAGATTCCATACGGCGTCATCGACAGTCAAGACAAGTAAGAACAAAAAGGATACAGACATGAAAACCGGATTTGTTTCGGCTATCGTCGCCGCAGGGCTGGCGTTCACGGCGGCGGCGGTTCCTTCGGCGGTCTGCCAGCGCGCGACGAGCCCCGTGAAGGTGGACGGCGTGCTGGACGAGGAGGTCTGGCGGCTCGCGAAGCCCCTTTCGCCCATGAGGGACCTCGAGGGCGGCAAGAGCGAATTCGGCGCAGACATCCGGATGGCGTATGACGACACGTTCCTCTACCTGTCGGCGACGCTGCCGGCGAAAACGCTCCGCGCCACGCTCACGAAGCGCGACAGCGTGATCTACCACGACGACGACTTCGAGGTGTTCATCGACCCAAGCGCCACGGGCCGCAACTACCTTGAACTTGAAATCAACCAGCTGAACACGGTCTGGGACCTCTTCCTCACGGCGCCGTACGGCCGACCGTTCAACGAGGCACTGCACGACTGGGACATCAAGGGTCTGCGCACGGCGGTGACGCTCCAGGGAACGCTGAACGACGGCGAGGGCGACGACACCTCGTGGACGGTCGAGATCGCCTGGCCCTGGGAGTCGATCACGGGCCATTCCTCGTTGCCCCGCAGGGGCTCGCCGCCGCCCCCCGGAACCGTGATGCGCATGAACTTCTCCCGTGTCGATCATGTGGACGGAGTGGAGCGCAACACGGTGTGGGCCCCCACCCGGCTCAAGACCATCCACGCCCCGGAACACTGGGGGCGGGTGAGGATATCCGCCAATCCCGTCGGAACGCCCGAGCGGCCCGACCCCACGGTCGGGCTCTGGGTGCACGGGAACGACGCCTCGGTCACCGCGAAGTCCGTGGGCGCCTGGGCGGACGCCGGCGTCACGACCTTGATCGTCGACGGCTCGCCGGACGGCATCGCCCGCGTGTCGAAACTCGGAAAGGCCGCCGGAATGCGCACCGTCGCGTGGTTCTGGACGCTCAACCGCCCCGGCGACCGCGAGGCGCTTGCGCATCCGCAGTGGTACGCCACGAGCGCGCAGGGAAAGAGCTGCCACGACCCGACGAACCGGCCCTTCGTCTCGTACTACCAGTTTCTGTGCCCGAGCAATCCGGAGGTGCGTGAACATCTGAAGCGCAAGGCGCTGGAAATCGCGGCCATTCCGGAGGTGGACGCCCTGCAGATGGACTACATCCGAATGCCTGACGTGGTGCTGCCGAAGGCGCTGTGGCCGAAATACGGCCTGGACATGAGCACGATCCTCCCGCAGTTCGACTTCTGCTACTGCGCCGGATGCAAGGCGCGGTTCGGGCGCGAGCCGAAGGCGACGGACGCGGACTGGACGGAGTGGCGGCTCAACAGCGTTGCGCACGCGGCGAACTTCGTCGCCGACGCCGTGCGGGCGGCCGGCAAGCCGTGCGGCGCGGCGGTGTTCCCCACGCCGCGCATGTCGGCGGAGATGGTGCGCCAGGACTGGAGCCGTTTCAAGCTCGACTTCGCCTTTCCGATGGACTACGCCAGCTTCTACGGAGAGGGGTGCGCGTGGATCCTCTCCTGCGTATCCGAGGCGCGGAAGGCCGTCGACGGGAACTTCCCGATCTTTCCGGGACTGTATCTGCACGACTTCACGCCGGCCGAGCTCGAGGCCGCGTTGCCGCGGATACTGGACGCCAATCCGGAAGGGTTCTGCCTGTTCGCCCACGACGGCCTGACGCCGGAGCGCCGGGCGGCCCTACGCCGCGTTATGCTAAAAGCAAAAGCAAAGGAACCGAATCGTCCGCCGCGCTGACCGGGCGCATCTCCGTAATTCTCCGCAGTATCTCCTGTTGATTGGAAACAACTTGTTTGAAACAACTTACCTTATGCGCGCGGGCTAACTCGCCCGCGCCCATTTGCCGATCCTCAAACTACCACATTTCTGAATGTTCAAGGTACGCCCGCAGGATAATGTTGTTCTTGAAAGTTGTCATGGTTGTTTCCAAATCCCACTACGTATGGGTGAAAAACTCAGATGCGCCCGCGCTGACCGATTACCTCAAAAACCGCTTGTAGTTCGCGGAGCGATATGGTACACTTTCAACGAAAAAAGGGTAACTATGTTAGCAACCGGCAGGAAACATGATGCTGGCCTAGCGCCCTGCGCGAAAGGAACAAAGCAATGAACCGCATGATGACAATCATCGCGGGCGGACTCGTTTTGTCCGCCTCCGTCAACGCCCGCGTCGGCGTCAACCTCATCGCGAACGGCGACTTCGATTCGAGCCCGTACACCGGCAACAGAGCCAGTGTCGCCGAAGGGGCGTCCTTTGGTAACGCCTGGAAGGTGCTGCGCGCGTTAAACGTCAACCTCGTGCGCGGGACGGCGGCGCCGAGCTGGCTGCTTCACAGCGCGCTGAAGGACCAGTGCGGTATATTCGCTGCTTACATGCAGCCGGCGCAAGACGCCGGCGATCTGATTCTCTTTCAGGACGTGACGGTGCCGGAGCCGGGCTTGTACAAGTTCTCCGCCAAGTTCGTCGCACGCGTCAACGGCAATAACGGCAACACGTTTACGTTCAGCATCGGCGGCACGCAGCTCTACTCCGGCAGCACCACCAAGGACAATTTCTGGCAGAAGTTCGTGCGCAACGTGTACTTTTCATCGCCCGGCGTCTATCGCATAGAGGTCAAGAGCTACTGCGTGGACAAGGATCAATCAACGATCTTCGACGACTTCGTGCTGGAGAAGGCGGAGATTACGGACGGCGCGCCGGAGACGCCCGCGCTCGTACACCGCTACTCGTTCAACGGCAGCTGGGACGACGCCGTCGAGGGCGGGAGCGCCGCAGTTCCGGCGGGCGACGCGGCGCTGGACGAAAACAACGCGACGTGTACGATGTCCAACACGACATCCGGCAACCACAACGACCATGTCAGCTTCGGCGCGAACTTCCTGCCCGTGAACGGCCAGGCGACTATCGAGTTGTGGTTCACCGAAAACGAGGCGCAGAACTGGTCGCGCCTCTTCCACACAGGTCCCGGCGACACCGACATCATCGCGTTCACGCTCCGCCAGGGCGGCGACGCGACGGCACCGTCCCTCCGCATGACGAGCCTCAACGGAAGCACGGGCCACGTGGCAGGCTCTATGAAGGCGTTGACCACAGGCTCACCCTACTATCTCGCCGTCGTGCTGAAGCCCATCCAGACCGAGCGCGGCGGCACGACCGCGACGGCGTACCTCTACAACGCCACCACGCACGAACTCGTCGGCACCGCCTCCGTCGATGCGCGCGACTGGTTACTGAAGGACTTCACGCAAAACGGCTTCTTCCTCGGCGACTCCCATGTGTGGAACGATCCCGACGCCAAGATCACGGTGGACGAGTTCCGCGTGTGGAATGTCGCCTTCACCGGCGAGATGATCGCCGCGAGTGTCGCGGCGGGGCCCGACGCCGAAACGCTGCCCGATCCGGCGGACGCGATTGCATCCACTCCGGCCGAAGAGCCCTGGACGGGCGCCGCCGCGGTGACCGTCGAGGATTCCATGCGCGGGCTTTCCGGCACGGGCGTCGGCAGCTACACGATAAACGGCGCCTCGCAGATCTTCACCGCCCCCGCGAGCGCAACCGACGCCGCCGGCCGCGTCTGGCAGCCGACAGGATATAAACTCGAGCGCTACGACGCCGCAAGCGACCGCTGGATCATCGAGAAGACCGGAACGGGGAACTCCGTCGAATGCACGAACAGCGCGGCGTGGGCCCAGACGCGCCTCACCTGGCACTGGAAGATGACGGACGGCGTGCTGGCCTACGACGCCGACTGCTACGTGCCGAACGGCCTGCTGATCCACCTCGACGCCATACGCAACGCGGGCCTCACGTCGGAGCACAGCATGGACGCGACGACGTGGGCCAACCTCGGCTCGGCCGGCGGCGTGGCGACGCGCAAAGTGGACAGTGACGCGAAAGGCGCGGGCGCCTGGAGCGACAAGGCGTACGTCTTCACCGGCGGCAGCTACTTCAAGGCGCCTTCCATCTCGCTCGCCCACCAGACCACCGTGCAGATCGGCTACGACATGATCACCACAAGCCAGAACGTGTCGTATCCCACCTACTTCGGCATACAAAGCGACGAATTCCAGCTGTTCACCCAGAACAAGGGCGCCGACCTCATCTTCAAGCAGAACCAGGTGGGCGCCGATCCGCGCCCGACAATCCGCGACTGGGACGGCGTGTTCGCCACGGCCTATGTCGATGGATCCGCCGCGGCGCTGGGCGACGGCCGCGTCGCGCCGCCCATGACGTTCCACAGCACCTCCAACGCCATCGGCAATAGAGAATACTTCTTCGGCGGCTCGGGCGACAACGCTGCAACGCGCGAGCTGACGGGGAGCGGTTACTGTCTGCGCGTGTACGACCGCATCCTCTCGAACGAGGAGGTCGCGCGCAACCGCGAACTCGACAACATCCGCTTCCGCGGCCGGTGGGGCGAGTCCACGGAGAAGGACCTCGTGACGGTGCGCGCGTCTCACGAAGGCGCGGCGTGCGAGACGGGCAACTGGCTCGTGCGCGGCACGGGCTCCAAGACCGTCACAGCGCCAGCGACGGTGACTGCCAATGGTTTCACGTGGACGCTCAAGGGCTATCTGCTCGAGACGATGGACACGGCTGCGCGCACGATTGCCTTCACCCAGGTTGACGACGCGGACACCTACACCTTCACGCCCACGGCGAACGGCGCCAACCGCCGCCTCACCTGGCGCTACGAAATGACCGAGGGCTACCGCACGGCGGCGGACTTCGACATCGGCGACTACGTGCAGTCGGGCTTGATTCTGAACCTCGACGGCATCTACAACGAGGGCACTACGCGTCCGCACAACGGCGCGGCGGTCGAATGGGTCAACTCCGCCTCGCTCGGCGGCAGCGTGTGGTTCAACTGCTCGAAATTCCACTCCTGGGCGGAGAACGGATGCGTGTTCTCGCCGAACAACGATGGCTGGCAGGGCGCGTGCGCATGGACCAAGGACCTGATCACGCTCGACAAGGAGTTCACCGCTCAGGGCGTCGTCGAATTCGACGTGAACGGGCAGAAGGCCAACTGGCCGACGCTCTGCGGCTTGCCGGGCGACAACGGCCTCTTCGGCAAGGAATCCATTCAATGGAAGCTGAACGGATCTCCAAACTTCTTCGCCAACCGTCCTTCCATGAACTGGAGCGGCAAGTACTACACGGGCATTTTCACGCCTACGAAATTCATGCTCACGGAAGGGACCGCGATACCGACCTCCGGCAACGGATGCGCCTCAGGCACGGCTTCCGCGCTCGGTGCGCGCATGTGGTCGATTGGCGGTTCCGGGTCGAGCCCGGGGGGCACAGAACGTCGTCACATGAAAGGCACCACGTATGCGTTCCGCCTCTACAACCGGGCGCTGACGAACGAGGAGCTCGTGCAGAACCGCAAGGTGGACGAGGCGCGTTTCCACGGCGCCTTGACCGAGACGAACGTGTTGGTGGCCGTGGAGGGGGACTACGTGCCCACGGAGGCACCGGGCGCATACGACGTGTGCGGCACGTGGACGTTTACGGCTGGCCAGGCCGTGGACGCGAACACGGGCAGACACTTGAGACCGCTTGGCAAGGTTGAGACGCTGGACGGAGGCACTGAGCTTGCGCGGTCCGTGAATGGCGCACGCGGCTACACGTGGAAGGATGGCGACCCGGCGGTGAAACTGACGTGGCGTTGGGTCAAGTCTGGCTTCGTCATCTTTGTGCGCTGATATCCGGATGTTCCGGATTCTCCGGATCTTCCGGATTTTCCGGAGGTTCCGGATTTTCCAGAGATCTGCGGGGACTGCCCCTGTCAAACTCCCCATGCGGGAGCAGCCATGGAAATTTTTTGCGGTTTCTTCACGTGAAGCTTTCTGAATTGTGATATAATCTAGGCGTTTTTCCATGAAACAGCGCAGGAGGCTGTCGGATGCCTGAAATGAGAGTCACGAGAAGGGGTTTCCTGGGGGAGGCCCTTGCGGCGTTTGGGTTCGCCGCTGCGGGCGGGCGCACGCTCTTTGCGGCGCCGAAAGGCTGGAAGCCGCCGAAGGGCGCGAAGCTGGTGTTCGGCGCGCTCAGCGATACGCACCTCAGAACCGACTACACCGGTCTCAAGGCGGCGCGGACGTTCCCGCACAAATACCTTATTTCGGCATTGGAGTATTTCCGCAGCCAGAACGTCGATGCCGTCGTACACTGCGGCGACGCGGCGCACCGCGGCCAGATCCGGGAGCTGGAGTTCCACGCGGAGGCGTGGAACAAGGTGTTCCCCAAGGGACTTGCGCCGGACGGCCACCGGATCGAGAAGCTGTTCGTCACGGGCAATCACGAGATCGACGGCTGGCAGTACGGAAACGACACGGGATTCAAGGTCGAGCGCGTGTTCAAGGATCCGGAGGAGCGCGCGCGGCGCATTCTCGCGACGGACATCGCCTCCAGCTGGGAGCGGGTGTGGGGCGAAACGTACGAGCCCGTGTGGCACAAGGAGGTGAAGGGCTACCACTTTTTCGGGCGCCACTATGGCGCGGAGGAAAGAAAGATCGCGCGGCTCGTCAAGGTGATCGAGAAGAAGCAGGGCTTTCGCGACGGGCGCAAGCCGTTCTTCGTCCTCTCGCACATCCGTCCCCACGCCGCGCTCAACCGGGCGATGGCGAAGTTTCCCGAGGCGGTCAGCCTCTTCGGGCACTGGCACAACAGCGCGTCCAACTGGAACGTCATATTCGATTGGGGCGGCGCGGTCGCCATACAGGTGCCGGCGTGCCTGCCGAAGGGGTGGCTGCCGTTCGCGCACGACGCCTACATCACCAAGGCGAAGCTCGAGGGTGGCGAACGCGAGAAAATCGGCGTGGCCCGCCAGGGGTACGTGTTCCGCCTCTACGACGACATGATGGCGATCGAGCGGCGCGAGTTTGGCGAAGGGGGCAGCCTGGGAACGGATTGGATCATGCCCCTGGACGCATGCAAGATCGAGAACGGCAAAGTGAAGCCGCATCCGTTCTCCAGGGAGGAACTGAAGAAGGTGATCGGCGAGCCGCAGTTTCGGGAAGGCGCAAAGCTCGTCGTCGAGGGCGGCAAGGTCAAGATACCCCTTGCCGACGGAAACCCGAAGTGCCGGGTCTATGCGTACGAGCTGGCGGTCAATGGCGAGCTGCGCAAGGCGGTTTACGCGGCTGGCGGCAACATGGGCATCGGGCACGAGACGAACGGCGGGGTGACGGAGGTCGAGATTCCGAATCAGGATCTGCCGGCGGGAGCGGCGGCGGCCATCGCCGTGACGCCGCTTTCATCCCTTGGCACGCGCGGCCGGCCGATAACCATTAATTCATTCCGAGGATGAGTGTGTGCAATTACCTCTTTCGCGGATGATTTTTCCGCAGAAAAACATGAGACGAAAGACACAAAGAATGAAACGTATCATTGCATTGGCTGCAACAGGCGTTGCCGCCGGGTTGCTCGTGGGCGCGGCGAACGCGGATGTGTTTGCGCTTGAGGGGCCGGTCAAGACGAATGAGTTTCGTCAGGCCGACTTCAAGTGGGCGGTCCATCCGCGCCACGACTACTCGAAGACGTATGTCGTCAAGCTCTTCCTCTCGCAGGCGGAGTTCGATCCGGTGCATCTTGGCAAATACAAGATGCGTGACAACGGCAAACAGAAGGTCTACATGAGCTGCGAAAAGGCGCTTGAGGCGATCAAGGGCATGGACGCGCTCACGCTCGGGCTTCCGAAGATCGTCTATCTCGTGGGCTGGCAGTACAACGGACACGACTCGAAGTACCCCGCCTTCTTCGAGGGCAACAGGGCCGTTGCCCGCGCGAGCGACAAAGACCCGCTCGACAGCATCCGGTGGCTCATGCGGGAGGCGAAGAAGCACCACACGACGGTGAGCCTGCACGTGAACCTCTTCGACGCATACGATGACAGTCCGCTCTTCAAGGAGTACGTCCGCGAGGACGTGCTCGCACGCGAGAAGGACGGCACGTACATCCTCGGCGACTGGGGGTACAAGGTGAGCTACGCGGCGGAATGGGAGAAGGGGCTGTTGCAGAAGCGCGTGGACCGCCTGTGCGAGCTTCTTCCCATCTGCGAGGCAGGCACGATCCACGTAGACGCATTCCATTCCGCGGTGCCGTTTCCGGTGGTCGGGGCTAACGGCAGGCACTCTATTAGAATGCGTTCGCCCATCAGTCCATGGCACGGCCATACGCGTGAACAGGACATCGACGCAAAGCGGAACATCGTGAAGTACCTTGACGCGAAGGGCATAGACGTGACCACGGAGGGCGTGGGCGGCATGGACGTTGGCGGCGGGCGCGAGGGGTACTTCCCGATGTACTGGCACTACAACAACCGCACGTACGCTTTATCCCTGAAGCCGTCGCAGGCGTGCGGCGGCAACGTCTACGGCAGTCTGTGCGCCTTCGGCAGCAACGTGAACGGCGAGACCGTGTTCCGCCGCAACCCCGATCTCGACAGGGCGCTCGACGTCTTCAAGCGCGAATTCTGCAAGACGACGCTCGTCTGCCAGTACCTCAACACATTCAAGCGCAAGGCACTGCTCGAGGGCAGGGACGGCAGCATCGGCGTGTTCGAGGACGGTGTGCGCACGATGTGGAAGGGCGGAAGGTTGAGCGTCGCGAAGGATGGCGAGATACTCTCCGACGGCAGCGACATGCTCATTCCCGCTCTGTGGCTTGGCAATGGCGCGCTCGTGGCGTATTCCGAGAAGGGATGCCGCGACCGAAAATGGAAAGTGCCGACGGGCGTGAAGCTTGCGAACAAGGCGAAAGCCTGCACGGTGACCGCCAAGGGGTGCGAGGCGTTCAACAAGTTCAAGATCGAAGGCGATTCCGTGACCATCACGCTCGCACCGAATGAGATGGTCCTCATTCAATAACCCTCTCCTTTGTCCCGATGTCGTCCTCGATGCCGGGTATGAGGTATGCCTGGATCGTGTTCCAGTGC
>CAMKJU010000155.1 GCA_946413265.1 uncultured Lentisphaerota bacterium
GCGCCTTCTTCGCGGCCTTCGCGCCGTCGTTCGACGTGGAGAACGCCTCCGCCGCATCGACGCAGACGCACGTCGAGCAGAAGCCAATCACTGCAGACAGAACATATCGAGTTTTCATAAGTGCTTACCTCTCTTGCATTACGAAATTTTATTTCAGCGGGGCGCAGTTGACGTGTTCGCGGATGAGGCGGCGACGGTGTTCCGCCGCGCGGGCCGCAAACTCCGCGAAGTCGCGCTTCACCGGATCGGGATTCGCCCAGAGGATTTCAGCCGTCGCAAGCGCGCGCGGCCACATCTTCCATTCGAGGTCGCGCGGCGTGAACGTGTACTTCGTCCAGTTGCAGCACTGCCCGCCGATGACGTTTGCCCGCGCCTCCGGCTTCACGTCCTCGTAGGGGTCGAACTTGTAGGCGGTCTCGAGCGTCGTCGTGAAGCGGTCGGGATGGAAATAGCGGAACGGGTCGTCGGGAAGTCCCTGGCTATAGTCGAAGTAGGTGTACCGGGACGGCGACTGCACCACCTTGTACCCCATGTTCGCGGCAAGCGAGGCGAGAATCATGTCGCGGCAGCGGTATCCCATCACCATGACGGCGTCCCTCTCCGGCAGCACGGAGGCGTCCAGGGCCTTGGCGACGTTGCCGTGTTCCGTCACGATGTCGTCCCACCCGATCGCCTTGCGCCCCTTCTTCGCGAGATAGGCGGCAAGATGGCGCGTCAGCCACGGCTGGATTTCCTTGGCGCTCTTCATGCCGTGCCGCTCCATGAACGCCTTGCACCTCGGGCATTTCTGCCAGGGGCGGCGCGAACACTCGTCGCCGCCGATGTGAATCGCCTCGGACGGGAACAGCTCGCACACCCAGTCGAGCACCCGCTCGGCGAACTTCAGCGTTTCGGGGTTGCCCACGCAGAGGACGTTCGGGCGCGACTTCGCCTTCAGCTGGCAGGCGAAGTCGGGATAGGCCGCCGTGATCGCGCGAGAGTGCCCCGGAAAGTCGAGTTCCGGCACGACGGTGATGTGCCGCGCCTTCGCGTAGGCGAGAATCTCCCGGACGTCTTCCTTGGAATAGAAGAGCGCCTGTTCGTTCGAGCAGAGTCCCGGCGGGTCGCTCTTTCGGGCGAGGTTCGGATATTCGGGGAAGTCGATGCGCCAGCCCCTGTCGTCGGTGAAATGCCAGTGGAACACGTTGAACTTGTAGCGTGACATCAAATCGAGCATCCGCTTGATCGTCCGCTTGCCGAAGAGCCGCTGCGTCTCGCCCAGGTGGACGCCCCGCCACTTGAACGCGGGCGCGTCCTTGATTTCAAGGCATGGGAGGGACGGGCTCTGTCCCGTCCGAGTCCGCAGCTGCGCGAGCGTCATTTTCGCGTAGAAAAGGCCCGCGTCGTCCGAGTGGCGAATCGTCACGCCGTTCGTCGTGATGGAAAGCTCGTACCCTTCCGGCGGAATCGACTTCACGACCTCCGTCTTCGGCGCGGCGGACGCGGCAAGCACCTCCCCTCCAGTCATCGTCATTTCCCTCGGCGCGGGAATGAGCATCGGCGCGGCGGCGAAAGCGCACGCCGCGCAGAATACGGTCAAAATCGACAATGTGTACCGATGTTTCATATCGCGTTTCTCCTTGTTTTGCTGTTTGCCAGTTCAAATGGCTTTGTTTTCGTTGAAGTCGTGAAGTCGTATGCGCCGAGAACCGTTCCCCGCTCGTCGCGGGCATCGACCAGCATGAGGCGATACGTCCTGCCGCCGGGCGCGACGTCGATCACGGAATGTGCGCCGACGAAGGCCTCCGGCGCAACGCGCCCCAGCCACGCCTCCGACGCATCCTCCTCGCGCCGTGCACGGGGAAAGTGGCCGGGCACGTAGAGATAAGGCCAATCGGCCGTGTGGAGGCTGCGCATTGTCGATCTCATCGACTGTCGCACGTGCCAGACGCTTCCAAGGACCACGCGCGCGCGAAGCGCCTTCACGAGCGCCGGGGGCATCGTCGAGTGGGCGTGGTGATTCGCCTTGGCAACGTCCACCTGCGGACACTCCGCCGCAAGGACCTCCTCAAAATCGATTTTCTTCCTCCCCGCGCCGATCGCGTGGCCCCAGAAGTCCCCCGCCGTGTAATAACGGAAGTCGCCGACCGAGAGCACAAGCCCGACGGAGAGCGTGTTTTCGTTGCCGACGGTGTTCCGTTTCCCGAGCGTGGCGAGATCGAGAACCGACCCGTCGCGCCTCAGGATGCGCCCGCACGAACAGAGGGGCCGCGCACTGAACCCTTCGCACCCGCCGTGCCGCAGGGAAATCTGCCGGGAGCCCTTTTCCAAGCGGAACTTCTCGATCTTCGTTCCGCGCCGCTCCGCCTCGGCATACGCCTCCTTGATGAGCTTCACCGCGCCCGTCCCGCTCATGAAAGCGTCGGGACGCGGCACGGGATCGTCCATGTCCGGCCATGCGCGGTCGATGATCGTCCCGAAGTCCAGGAAATCCAGAGCCTGCCCAAACCCGCTCAGCGTGTATTTCCCGTTCGCGCTCCTCCCCGCGCTGAACCGAACGCATCCGGAATGATCGTAATGGTAGTGCGACAGCATGAAGTAGTCCACCTTGCGCCCGAACGGATTTTCCCGCAACACGTACCGGGCTGTCCATTCGCCCGCCCGGCGCGAGGCGTCCGGCAGGGGTGGAAGGCGAAGACGCGCCGCCTTCGCGTCGCCGGGCTTCGCATAGCCGCAGTCCCCGCAGTCGATCAGCATTGAGGTCCCGTCCGGAAACACGAGAAACGACGATTCGGAGGCTCCCGTGTAGATCATCGAGATGCGGAAGTGCCCCTTCTCCCATTTCGGGAGGGACTTCCCCGCGAGCGGATGCCGCGCCATTGCGTCCGCCGCGGCGCGTCCCGCCGCACCGACGCCCAGCATGGCGATTCCGCCGCACAGGAATTCGCGTCTATTCATCCAGTCTCCTCACTTGGCGGGTTTCGCGTCGTAGGCGGTCACGTCGAGCGTCCGCGCCGTCGCCGCGAACGACCCCGCAACGCAAAATGCCGTCAGTCCGGCAAGCCACTTTCCTCGTTCCATGTCATCCTTCTTCCTGCGCAGGTTTCGGTTCACAACCGAGGGATAAGGGGCACCTCTCCATCAGCTTTGACTTCCTCGGGCATGGACAGCTCGATGAACAGGACGGCGTTATCCGGCAGCGCACAGTCGAAAAACAGCGCACCGTCCGGCGCCCGCGTCCGCTCCGTGCGGCTTCCGAGCTGGGCGCGCGCGCGCAGCTTCGGCTCGATCTCCTTCTGGAAAAGCTCCCTGTCCGCCTTCGATTTCAGCCCGATGCGTTCCTGCATCGGCGCCGGGCCGTCCGGCGACCAGCCGAAACGGTCGTTGCCGATCTTGCGCTTCTCACGCTCCGCCCGCCATTCGTCGAACCAGTTGGCGTCGTCGTCCACTTGCTTGCGCGTGACGGCGATCTCGCGCCCCGCCCATCCCGCCGGGAGTTTCACGGCGACGTGGAACGGCGTGGAGCCCTTCGCGAACTGCTCGTTCCGGAAGGCATACGCCATGACCCGGAGCGTCCCGCCGTCCGGCGAAAGCGCGGCCACGGCGTCCGCCTCCGTTCCCTTGCGCGCGGCGCCGGACACCGTGACGGACAGTCGCCGCATGCCCTTGAAGCGGGCGGACTCCCGCGCCACGTGGAAACTGACGGAGGGAAGCCCCTCGAAGAAGGTGTCCGGCCCGGAGAGGTAGCCCCACGAGGCGAAGTATTCCGCGCCCGAATCGAAAATCTGCTTCGCGATCCGCGCGTCGTATGCGGCCTGGAACGTGTCGCCCACGATGCGCAGCGGCAGTTGCGCGCCGCCCTTGTCCGCCCCCTTCGCGCTGGAGAGGATGCGCCCTTCGTCCACACCGCAGAAGAGGTTGGTCAGCCCGGCGGAAACGGCGGCGTCGCGCAGGTGCGCGATCGTGCGCGGCAGGTTCATTCCCCGGGTGAATTGCCCCGGACGGTAGTCGTAGAACGAGGCCGTGACGAATTTCAGCGGAAGCTTGCGCTCTGCGGCGTAACGGATGAACCTGCGCTCGTCCCACAGCCCTTCCGTGACGGCCATTGCGTGAACGCCGATCGTGATGTCGGGGGAAATCGTCCGGGTGAACGCCTCCGCCGTCGTCTCGTACAGGCGGCAGTACGCGCGGAACGTCTCCTCCGCGTCGCCGGATGCGACTTTGAACCAGTCGGCGTTCTCGTATTCGGTCAGCACCGCGAAGCGCCACTTCAGAAGCTCCTCCCGCCCGAACGCCTCCAGCAGCGCCTTGGCGCAGGCGGTCATGTAGCGGCCGTAGGCGGAAAAGTCCACGGGCGGGCGAATGTTCATGCTGAAGGCGCCGCCGTTGTAGTCGGCCGTGAACTTGCCGGGCACGTTGCCGAGCTTGAGGTACGGCTTCAGGCCGAGGCGCACGATGTTCCGGCAGCCGGAGACGAGCCGCGAGAAGTCGTAGTCGTCGAGCGTCGAGCGGTCGGCGGGGTTCTTGAAGCAGTCGCGCGCCGGGTTTCCGCCCGTCGCCCCCATGATCTCCACGTACTCCGCGAACTCGGTCACGTCCCATTCGGCGTTGCGCGCCGCATGCGCGTACGCATCCTTCCCCAAATGCCAGAGCGTCAGCATCTGCTGCACGTTGGGAAGCGCACGCCCGGGATGCGTCCCGTCGACGGACACCGTGACGGCATCGCCAAGCACCGTGCTTGCCGCTGCTGCGGCGAGAATCATCGTTTTTCGTATGTTCATTGCTAGATTCCTTGTGGCCTTTTGGGGTTGAATAAACTTGTTTAAAGCAATCCTGCTTGATTTTTGCACACGTCCCACCAGCCGTTCTTGTCGGCGCCAACGCGCCGTATCTCGCCGGAGGCCTGAAGTTCCTTCATCTTTCGGGCGATACTGCTAGGCGAGACCTGAAGGGCTTCGGCCAGTTCCTCATACGTAATAAACGGATCTGCCGAAAGGCTTGACTTGATTTGCACTCCCAACGATTCAGAAGAAACATGGTTTACACTGTCATGTTTTTCAGACAAACGCAGTAATTCATCAGCTCTAGTGCCGTATTCGAGAATTTCAGACACTCTCCTTTGCAGAAAATCCTCTATCTTGCGAAGCCTGTCGACGGGCAGATTGTAATACTTGTGCCTCGTGAAACGGAATCCCTTCAGTCTTGCAAGGCGCTTCCGCATTTCAGGAATAACGCCGCCGGCGAAACCAAGCCATTTCTCGTACAACGCCGGCATGATATGGCCGATGAACTTCCGCAGATCGCCGAATTCATCATGGCGGTGTCCCGGTCGGTACATCGCAAGGGAGAACAAGCCGTAGCCGTTATCGAAAATCGGGGCGGCCCCGACGATTTCGTTCGTATCGTTGTTGATGAGATAACCAAAATTGCCAAGATGCCGGTCGGTGTTGAATATCAATGCGTCAAAGAAGAATATGTCGGCGAAACGACTGTCGGCAAGCGCTTCGTCCCTTGACACAATGCGACCGGCAGGAACAAAACCAGTCTTTTCGCTAGTAAAAAGCGGACACGTAGAGCAAAGGCGTCCCTTGAAGTTCTCGAGTCCGTATGGAACATGTGCAAGGCCGAGAGCCTCCGCCAGCTGCGCGGCGTAAAACTCCGAATACGGCTCAAAGCCCGTGTTGGCGGCGCCTTCCGTCCCGCTCTTGTACAGCAGAACGCGACCATCACGTCTGCGCCAGCACTTTGCTAGCATTCCGTTTGTCGTGAACTCAGGGGAGGACGAGGACTCCCTCTCGGCATTGAACTCGCCGCGGAAGCCGCCGGTGAACGCCATCACCGCCAGCGTCTTGGAAAACTCGTTGTCGTACAGATTGAAGTCCTTCCACGCGCCCTTGAAGTCGTCGGATACGACCCAGTAGACGTCATTTAGGGAAAGTCCCTTGCATATTTCGATGATGGCTTTCGCGTCTTTGTGGAAGATTCCGAGATTGCCGAGCATCATCTGGATGTAATGCCGGTGCTTCGGCACGATGCGCCGCGTCAGCCACGTCCAGAGCGTCTCATCGCTGGCGACGCCCTTCATCTCCAGAGGCAGGAACTTCCGCTCCGCATCGTTCACGGAGACAACGCGAACCCCCTGCGGCTCGACCCACTCGAACCGCAGCAGTTCCCTGTCTCTGTGCTTCAGTGTCATTTGCTTTGCCTTTGCGCCTTTCTCAAGTGCGGGATAATTATATCATATTCCGCTCTGCATTGCCTTTCCTTGCCTATAAGTTCTTTTGTAAACAACTGGAACAACTTGTAAAAACAACATCTTCGTTCTCGCAGCGCAACTGCGCGGCGAGCTTGAAACTGGGCGCGGTTGCACTCGGATGGCAAGAGTTCAGAATGTCAGCGCACCAGGATTACCAAGCCCGAAGACGGACAGAGCACGAGGCCGCCGTCCGTGCAGAGAAGACGGTATCTTCGCGCCGCGTCGCCGTCAAGGACGAACTTCACGGAAGCGTCAGGTCGCGTGTTCCATTTCATGAGATAGCCGGCGTACGCGCCGTTCTCCTTCGTGCGCGAAAGCTCCTTCAGGTCGGTGCGCCCATCTACGTGGACGGTCACCGTCGCCCCTTCCGCGAACGAGACGCTCAGGCGCGACGGCTGGTGTTTTGCGAATACGGCCTCCGCCGGGAGCGCGGTCGTCCGCCCCGAAAGGTCGATCGTCGACTTGTCCAGCATCGTGCAGCCGTAGAACATGTCGGTGTCCGGCCGGAACGTGCCGTACACGTTCAGGGCCTTGTCGCCGGAGGACTCGTTCCCGCCGTAGGTCACGACGTAGTCTCTTACCCGGAGGTCCGCAATAATGGCTATCGGGCTGTTCACCTCGAACCGCGCGTCGATGTCGCAGGCCTGGTCGAACCTCGCCCAGCCGATGCCCGACACGGCGAACGTCCCGTTCGACAGGACCGGATACGTCACGTAGAGGATCTTCCCGTCGGACATCGTTGCGGAAAGCTTGTGCGTGCCAAGATCGAGCGTGCCTTTACCACGCCCTAGTATCGTCGTGTACCAAACCTGCAACGACGAGTCTTTCATGAGAGCCGAGATTCCAACCCCACCCCAGTCAGTATGGGTCATTTGCCATTTGCCGTTCCGCAACGCCCCGCCGTCGAGAATCATGGCGTTGAAGCCCTCGTTGTAGTCATAGTTGGCGCGGATGTCGAAAACCGCGTCCTGGGCTACCGTGATCGAACCCGTCCCGAACGCCGGGAATTTCGCGCCCATAGATGCATCGTCTTGACTGGCCGGATCAGGCGGCTGCGCCATGCCGGCCGCGATTACCGTCCCGCCCGTGTACGTCTGCGCCTTGTGCGACGCGAACGTGCCCGCGCCCTCCTTGACCAGTTTCAGGTTGCCGCCGAGCGCAATCCTGTCGTTCGCCGTCCAGCCGGAGGCGAAGTTCGCGTGCAGTTCGGAAACCACCTCGTTGTTGGAGTTCGTGATCGCCGCGTCGGGGACGACGCGCAAGGACACGAGGTCGATTCCGCCGCCCGGCGTTGTGGCGTTGTACCCGGAAGACGTAAACGAGACCTCGTGTTCCCCTGCGGCCAAATCGACGTCAACCGCGACCTCCTGCCATGAACTTGGGCATGTGACGGAGCGGCGGACGATGCCGTCCACGGCCATGTCCAAGGTAATCGCGGGGTAGCCGCTTCTGAGCTTCGTCCAGCAGGAAAGCCGGTACGTCTTGGAAACCGGCACGTCAACCGTCTGCGAGATCGTGGCTCCGTCATGGCTGTTCCCTCTGATCCAGAACCCGACATGGCGGCTTCCCGCCTTGCTGCTTCCACACCAGTTTCCGCTCGAGAAAACGGATGCGTTGCCGGAGGGCTGGTCGAACTTCCACGACTCGATGTTACTACCGTCAAGTGTCTCGAAACTGCCATTGGCAATCAGCTCCAAGTCTCCGATACGCGCGGCAACGTCGTACGTCAGGCCGTTCATCGCAAGGTCGTGCCCGGCGAGGTCGATCGTCGCCCCCGCCGCGATGTTCACCGCCCCCAGACCGCTCCAGTCGCAATCGTCGTTGAGAGACTGCGACTCGGCCAGCACGACGACGTTCCCATCGACGGAGATGTTCTGGCTCGAATACGTTCCGTCCGCCGACTGCCCGAGGCGAAGACTCGACCTGCGTCGCAGCGAGACGTTGTCGAGAAGTCCGCAGGGGTTTGTCCCGCCGCCCGTCCCGTCGGAGCGGAACGTGACGGAGTGTTCGCCGACGTCCAGCAGAACGTCGAACGAAGACTCCGTCCACGCCGCCGTGGAGCAGACGGCGTAGCCGAGCGTGTTCCCGTCGACGTCCACATGGATGCGCATGTTCTGGAATGCTTTGTTGTTGCCCGGCCTGCAGGCGGTGTAGAACGACAAACGGTAGATATCCGCTTTGACAACGTTCACCTTCTGCGTCAGCGACGCCCCGCCGCTTGTGTTGTTTCTGCACCACCACCAAACGGAACGGCTGCCGTCCTGGGCGTCAAGGCCAGAAAGCCAATCTATGTTGCGGCTAACCGCCCATCCATGTGAAGCGCCATTGCCGCTCGCGTACGCACCCGTCCACGCCGTCGGATAGCCCGAGTCCTCGAACCCTTGCCACTCGCCTGTCGCGCCTTCGATCTGCTCGAAACTTCCGTTGACGATCAGTTCTTCGGAAGAGACGAACCGCCCTTCCCCAGCGAGCCCGCCCACCCGGAGGTCGTGCCCGTTCAAGTCCACCACGACTCCGCCGGACAGGTTCACCGTGCCGTGCGAAGTCCAGTCGGCATCCTCGGTCAACGTGACGTTTTCGGTGATGTTCGTATCCGCGAACGACGGCGAAAACGCCGCGGCCGCGCATATTCCAAGCGCGAACGCGCGCTGAAAAGACCTCACGACTTTGTAGAGTAGAGACCCACGCCTCGGCGTTGCCGCCGATGCGACTTCCCCCTCG
>CAMKJU010000156.1 GCA_946413265.1 uncultured Lentisphaerota bacterium
CAAGCAGCAGAAGCACCTCGTGCCCGGCCCGGACGGCAAGATGCACCTCGTCGTGTCGCACGAGGGCCCGCCCAAGCTCCGCTTCGCCCCGCGCACCGCCCAGCAGCAGGCCGCCGCCGCCGCGCCGGCCGTGCCCACGGCGCAGATCCAGCAGACGCGCGTGATGCGCAAGGTCTCCCGCGACCTGCCCCCGAAAGTGCCCTTCCTCCGCTTTGACACCATCGTCGGCCGCGGCGGCATGGCCGTGGTCTGGCGAGCCTGGCACCTTGAGCTCAAGCGTCCCGTGGCCGTGAAGGTGCTTGACGCCAAGTTCTCCTCCACCGGCCAGGACGTGCGCCAGTTCATGATGGAGGTACGCACGATGTCTAACCTCCACCACCAGGGAATCGTGCAGGGCTACGGCGCCGATTTCGCCGACGGCCGCTACTATTTCATCATGGACTACGTGGACGGCTACACGTTCGGGGCTCTCCTCTTGCGCAAATCGCACATCCCAGAGAGCGACGTGCTCATTGTCGGCGAGTCCGTGGCCGACGCGATGAAGTACGCCTGGGACACCTTCGGCGTAGTACACTGTGACCTGAAGCCCGAGAACATCATGGTCGACCGCGACGGAACGATCAAGGTGACAGACCTCGGCCTGTGCCAGTCCACCGCCGCAATCCAGAACAAAGAACAGCCCAGCGAGGTGGTTGGCTCGCCCGCCTACATCAGCCCAGAGCAGATATACGGCGACGTTGAGCTTGACTGCCGGGCTGACATATACTGCCTCGGCGCAACGCTCTACCACATGGCCACCGGCCGCATTCTCTTCCCCCTTCTTGACAACGACGCCATTCTCCGCGCGCACGTGAACGAGAAAATCCAGGCACCGGATCCGCGCTTCGTGGTACCCACGCTCACAGAGGGCTTCGCGCGCCTCGTCTCGAACATGTGCGTGAAAAATCGCGATTATCGCTACCAGACCTGGGATGAGGTGTTCAATGACGCCCGCATGGTGGAGGAAGGCGGCCTACCGACCCTTCACGCATCAGAGGCCGTCTCGTCCATCCAGTTCCAGTTGGCACTGGGAATCTGAGTGCCGCAATTACGGCACGAGGAACTTCGCCGTGAGGGCGGCGGCCTTGGCCTTGACTTCGGCCTGGACGGCCGTGTTCGTGATGTCGTCAAGGATGTCGGCGATCCAGCCGCCGATGAGCGCCGCCTCGGCCTCCTTCATGCCACGCGTCGTGATCGACGCCGTGCCCACGCGGATGCCCGAGCACTTGAACGGGCTCTCGGTGTCGTAGGGAATCGTATTCTTGTTCACCACGATGCCGGCCGCGTCGAGCGCCGCAGCAGCGTCCTTGCCCGTGATGCCCTTCGTGCCCTTCACGTCCACGAGGAAGAGGTGGTTGTCCGTGCCGCCGGAGACGATCCGCCAGCCGCGATCCTGCACGGCCTTGCACATCGCCTTGCAGTTCTTCACGACCTGCGCGGCGTAGTCCTTCATCTCGGGCTGCATCCACTCGCGGAAGCACACGGCCTTCGCGGCGATGATGTTCTCGAGCGGACCGCCCTGCATGCCGGGGAACACGGCCGAGTCGATTGCCTTGGCCCATTTTTCCTTGCAGAGGACGAGTCCGCCGCGCGGACCGCGCAGCGTCTTGTGCGTGGTGGAGGTCACGAAGTCCGCATACGGCACCGGACTCTCGTGCGCGCCACCGGCCACGAGGCCCGCGATGTGCGCCATGTCCACCATCATGATGCAGCCGACCTTGTCGCATATCTCGCGGATGCGCTTGAAGTCAAGCGCGCGCGGATACGCGCTCGCGCCCGTAAGAAGGATCTTCGGCTTCACTTCCAGGGCCTGCTTTTCAAGTGCGTCGTAGTCGATGCGCTCGGTCGCACGGTCAACCGTGTACGGCACGATGTTGTAGAGCTTGCCGGAGAAGTTGACGGGCGATCCGTGCGAGAGGTGTCCGCCCTGGTCGAGCGAGAGTGAGAGAATCGTATCGCCGGGCTTGATTGTGGCGAAGTAGACGGCCATGTTGGCGGAGGAGCCGCAGTGCGGCTGTACGTTCGCGTGATCGGCGCCGAATAGCTCGCACGCGCGCTTGCGCGCCAGTTCTTCCGCCGCGTCCACAGGCAGACAGCCCGAATACCAACGCTTCCCAGGATACCCTTCCGCGTACTTGTTCATCAGAACGCTGCCGGCGGCAAGACGCACGGCGCGCGAAGAGGTGTTCTCCGAGGCGATGAGGTTGATCTCCGTATCTTCCTGCGTCACCTGCGCCTTGATCGCGGCGTAGACCTCGGGGTCGTCGTGCGCGAGGCCGGAGAAGTCGCTAAGACGGCGGGCGCGCTCGATCTTCGCGCGGCGGCGGACGTGGCGCTCGGCCTCGTCCACGGAAGTGGAGACGAACGCCGTGAGGATTTCAGCCGCCTGCGCCGCGTCCGTCTTGTCCGCCCCCATGCAGAGCACGTTCGCGCCGTTGTGCTGGCGCGCGAGCTCCGCCGTGCCAGCGTCGAGGCACAGCGCCGCGCGCACGTTCTGGAAGCGGTTCGCGGCCATCGTCATTCCCATGCCGGTGCGGCACACCAAAACGCCGAAATCAACTTCGCCGAGCGCGACCTTCTCCGCCACGGCATCCGCATAGTCGGGGAAGTCGCACGCTTCAGGTCCCGTGCAGCCCACGTCGATGAACTCCGCGTCCGCAAAGGACGCGATGATGTTTTTCTTCAGTTCGAACCCGCCGTGGTCGGCGCCAATGGCAATCTTCATCTTTTCATTTCCTTGTTGTTTGAAATCGCGCCGCATAGTATACCAAAATGACTTACCCCGCACAAGTGCGCAGAAATGTGCTATACTACGTGCACCGACGACAGAAAGAAGGCTAAAAAAATGATACGCGTCAACGAAAACTACCTGAAAATCCAGGCATCCTACCTTTTCACCGAAATCGCCCACCGCGTCAAGGCGCACCAGGACGCGCACCCGGATGCGAAGATCATCCGTCTCGGCATCGGCGACGTGACGGAGCCGCTCGCCCCGGCGGTGGTCGCCGCCATGCACAAGGCGGTGGACGACGAGGCCGCGCGGGAGACGTTCCACGGCTACGGTCCAGAGCAGGGCTACGCCTTTCTCCGCGACGCCATCGCCGAGAACGATTTCCAGAAACGCGAGATAGACGTCGCCTCCGACGAGATATTCGTCTCCGACGGCGCCAAGTGCGACTGCGGAAACATCCAGGAGCTGTTCGGACAGGACGTGAAGATCGCCGTGCCGGATCCCGTCTATCCGGTTTACGTCGATACTAACGTCATGGCCGGACGCACCGGCGTGAACACGGACGGCCGCTACTCGGGGCTTATCTATCTTGACGGCAACGCCGCAAACGGTTTCGTGCCCGCCCCTGGTAACCTTGAGGCGGATGTCGTATACCTCTGCTTCCCGAACAACCCCACCGGCGCCACCGCCACGAAGGCACAGCTCCAGGCATGGGTCGACTGGGCGCGCGCAAACAAGGCACTCATCCTCTTCGACGCCGCGTACGAGGCGTTCATCCGCACGCCCGGAATCCCGCACTCGATCTACGAGTGCGCAGGCGCGCGCGAATGCGCGATCGAGTTCCGCAGCTTCTCCAAGACGGCCGGCTTCACCGGCGTGCGCTGCGGCTACACCGTGGTCCCGAAGGGGCTCGTCGCGTGGAAAGCCGACGGCTCGTCCGCAGAGCTGCGCCCGTTCTGGACGCGCCGCCAGACCACGAAGTTCAACGGCTGCAGCTACATCACCCAGCGCGGCGCAGAGGCCGTGTATTCGCCAGAAGGTGCGGCCCAGACGAAGGCGACGATCGACTTCTACCTCGGCAACGCGAAGATCGTCAAGGACGCCCTTCTCGCCCTCGGATACGACGTCACGGGCGGAATGGACTCCCCCTACCTCTGGGTGAACGTCAAGGGCGACAGTTGGGAGTTCTTCGACCGTCTGCTCAAGGAGGCGAACGTTGTAACCACTCCTGGCGCAGGTTTCGGACGCGCCGGCGAAGGCTACATCCGCATCTCCGCCTTCAACTCGCGCGAGAACGTGGAAGAGGCCGTTGGCCGCATCGCCAAAGTCCTAGGCGGCTGAAATATGGTATAATGGCGGGGAAATGAAAACATCGCTTCCAGCCTCCTTGGCAACCGCGTTCCCGAAACGCCCGACGGACATGCATAAATACTCCGCCGGCGTAGTCACGATGATTGGCGGTTGCGCGCGTTACCCGCACGCGCCGGTCATCGCGGCGCTCGGCGCGCGCGCGGGCGGAGCGGGACTCGTGCAGCTCGCCGTGCCGGATGCCTCGCGCACAGCCGCAGGCGCGCTTGTGCCGGAAGCCACTTTCGCGGAACTCGCGCCAGGCGTCACGCCGCCGCGCACTGACGTTACTGCGCTCGGCATGGGACTAGGCGATGGCCCTGACAGCGAAGCGCTCGTCGTGAACGTCCTTTCCTGCGCCGGAAGATTCGTCGTTGACGCAAGCGCTCTCGCAGTCCTCGCATGCCTGCGCACGGCGGACGCGCTTCCGTCCGTTGAAGGCTGCACCCTCGTCCTCACTCCGCACGTCGGCGAAGCGGCACGCCTGCTCGACTGCACTGCTGACGAAATCCAGTCCGACCGCTCTTCCGCCGTCCGCCGCCTCGTGGAGCGCTACCGCGCGGTCGTCGTTCTCAAGGGACCGCACACCCTCGTCGCCTCGCCGGACCGCGCCGACGTGTTTGAGTGCCCCGCCGGAAATCCGTTCATGGCCCTCGGCGGCATGGGTGATCTGCTCGCCGGCACGCTCGCCGCCCGCTGGGCGTACCTTTCCAAGTCCCGACCCGATCCCGACGCCGCGTTTCTCGCCGCCTGCGGCGCCGTCTGGCTGCATGCCGCCGCCAGCGACGCACTCGTCGCCGCCGATCCGCCGGGCGATCCGTCCATCGCCAACACCGCACACGCCATCGCGTCACTCCGCGTGGCAATTGAAAAAGCAAAGGAGAACCAGCAATGACCATTGGATACGACGCACTCGTCAAGCACCTGCACGTCGTGGGCTCCGAGCCGTTCGGCCTTCTCTCGCGCGGTACGCTCCCCACCGCCGGCATCCTCAGCAACGAATTCGGCGAACGCCTCACGTGCCTCTTCTCGCCGGAACACGGCTGGTACGGCTTCGCCGCCGCTGGGGAACGGACAAACGGCGAAATGCACCCGTATTGGAACATACCCATCCATTCCCTCTACGGCGACGTGCGTAAGCCCACCCCGGAAATGCTGTCGGGACTCGGACGCATGGTCATCGACCTTCCTGACATCGGCGTCCGGTGCTACACCTACCTCGCCACTCTCAAACTCATGCTGGAGGCATGCGCGGAGGCTGGCGTGGCCGTTACCGTGCTGGACCGCCCTATTCCCCTTGGCGGACTCGTGGACGGACCGATGCGCGACATGGGATTCTCCTCCTTCGTCGCCCCGCTCAACGTACCCTTCTGCCACGGGATGACGCCGGCGGAGTGCGCGAAGTTCATCGTCGGCACGGAGATGCTCGACCTCGACCTCACCGTCATCAAGATGCGCGACTGGTCACATGCCGACCGCGCCCCGTGGTTCGACTTCATGCCGCCTTCGCCCGCAATTCGCAGCTGGGACTGCGCGGCGCTGTACCCCGCCACCGTCTTCACCGAAGCCTATCCAGCAATCGACTGCGACCGCGACGGCGCCCTCGCATTCCGCGTAGTAGGCGCCCCGTGGCTCGACATCGCAAAGCTCCTGGACGACTTCATGGATCCCCTTCCCGCCTGCGGATTGGGCGTACGCCCCATCCGCTACCGTCCCACCGGCGGCACATACGCTGGACAAGTCCTGAACGGGCTACTGCTCTCCGTCGAGAACCCCGATGCGTTTTACCCCGTGACGGCCGGCACAATCGTCCTCGCCGCGCTTCTCAACCGCCACAGGGACGAGATGACGCAGAACGCCCGCACCGAATGGCTTGACAAGCTCGTCGGCTCCACCGGCCTGCGCGACGCCATCGCCAACAAAAACCTCAGCGACCTTTTCCAGTCCTGGATCGACGCGCAGGACGTCTACCTCCCCACGAAGGTAGACCTCTACGCATAACGTCAAATGACCATCAGCGAGTCGAGAACACAGTCGTGAACGTAGCCTCCGTGACCGGTTCCTTGAACGCAAAGGCAAGGCGCTGAGGCGAGGGCTTGCCGGGGTTGTCGATCAGCTCCTTAGTGAACGCGACAGGTGCTGAAGCATTCACCGACATCTTCATCTTGCGATGGGTCGTAGGCGACTTGCTAAACAAGAACTCGGTGAAGGCATCATTCGCCGTCCACTCTCGGTACGTGACCACGGGCACCTCAAACGCGGTCGGCTCCGTGAAGGCAACCGCGTCGGTAATCGCCACCGAGCAGTTCTTCCGGTCGAAAGTCATCGTGCGCACGAGCGACTTCAATGCTGGCACGCCGTAGGCTGCCGTATAGTCGAGCACGATCTCGTCCTTGGCGTCCGTGAATTCCGCCTTGATCACTTTCGCGGCGGCCTTGCGTCCGCCCTTCTGTAACTTGCCGCCCACAACGGGCACGGGATGCCCGTATGAGTTTAGCACCTTGGAGATGTAGCGGTCCTTCGAGAACGTGCGGCGCGTGTAGACCTCCCCGCCGGGATCGCCGCACATCTCCACGCCGTCCATCATAATCGCATACGAGCCGACGTCGTTGTGGTTGTGGAGCTCCGCGTTGTGCCCGCCTTTGATGGCGACGCTCCAGGCAAGCCTTCCGCGTGGATCGGGCCGGCGAGAAATCAGCACCTGCGCGTCCGGAAACCACGTGCGCGCGGGCAGCACGTCCATCGTCGGCGCACACGGCGTTGGTTCCTGTCCGAATGCCCGCAAGGAGAACTGCGCCGTGTCGAATCCAAACGCGGGCGACTTGAGCGCCGCCGTCGAGACGAGGTCGGGCCAGATTTGGCGTCCGAGCGCGAGCAGAACGGGCGATGGGTTGCCGCCACCGTCTGCGAAGTGCGGAGACCTTCCGACCTGGAGCTGGAACCCGTAGGCGTACTCCATCACCGTCTTCGTCTTGGGGTTGGCAAAGAGATCGACCTTTCCACCTGTCGCGGCGCGCAGGGAAAGCCCCATCATGATGTGATGCCCGTAACCGTAATTCCAGTAACCCATGCCCTCGGAACAGTACCCGTCGTCGGTGTATCCCGCGAGCGCGAACGGAACGCTCCCCTCGGCGTGCATGACGAACTCGGCGCGGAGGCGACGGTCTGGAATCAGCGCGAGCGCCGCGCGCACCACGCAGCAGTTGCACACGCTGTTCCAGTTGTTTCCGCCGTGGAACCACCAGTGCGCGCGTATCTTGCGCACACCACGCGCATGGGCGAGATGCGGCTGAAACGTGCGGCGATCGATCTCCGAATACACCTTCGCGCGCGTTGCCGCCGGAATGGCGTCGCCGAGCCACGACAGGCAGAACGCAAGTTCGCGCGAGAGTTCCGCGCTGCAGAGATCGATGTGCGGATCCCCGTTGAAGCAGGTGAGTCCGCCGTCATGCGCGGGAAGCGTCCAGCTCTTCATCGCGCAGAACGCGTCCATGTATTCGACGATCTTCGGGATGAACCGCCCCTTGCGCTCAAGACACTCGCCCACGTAGAGCCAAACGAAATTGGCCTTCCGCCTGAAAAAGCACTTCTGGTAGTTCGAGCGGTTCCCGTTCTTTGAGAATTCAAGGTAGAGTTCGTCCGGCGTATCCGGCACGGGCTCAACGCTGATTTTCTCCGCGTTTTGGATTGCCGTCTGCCCCTCCTTCGTCGCCGCAAGCGGTTCCCATTTCGTGCGGTCGCACGCCGTCGCACCGTCCGCGCGCGGGCTTTCCGGCAACCATTGCGCGATTTCATCTATGCGCGCGTCGTTCACCGCGTGTGCAGCTGCGGAAGCCGCCGCGCCAATCGCGCTTTCGGGGGGAAGCGGATCGAAGCCCGGGACGGACGATAGATCCGCCGGAAGCCTGTCAACGCACAAGTTCCCGCGCATCACCGTCTCCCCGGGCACCTTCCGCCCGCCAGACGCGAACGTGAACGAACCCGCCGGCCCCTCGAACACGTTGAACTCGAACGTATTGCGCATGGGCGTGGCGAGAAGGCTCTCGAACTGCGGATACTTCGCGCGAAACGCCGCGCCGCCGGCGTTCGCCGCCGCACACCGGCGTTCGTGCGTCGCCCCCGAGTTGAAGGAAAGCCACTTGTCCTGCGTCCAGGGCGTGACGGTGATGCCGTAGCGGCAGCGCGTGAAAACGTTGTTGCGCACCACGTTGTCGCGCCCGCCGTGGATCTGCATGCCTCCGAAATTCACGCGCGAGCAGTTGTCGAAGCGGTTCCCGTACACGAGGTTGCCGGAGATGGCGTCGTCAAAGCGGATGCCGCCCTGCCCGCACTTCACGAACGCGCCTTCGCGCCCGATGTCGCGGAAGATGTTGTGGACGAAGCGGTTGCCGCGGTAAGTTGGATCGCCCCACATGTCCACCGCGCCCTGGTCGTCGGACTCCAGCACCACGCGCTCCACGAGGTTGGACGCGAACAGATGCTCGTTGCCGCCGATCCGCACCGCGCTCGACGGGAGGTCGTGGAAATCGCTGCGCAAGATGCGGTGGCCGCACCCCGTCGCCCAGACGCCCGGTGTGTAGGTGCGCATCGCAAGGCCGGTGTCGCTGAAGTCGCAGTCTTCAACCGTCACGCCGGACGGCGCGAGCGTCTTCCTGTCTCCGCCGTCGAGCGTCATCGCGCAGTGCCCGAACGTGCGGAACGTGCAGCCGCGCACGAGAGAATCGCGCGCCCGCTTGAGCACGAGGCCGTGCCCGCCGAAGTCGCGGAATTCGCAGCCCTCGATCTTCACATTCGAGACGCCGCGCATCTCCACCCCGTGGTGGCGCCCGCCGCGAAAC
>CAMKJU010000157.1 GCA_946413265.1 uncultured Lentisphaerota bacterium
TCTGGTTGTTTCCAAAACTCAATACGCATGGGTGAATTACGGAGATGCGCCCAATAAGTGGTACATGTTTCGTGCCGGCTTGACATACCCTGCGGGGGTATGGTATAATACGCGCGTTTTTGGACCAACGAGGACAAACGGTGAAGAGACGTACAGAAGACGTGACGGCGCTCCAGCTGCGGCTGAAGAAGATCGTCGGGCAGCTCAACGGCGTGCAGAAGATGCTCGAGGCGGATGCGCCGTGCGAGGACATCCTCACGCAGCTCAACGCGGCGAACGGGGCGCTCCACCGCCTGTCGCTCATCATCCTCGACGGGCATCTCAGGCACTGCGTGCGCGAGGGCATCGAGAGCGGAAACGCCGACGAGACGATCGAGTCCTTCGCCGAGGCGCTCGAGAGCTTCGCGAAGATGGCATGATTTCACAAAGGAGAAAAGGACAATGCTGGAAATAGCCAAGTCGTTTGGCCACGTGTTCGCCATGATGGCGCCGTGGCTCGTGTTCGGATTCCTCATGGCGGGCGTCATCGCGGTGTGGATACCGCGCAACTGGGTCAACCGCATGATGGGCGGGCGTTCGGGTTTTGGCGGTGTTCTGCGCGCCGTCGCAATCGGCGTGCCGCTGCCGATCTGCTCGTGTGGCGTGTTGCCGATCGCGACCGGCTTGCGAAAGCACGGGGCGGGAAAGGGTCCGACGGCGGCGCTGCTCGTCTCGACGCCGCAGACGGGAATCGACTCGATCCTCGCGACCTACGCCCTGATGGGGCCGGTGTTCGCGGTGGCGCGTCCGATCGCGGCCGCGCTCACGGGCATTGTCGGCGGCGTGGTCGTGGCCGCGGTGGGCGGCGAGGATGCGGAATCCGCCGCCGTGGAGGATGCCCCCGCCGGTTCGCGGGGAATCAAGGCGATCTTCTGGCAGGCGTACCGGCGGTTGCTCGGTTCCGTCGCGAAGCCGCTCGCCATTGGCCTTGCGATTTCCGCGCTCGTGACGGTGCTCGTGCCGGACAACTTCTTCGCGGACGCCTTCCACGGCAGCGACTGGATCGCGATGCCCGTGATGGCGCTCGTGGGCTTTCCGATGTACGTCTGCTCCACGGCGTCGATTCCGATTGCCGCGTCGCTCGTCGCGAAAGGCGTCTCGCCCGGCGCGGCGTTCGTGTTCCTGATGGTGGGGCCGGCGATGAACGCGATGTCGCTCACGACCGTTTCCGCGCTCTTCGGACGCAAGGCCGCCGCCGCATACGTGACCGTGATCATCGTCGGGGCGATTCTCTGCGGCATCGCGATCAACCTCATTCCGAACGCTCTGCCAGCCTCGGCTGCGGCCGCTTCGTCGCACCATGCTCTTGGAGTTGTCCACTGGGCATCGGCCGCGTTCCTCGCCGTGATGATGGCCTACAACCTCGTGCGTCCCCTCCAGATGGGCCACAAGCACGGCGGCAAATAATGATTACGACCTACGTCATCGGGTGCATCGCGCTGATCATCAAGCCGGGACCGGACTTGATGTGTACGCTTGCCACGGCCATCTCCGACGGCAAGGCCCGCGCCTCAACGCTCATGGCCGGACTTGTGCTTGGCTGTTGGCTATGGATCTGGCTTCTCGCGGCAGGGGTCGCGTCGTTCTTCACATCCCACCCAACGGTGATGACGGCGATCCAACTCGTCGGCATCGTCTATATCGGCTACTTGTCGTTCGGCTCGTTCAAGGAGGCGTATGCGGGATTCAGACAACGCGGCGAAAACGCGCTCAATCCGGCGAAGGCCAGAGGCTGGCGGCTCGTGGGACGCGGTGTGTTCATGGCGATGTCGAATCCGCTCACGATACTCTTCTTCCTCGCGTTCCTGCCGAACTTCACGCAACAAGAATCAACGTTCCCGCCCGCCGTGCAGGTGTTGTTCCTCGGCACGCTTTTCTGTGCCCTCGTGCCGTTCATCTACTTTCCAATCATCCTTGCCGCCGATTTCTTCCGCGCACGCCTGCTCGGCTCTGCAAAGGCCACGGCCTGCCTCAAGCTCGTCTCGGCGCTCATGCTCGCCGCCGTCGCGCTCATCCTCCTCACGCAAGTCAAGTTCGGGTGAGGGATATCTGGCGCATCTGCGTTTTCCCCCATACGTTGTGGGATTTGGAAACAACCATGACAACTTTCAAGAACAACATTATCCTGCGGGCGCACCTTGAACATTCAGAATTGTGGTAGTTTGAGGATCGGCAAATGGGCGCGGGCGAGTTAGCCCGCGCGCCAAAGGCAAGTTGTTTTAAATAGTTGTTTCCAATTATCAGAAGGTTCGGCGGTGAATTAAGCAGATGCGCCCACGCATTACAAGATTGTGGCATCGCAACTCGGTTATGTTACAGGAATTGTAAAAGAATGGGGACGTGAGGTGCAGATCAGCCGCTTGGCATGGGTTGTGCTACGTTGCATCTGATATGCAACGAATACACGACATCTACCGTCCGACGGAAGAGCGCACACGCGACTGGCGCGAGGTCGAGCGCATGCTCTCCGACGAGGAACTGAAGGAGCAGACCGCACGCTGCATGAACTGCGGGCAGCCCTTCTGCCACGCCTACGGCTGTCCGCTCGGCAACTTCGTGCCCGACCAGAACCGCGCCGTGGCGCAGGGCGACTGGCGGCGGGCCTACGCGCTCCTGTCGATGAACTCCGACTTCCCCGAGTTTACTTCACGTATTTGCCCCGCGCTCTGCGAGGCCTCGTGCGTGCATGGCCTCGACGAAGAGTCGGTAATGGTGCGGCAGAGCGAGAAGCGCATTATCGAGACGGCGTTTGAAAACGGCTGGGTCGTACCGCAGCCACCGGAAAAAGAGAACGGGAAATCAGTTGCCGTCATCGGTGCGGGTCCGGCGGGTCTCTCCGCCGCCGTCACGCTGCGGCGGAAGGGATGGCGCGTGACGGTGTATGAGCGGCGCGCGAACATCGGCGGACTCCTCCGCTACGGCATCCCGTGCTTCAAGCTCGACAAGGCGCTCATCGACCGCCGCCGCACGCTCCTGGAGGCGGAGGGCATCCGCTTCGTGACGGGCATCGAGGTTGGCAAGGACTTGTCCGCCGATTGGCTGGCAAAGCAGAACGACGCGGTAATCGTGGCAATCGGCACGCCCGCCGCCCGCGATCTCAAGATTCCCGGACGCGAACTGGCCGGTGTTCATCTCGCGCTTGAATTGCTTGAGGGACAAAACCGCTTCCTCACCGGCGAAATCGATGCGCCGCCGATCAACGCCAACGGCAAGGACGTACTCGTGATCGGCGGTGGCGACACGGGCAGCGACTGCGTGGGCACGGCGATCCGACACGGCGCGAAGTCCGTCACGCAGATCGAGATCATGCCCAAGCCGCCGGACGAGCGCGACGCCTCGACGCCCTGGCCGCTCTGGCCCTACATGCTCCGCACGAGCTCCAGCCACAAGGAAGGATGCGAACGCCGGTGGAATCTCAATTCATTGAGGTTCATCGGTAGGGCGGTCGCCCCGCGACCACCGCAGTCCGCAACCTCGGCTGGCGCGGGGCGCCAGCCCTACCAAGGGGCCGATGTAGTGCGCTCGGATTCCGCGTGCGTCGCTGGTGTGGAAGTAGAGACCGTCGAATGGGAGTTCTCGCCCGAGGGCAGGCCGTTGAAGTTCCACGCCGTACCGAATACCAAGGAGATCATCAAAGCCGACCTCGTGTTTCTCGCGATGGGCTTCACGGGCGTGCCGACGGATCATCCGATCGTTACGCAGCTCGGACTCGCCCAGACGCCGCGTACGGCACTCATCTCCGACGCACCGCGCAACATCTACTGCGTGGGCGACTGCGCCTCCGGCGCGTCACTTGTCGTTCGCGCCCTCGCCAGCGGCAAATCAATACCTCTTGAATGAAGGCATACGGCTATGAACCAGCAAAGCAAATACGAACGACGACAGCAAGGACTCTACCGCAGCGAATACGAACACGACGCGTGCGGCGTGGGGATGGTGGCGAACCTCTCGGGAGAGGCAAGCCACGAGACCGTGATCAATGGCATGACAATCCTGAAGCGCCTCATGCACCGCGGCGCAACGGGCAATGACCCCGAGACCGGTGACGGTGCCGGGCTGCTGATGAAGATCCCGCACGGGTTCTTCAGGAAGGTATTGGGGGAATTATCTCACGCAGAGGCGCAGAGAGGCAGAGATGCAGAGAGTATTGGAATAGCAATGGTTTTTGGCGGCGAAGGCGAGGAAGAAAAAATCGAAAAAGCCGTTTTCGGGGAAGAATGCGAAGTGCTGGCGTGGCGCGACGTGCCCACGAATCCCGACGCCATCGGCAAAGATGCCCGCGCAGTGATGCCGCGAATCAGGCAGCTTTTCGTGGCGTTACGACATTCGACAACCGACAGCGGACAACGGTTGCCGGATGACGAATGTCGAATGTCCTTCGAGCGTCGGCTCTATGTCATCCGGCGGCAGATCGAGAAGACCACGATGAAGACCTACGTCTGCTCCTGCTCGTCGCGCACGATCGTTTACAAGGGGCTGCTTCTCGCCACGCAGATCGAGAAGTTCTATCCCGACCTCTCCGATCCCGATTTCATCTCGCCGTTCGCCATCGTCCACCAGCGGTATTCCACCAATACGTTCCCGTCGTGGGAGCTTGCACACCCCTTCCGCGCCATTGCGCACAACGGCGAGATCAACGCGCTCAAAGGCAACCTCAACGCACTCGCCGCACGCGAGCCGTCGCTCGCGTTTCCCGAAGCGGCTGGCGCGGGGCGCCAGCCCTACCAGGATTCAGCGCGCTCGGTGATCGCGCCCTACCAGAATGCGGCGCGACCGGTGTCCGCGCCCTACCAGATCGACATCAAGAAGATTCTGCCGCTCATCAACAAGGGGCAGAGCGATTCGGCCTCGTTCGACAACATGTTCGAGCTGCTTGTCGCCGCCGGACGCGACGCACCGCACGCGATGATGATGCTCATCCCGCAGGCGTGGGGCGCGAAATACCACATGGGACACGACGTGCGCGCGTTCTATGAATACCATTCAGCGCTGATGGAACCGTGGGACGGCCCCGCCGCCGTCGCCTTTACCGACGGCATCAGCCTCGGCGCTGCGCTCGACCGCAACGGACTCCGTCCCGCCCGCTGGACGCTCACGAAAGACGGGCTCTTCGTCCTCGCTTCCGAAACCGGCGTCCTTGACATCGCGCCCGAGAACGTCGCACGACACGGCCGCCTCAAACCCGGCTCGATCCTCTGGCTCGACCTCGTGAACCATCGCCTCATGGAGGATGCCGAAGTCAAAACCTACTACGCCCGCCGACAGCCCTACCGCCGCTGGGTGAAGGAAAACCACATTCCTGTCACGGGCCTCTTCAACGAGATCGTGCCGTCGAGTACTGATGGCCGGACTGTGTCCGGCCAGCGCGAACGCTTCGGCTGGACGCTGGAGGACGTCGAGCTGATTCTCAGGCCAATGGCCGAGACCGGACACGAACCCGTCGGCGCGATGGGCAACGACGCCGCGCTTGCGTGCTTGAGGGCACACGGGCACTTCCGCCTGTTCGACTACTTCCACCAGCTTTTCGCGCAAGTGACGAATCCGCCGATTGATCCGATTCGCGAAGAGCTCGTGATGTCGATCATGACCTACATCGGCAATCAGGCGAACATCCTCTCGGAAACGCCCGAACACGCGCGGCTCGTGAAGATGACGCGTCCGGTGTTGACGGACGACGAGCTGGAGCGAATGCGCAACATCCCCGACTTTCCAGCAAAGACTCTCTCAATGTGCGTTGGGGAACGAGGAGAGTGTAAAGTTGAAAGTGTAAAGTGTAAAGTGGGAAATGGGGAACCGGGGTGGTTGAAGACCGCACTTGATCAGCTCGCAGCCGATGCGCTACAGGCAGTGAAGGATGGCGCGAAGATACTTATCCTTTCCGATAGGGAATTGCTTTCGCTTCTGGGAGATAAGGAGGCTAGGAGTTTAGGAGATTCTGAGAAAACAACTCCAAATCTCCAAACCTCCAAATCTCCAAGTAGCGAAAGCAAAAGGCGAATCCCCTCCCTCCTCGCAGTGGCGGCGGTGAACAAGGCGCTTGCGGAGGCGGGCGTGCGCCCGTCGGTCGGCATCGTCGTCGAATCGGGCGAAGTGCTCGAGGTGCACCACTTTGCCGTGCTGCTCGGCTTTGGCGCGACGGCGATCAACCCTTGGCTCGCACTCGCCACGGTATCGCAGATCGGTAGGGCGGTCGCCCCGCGACCGCCGCAATCCGCAGCCGCGGCTGGCGCGGGGCGCCAGCTCTACCGGGGGGGCGATGCGGCGCGGCCGGAGTCCGCGCCCTACCTGGCCACAACCAACTACGTCACGGCCGTGTGCAAAGGTATCATGAAGATCATGTCGAAGATGGGCATCTCGACCTTGCGCTCCTACCGCTCGGCGCGCATCTTCGAGGCGGTCGGCCTCGGCCCGAAGCTCATGGAGGAATACTTCAGCGGCGTCGTTTCGCCCGTGGGCGGGCTGGAGCTGGATGATATCGAGAAATACATGGAAATGTTGCCAATGTGGAAATGTTGCCAATGGCCAATTCCAATGAACAATTGGAAACTGGCAACACTGGAACTGGCAACAATTTCACAATGGCAACATTCCACGCTTCCTCCCGGCGGCGAATACCGCGCGCGCAAGGGCGGCGAAGAGCACCTCTGGACCCCGCAGCGGCTCGTCGACTTCCGCGAGGCCGTGCGCCACAACGACTACGCCCGCTTCCACCGCTACACCGACGACATCGACCAACACAGCCGCGTAACGCTGCGCTCGCAGCTAGAGTTTAAATTCCCGGAAGCTCCGGAGAATCCGGAACCTCCGGAAAATCCGGAACCTCCGGAATCGATCATCGCACATTTCGTGGGCGGCGCGATGTCGCTTGGCTCGCTCTCGCCGGAGGCGCACGAGACGATCGCCCTGGCCCTCAACGGACTCGGCACGATGTCCAACTCCGGCGAAGGCGGCGAGAATCCCGAACGCTTCGGCACCGAGAGAAACAGCGCAATCAAACAAGTCGCCTCCGGACGCTTCGGCGTGACGATTGAATATCTCCGCTCGGCAAAGGACCTGCAGATCAAGCTCGCGCAGGGCGCAAAGCCAGGCGAAGGCGGACAGCTCCCCGGACACAAGGTGAACGATCTCGTCGCCCGCCTCCGCCACGCGAAGCCCGGCACCACTCTGATCTCACCCCCGCCGCACCACGACATCTACTCCATTGAAGACCTCGCGCAGCTCATCTACGACCTCAAATGCGCAAATCCCGAGGCGCGCGTCTCTGTGAAGCTCGTCTCCGAGGTGGGCGTCGGCACCATCGCAGCCGGCGTTGCCAAGGCCCACGCCGACGTTGTGGTGATCTCCGGTTTCGACGGCGGAACCGGCGCCGCGCCGCTGACATCGGTGAAACATGCGGGGCGCCCGTGGGAAATCGGCCTCGCCGAGGCGCACCAGACGCTCATCAAGAACAATCTCCGCCACCGCGTCAAGCTCCAGGTTGACGGACAGCTCCGCACGGGACGCGACATCGTGATCGCCGCGATGCTCGGCGCAGACGAGTTCGCGTTCGGCACGTCGATGCTCGTCTCGCTCGGCTGCGTGCAGTGCCGCAACTGCAACCTCAACTGCTGCCCCGTGGGAATCGCGACGCAGAAGGAGGAACTGCGCGTGAAGTTCGCCGGAAAGCCTGAGCATCTGCAAGCCTATTTCCGCTTCCTCGCGGAAGAAGTGCGCGAGATACTCGCCTCCCTCGGCCTCCATTCCCTCGCCGAAGCGCGCGGTCGTGCCGACCTGCTGAAATGCTCCAGCAATCGCTTTGATTTTGCTGAGCTTCTGAGCCGACCGGAGATTCCGGAACACCCGGAAATTCCGGATAATCCGGATAATCCGGAAACTCCGGAAAAAACCAACTACGACACCCGCGAGCTGATCCCCGCCGTCGAGCGCGGTGAAAGCACTCTCGTGCGCATGATCTCCAACTGCGACCGCTCCGTAGGTGCGGCGCTTTCGGGGTGGAGCGTGGCGAAACGGGGAACGGGGAATGGGGAACGGGGAGTTGAAGTCAACTTCACCGGCGTGGCGGGGCAATCCTTTGGTGCGTTTCTCGCAAAGGGGATCACCTTTAACTTGCGTGGTGAAGCCAACGACTATATCGGCAAGTCGCTTTCCGGCGGCGTGATAACGATAAGGCCACCGGAGATTCCGGAATTTCCGGATAATCCGGAATCTCCGGAATCTCCGGAATTTCACCCAGAAGCCAACGTAATCGCCGGCAACGTGATCGCCTACGGCGGCACATCGGGCGCGATCTACATCAACGGACAGGCTGGCGAGCGCTTCGGCATCCGCAATTCGGGCGTCACGCTCGTCGCGGAGGGCATCGGCGATCACGGCTGCGAATACATGACCGGCGGCAAAGTGCTGGTGCTCGGCCCGACAGGCGTCAACTTCGGCGCGGGCATGACCGGCGGCGTCGCCTACGTGCTCGACGAATCGGGCGACTTCGACCTCAAGTGCAACCTCGATTCCATCGACCTCGTCGGCATCGCAGCCGATTCCGAGGAAGAGCGCGAACTCCTTGCGCTTCTGCGCGAACACGTTGCCCGAACCGCGTCGCCGCTTGCCGCGCGCGTCCTCGCCGACTGGCCCGCGTACCGTCCGAAGTTCGTCCGAGCCGTACCAGTCGCCTCAACCTGAGCGCGGGCGGTGGGCTACGCGCGCAAGTCAATGGAATTTCCGGCGGCGGCTTCGCGCGCGACGGAGCCGGCGCGGGTCTGCATATTCTCCAGCGTCTCGACGCACCGCGCGGTGCCGCGCCAGTATGGCAGTGGGCCTAGACGGCGCACGAGAAGTGCGCCGCCATTTGCGGGCGCGGAGGCCCGCCACCCCGACTTTTCAAGCCCCACCGATTCTTCGGGCGC
>CAMKJU010000158.1 GCA_946413265.1 uncultured Lentisphaerota bacterium
CGGTATTCGGCGGATCCGGCGCTCGCCAAAGCCTGGCGGCTGAATTCCGGAGCTTGCGGAACATCCGGATTGACCCCGGTTACCCTGCATCGGCTCGCCATGGTCTTTCATGGCGGTGCGTGCGTAATGAGCGAAGAAGTGTAGCGGCGGCAGGGACGACGGGCGTCTTGCCTGCTGTGGCCGCGACAAGCGCGGCCCTCCCGCTGATGTCCCGCCCGTTGTTTTGTCTCCGCGATTCCCCAAAAAGAAATTGCATTTTCCTCCTTGCGCCGGAAGCGCGGATTTGGCATAATGGTTGTGCTGAATCTTTCAGCCGCGCAGATGTGGTTTTGCGAGTTCCCTCAGGCCGCGCGGCCTGGCTCGCAGACGGCGCGGAAGAGGTTTTTTGCAACTACCTCCGTAGAATGTCGGTTTGCGCGGCAATGAAAAAAACGAACTCTGTGAATGTACTGGCAAGCGCCGCGTTTGCGGCGGCAACCGTCGGCGCGGCCTTCGCGGCGGATCCTATCGCGCTCGCGGTGCGCGGCGAGGCACCGTCCCTCGCGATCGTGCTGCCGGAGAATCCGGGCGAGACGGCAAAGTACGCGGCGGAGGAGCTGCAGGCGTTTCTCGAGAAGACGACCGGCGCGAAGTTGGAGATCGCCATGCGGAAGGCCGGGACGCCCGCGCCGCCGAAAGGCATTTTCCTGGATAAGGGCTCACCCGACCTTGGCGACGACGGCTTTCGCCTGAAGGCGGAAAACGGCAGCCTGCGCATCTCGGGCGGAAAGCGCGGCGTCCTCTACGGCGTGTACGAAGTGCTCGAGACGTACGCAGGATGCCGCTGGTACGCATCTTGGCACAGCGTAGTCCCAAGAAAGGACCGCGTCGCCGTGCCTGGCGACCTGGACGTTTCGCAGACCCCCGCGTTCCAGATGCGCGAGCCGTACTGGTACGACGTGAACAAAAACCGCGACTTCGCGGCGCGCCTGCGCGTCAACGGCTTCAAGTACACGAGCGGCGCGGTGGAAGCGAAGTACGGCGGCGACGACTTCCGCTTCGGCGGCGGGCTTGGCAGCTGCCACACGTTCGAGAAGCTGCTTCCCCAGGGAACGTATTTCGACAAGCATCCCGAATACTACAGCCTCGTCAAGGGCAAGCGGCTCAGGGGATGCACGCAGCTCTGCCTCACGAACCCCGACGTGCTGCGCATCGTCACGTCCAACGTGCTCGAACGCATCCGCAAGGACCCCGGCGCGAAGTTCTACGGCGTGAGCCAGAACGACTGTTACAACTTCTGCGAGTGCGAGAAGTGCGCCGCCGTGGACAAGGAGGAGGAAAGCCACGCCGGAACGATGGTGCGCTTCGTGAACGCAATCGCCGAGGCGGTTGAAAAGGAGTTCCCAGACGCCGTCATCGAAACCCTCGCCTACCAGTACACGCGCAAGCCGCCGAAGAAGACGCGCCTCCGGCACAACGTGATGCCGTGCCTATGCACCGTCGAGTGCGACTTCACGCGCCCGATCCCGGAGAATCCGTACAAGGAGAACGTCAGCTTCATGTCCGACATCAACGGCTGGAAGACGCAGACTGACCAGCTCTACCTCTGGGACTACACGACCGAGTTCGAGAACTTCGCCCTGCCGTTCCCCAACGTGTACGCGCTTCAGGGCAACATCAAGTTCTTCCGCGAGAACAACGTGAAGGAGCTTTTCGAGCAGGGCGACCAGTGCGGACGCCACGGCGCGTTCGCGGAGCTGAAGGCCTGGCTGCTCGCCAAACTGATGTGGAATCCCGACCGCCCCGTCGGGCCGCTGCTCGACGACTTCTTCGCCGGATACTACGGCAAGGCCGCGCCGTTCGTGCGCGAGTACTTCGAGGAGGCGCACAGGCGCATGCGAGCCTGGGCGCCGGCGAAGGGCCCGATGCGCATCTGGCGCAGCGAGGCGTTCCGGGGGCTTGACAACTCCTTCATCGAATGGGCGAAGCCGCTTTGGGACAAGGCCGAGGCCGCCGTCAAGGGCGACCGCGCGCTGTCGTACAACGTGCGCATGACGAAGTTCTCGTTCGACTTCCTGCGCCTGGAGAAATCGCGCGGCAGGGCGTACAGGCTCTTCAGCTTCGTCACCGGCGGCCCCGTGGACGACGATGCGAGGTTCAGGGAGACGCAGACGCTCGCTAAGTCGATGCTCGACCGCATGGACGAGGCAAAGGACATCAGCCTCTCCGAATGGAGGCACGGGCACCAGATCCTCCTGGCCGCATGGCGCGCCCTGGTGGCGCAAAAGCCGGTGAAGTACGTCTCCGACAAACTCGGAACGGTGGAAGACAAGTACATCTCCCTCCACAGGGAGGGAACCTGGGGCGCGCGCGTGGACGATCCCCTTGCGGAGGACGGCAGGGCCATAAAGCTCTTCAACAGCCACTTCGAGTGGTGCGTGAACTTCTCTGCGGGACACGTCGAGTTCAAGCCCGGCGTGAAGTACAAAGTGCGCGCGCGCATCCGCGTGGAGAAGGCGCGCGACGGCGGCGAGGCGTTCTGGGCCGGCGTGTACAACTCGGTGGACAAACATCTTTCACGCGCCATCCAGCCGCGCACGGAGACGGTGAAGGACGGCGGCTACGCCTGGTACGACGTCGCCGTCTGGACGCCCCGCGCAGACGGAGCTGAGTATTTCTGGATGGGTCCGGGGCGGTTCGGCCCGGACGGCAAAAGCTCGATAAAGGCCGTCTGGCTCGACAAGATCGAAATCACCCGTGCGGACTAAGGCAAATGCTTGCGCGCGGCGGCTGATTTGCAGTACCATTGCCCAAAATTTCTGCTTGACGGCAAACAAAAAAATGCTAAATTATGCGTCACGTTAGCGGAATAGGGTTTTCCGCAGACGTTTGGTTTTGAAAAAAGGAGTACCAAATGACGCGTAAAGCATTGAAAAGCATCGCAATGGCCGTCATCGCGGGCATTGCCGCACCGATCTTCGCTGAAATCGCGATGCCGGAGGTGGTGTCGCACCGCGGTGAGTCGAACGACCGCCCCGAAAACAGCCTGGCGGCGTTTCGTCTCGCGTTCGAGCGTGGCGTCGACGGCGTGGAGTGCGACGTCTATTGCACGTCCGACGGCGTGCCCGTGATCATCCACGACGCGACGACCGGGCGCACTGCCGGCTCCGGCACGAACCTCACCGTCACCTCCAGTACCTGGGACCAGCTCAAGGACGTGCGCATCGGCGCGTTCAGCCCGTGGACCGGAACCGAATGGGAAGGCGAGACGCTGCCGAAGTTCGAGGACTACCTCGCGCTCCTTTCGATGAACACCACCACCAAGTGCATCGTCGAGCTGAAGGGCAACGGTGCCAACAATCTCGTCGCCAAGGTCGTGGAGGCCGTGCAGGCCCAGCCGCTCGCCACGAAGGACCGCGTGGCCTTCATCGCGTTCGACGCCTCGCTCATATCCGCCGTGCGCGCCGCCCTGCCCGACTACGACGCGCTTCTCCTTCTTTCCAGCGTCTCCGACTCCGCCGCGACGATCAACTCCAAGATCGCCGCCTGCAACGCCACCGGCGTGGACATCCACTATCAAGCCGCCGCCGCGCAGAGCGCGACGGAGATTCAGGCCGTCAAGGCGGCCGGGTACAAGTTCTGGGTGTGGACGTGCGACGACGTGAACGCGTCGTTCGCCCTCGCCTCGCGCGGCGTGCAGTCCGTCACCACCAACAAGGGCGGCGTGACGAAGACCGCAGTCGCCGCCATGATTGCCGAGGCGGAGAGCCGCGAGGAGATTGTCGAGCCGAACTTCCCCGCCGGCGTGACGTTGATGGAGCCGAGCGCGTATGTGCAGACCGGCCTCGTCGGCCATTTCGACGCCATCCGCAACGTCGGCATGAACCTGCCGCACGACAATTCGGCGACGACTTGGAAGAACCTTGCAACCGGCGGCCCCGACGCCACGTTCACGCACAGGTCGAACAGCCCAAGTCCGGGCCACTGGACGGACAAGTCGTACTACTTCAACAACGGTACGATGGCCTCAACCACAGGTACGCTGAACCTTGGAGAAAACTTCACCGTCCAGATAGCGATCAACGCCTCTCCCAGCGGGCAGGCCCCGACGACGACGAGCGCCAACGGATCAAACAATTACCATGCGTGGTTCAACGACCGTCCCAAGGGGAATCGTGGGTTCTGGACGTATTCCCATAAAAACGGCAACAATGGAAAGGACTTGGTCGGTAACTTCAATCTGTTCGGCGGTCCCCGCATCAACATCGTAAATTGGGGAGGAAAATACGTGACGTGGATGCTGGACGGAGCGAACGGCAAGGCATACACCTTCGAGGATGCCGCCATTCCCACCTCTGGCTCGCTTGTCCAATCCATGACCGTCACAACAAGCAACATATCATCAAAGCATTGTTGGGGCGGCGAGATAACCGACACTGGCGTTCTCCAGGCGTTCGCAAGGGGCGACTATTATTCCGTAAGGATGTACAACAAGGTTCTGACGGACGACGAACTCGCATGGAACCGCATCCTCGACGACGCCCGCTTCCGCGGCGAATTCGTAGGTGGATGCGTAGCTGTGGCGTCCAACCGCGCCGGGGCGGAGGGCACGGAGGCGAGCGGGACGTACTACGTGAACGGGAACCACACCTTCACCGTCCCGGCGAGCGTGACGATCGACGGCTGCGTTTACGAGCCGACGGGCTACAAGCTCGAAACCTACAACGCCTCCACGAAGACCTGGAACTTCGTCGAGGAACGTACAGACCTCTCCTTCGCCTACACGAACTGCGCGGCGAACACCGGCGCGCGCATCACGTGGAACTGGCGGCTTGCAAGCGGCGTGAAGAAGATCGACGCCGACGACTACGTGCAGGGAGGCCTCGTGTTTCACCTCGACGGCATCCGCAACGCGGGTCTCGGCACGGCGCACGATTCCGCCGCGACAACGTGGAAGAACCTCGGCTCCGTTCCCGGAGACGCCACGCTCGCCGTGTTCGACAACGAGCGGAGCGCCGGCGCATGGACGGCGAACGGCTACGACTTCGACGCCGGCAGCTGCTTCGCGACGGACTCCGCTGTGACACTCACCCGTCAGGCCACGGTGCAGTTCGCCGTCGAGTACAATGCGGGAGTTCAGCTGCACAAGTGGCCGCACTTTTTCGGACCTTGCGACGAAAACAGCGATATGTTCAACTGTTACGCCTACACAACGCTCGCCGATCCCGACTACGTTACCCGTGGTGACCATCTGCGTTTCAACACGGCGTCCCGAAACAATGTGTCCTTTGGCGTGCAGCCGTGGGATAGTCGTTTCGGCTGCGCAATCATCGACCATGCGCGCTCAAGCGTTTCCAACACGGCGAAATATGCCTGGACTTCCGGCACGTACAAGGCCGACATCGGTTCGCACAAGTATGCGCTCGGCTCCGCCCACAGCAGCGCCGCCAACCGCAAGGACCGTGCGTACAAGGGGGTGTACCACGCCTTCCGCCTCTACGACCGCGTGCTTACCGAGGCGGAGCTCGCCCGCAACCAGGAAATCGACAACATGCGCTTCTACGCCGGTGCTGGCCGCTACAGCGGCAGCGACCTCGTGGAAGTGGCGTGCGAGATACCCGGCGCGGCGTTTGCCGACCTCGGCTGCTGGATCCTGCGTGGCGAGGACGTGAGCAAGACCTTTACCGCTCCCGCCACGATCACCGTAGGCAACTGCACCTACTCCTGCACGGGCTACCGCCTTGAAACCTGGAACGCCGCGAAGCGCCAATGGGAAAGCCCGGTGGAAACTGCCGGGACAACGACGGTCGAACTGAGTTCGGCCAGTCCGAACCGCCGCCTCACCTGGCTCTACTCCCTCACCACGGGCATCCGCTCCGCCGCCGACTACGACGTACACGACTACGTGCAGCAGGGTCTTGTGGCCAACTACGACGGCATCCGCAACCTCGGCCCCGGCAACACGCACGGCGCGCTGTCGCAGTTCTGGCACGACTCCTCCTACCGCGACGTTCCGATGGTCGCCGCGTCCAACACCGCGTTCAACGCCTGGACCGGCAAGGGGCATCGCTTCACGGCCGCAGACGTGAGTTTCTTTGAGATGGTCGAGACGATCTCGCTTGGGCAGGCCGCCACGATCCAGGCCGTGCTGGACACGGTTCCGACCTCCCAGACGACGAGCTATCCGCTCTATTTCGGATTCGGATACCAGGACCGCAGCTTCTTCACGCGCGCAGGCGCCAACAGGACCCGTCTGGAGGTGAAATATCCGGACTGGATCGGCGGCAATCTTTACTGTACCGACTGGGAGGGCAAGTATTTCACGAGCGTGATTTCGCCGACGCGCCACTATTTGATCCAGGGCACGGAGCTCGGGGAGGGGACGGCGCGCACGGTGTTCAACGACATCCCCGCCAACAAGATGGCCATCGGCGCGCCCAGCACGTATCCAAACAGCTACAATGATCGAAAGATACGCTGCATGTCCGGCGACTACTACGCGCTGCGCATCTACAACCACGCTCTCACGGAGGCGGAACTCGCGCACAACAGGATGGTTGACGAAATCCGCTACCGCGGCAACTTCCCGAACGCCAATGTGACCGTGGCGTGCGAGCCGGCGTTCGAGGGCGCGGCGACGCCGATTTCGATGCCGGCGGGCGACTACGAGGTGACCGGCTCCTGGACCTTCACGGCGGAAAGCGTCGCCATGGGCGATTCGACCCTGCCGCCGCGCTACACGATCGAGACGTGGGACGGCAGCGCGTGGGGCGAGCCGGTTGAGCACGACGGTGCGAGCTATACATACACGGCGGACGGCTCGAAGGTGCGCCTCACGTGGAAGTGGGCGGATCCGACGGTTCCCGTCAAGGCGACGTGGACGGGACTCGGCGAGGCCGGCAATCTGCTCGATCCCGCGAACTGGAGCTGCGTGAACGCGCTGGGCGAGACGATCTCGGCCGCGCCGACGGCGCACACGACGGTGGTGATCGACGGCACGACCTCGTTCACGGTTCCGCAGAACGCCGCGCTGTTCCCGTACAAGAAGGTGCAGATCGGCGGGGAAAACCACACGGCGATGCGCCTGGGCTCGCTGGTGTTGGCGTCCAATGCCGGCTTCGACGCCATGCAGCCGGGATTCTACACGATCGCGCCGGCGTCCGACACGACGCTCGCCGGCCTGAACGGCGGCAATGCCGGCGGTCCGCACGATGCCTGGCAGAAGAACTACGTCAAGCAGAAGCGGGGGCGCTTTGACGGCTGGATCAACGTGACCGCCGCACAGGCGGGCACCTGGACGATCCGGCAGGCATACGACGATTACTTCGCATTCGCGCTGGACGGCGAATGGCAGATCGTGAACAACACTTATACGGTGTTCGGAAGCGCGACGCTCGAAGTTACGGAGGGATGGCACCGCTTCACGATTGTATGCGGCGACACGACGGGCGGCTATGGCTCCACCCCCACGTGCAGTTTCGAGATCGGCGGCGAGCATGTGCCGCTTTCGGTCTCCTGCGGCGGCGAGATCCTGTCGTTCACGAGCGGAGCCTTTACGCTTGGCACGGCGGCTCCAGCCACGGTCACGCTCGCCAACGACGCCGACTGGCGTGCGCTCGGCGCGGTGTCGGTCGCGAATGGCGCGGTGATCGACCTCAACGGGCACAACCTCGACCTCTCGTCGATTTCGTCCGAATACCTCGGCGCCGTGATCACCAACTCCAACGACGCGGTTCTCTCCACCGTCACGTTCACCGCGCCGGAGGGCGCGGCCTCCACGAACAACGTCGCCATCTGCGGCAACGTGAAGGTGGTGAAGAAGGGTCCGGGGCCGTATTACGCATACGCGACCGGATGCACCTACACGGGCGGCACGTTCATCGACGAGGGCAAGGCGCAGCCGCCGGACGGCAGCGGTGCGGACACCCTGTACTGCTGGGACCAGTTCAAGGCGTTCGGCCTCGGCGAGATCGTCGTCGCGTCCAACGCGGTGTTCGATCTTCGTGCCAACTACGCCTACAGAAGCTGGATCGTCCTTAACGGCGGCTCCCTCGTGAACACGAAGGCGGACATGGGCAGTACGACCTGGGGCGGTTCCGGCATCGGGCGGCTGACGGCGGATTCCTATCTTGGCGTTACCAACAGCGTTGTCTTCGGTGACAACAACGCGGCGAAGGGCGACACCCTCGACCTTGGCGGGCACACGCTCACTGTGAATATCGTCGGCAGCCCCAAGTACCTCTATCTGCGCTGCGCGAAGATTGAGAACGGCAAGATCGACATCCAGTCCGGCGGTTGGTTGCAGGTGGTCAACGTCTGCGTGGCGACGAATGTCGATTTCAAGGTGAACTGCGCGCTCAACATCGGCAATACATTGAGCGTGCGCGACTACGAGGCGCTCTGGACGTCCAACAACACGGAGCACAACAAGGGCACGGCGGCGATGAACGTCCATGGCACGTTCAGGCCGAATCCGTCGCACGACCGTTTCTACGGCTGCACGATGCAGGACGGCTCGACGATTGATCTCTCCGGCAGGACGGGTGCGTTCAGCACGCTTTCGACGTTCACCACCGGATCGACGAACCTCCAGTTCGCGGCGGGCGCGAACGTGACGGTGAACCTCGCCGGGCGCACGGACCTCCGGACGATCATGAAGAGCGAGAGCCCGTACATCGTCACGTGGCCGGAAGGACTAGGGCCTGCGGCGAACGTGACGTTCAAGGTGGATGACGCGACGAAGCGGAACGGCGTCAAGGTCGTCCGCGACGACGAGCATAACGCCCTGCGCCTCGCCCGCGTCGGCGGTTTCACGCTAATCATGCGGTAGGGCCGGAAAAAGAGGGCGCAAGGTGAAAAAGCGCTTCCTTTTTCTTCCGGATAAGAGGAAGGCCGAGGGTCAGACACGATTGGTGGTACGCCAAGATAAGCTTGGCAGGACTTA
>CAMKJU010000159.1 GCA_946413265.1 uncultured Lentisphaerota bacterium
AAAGCCATGCGCGATAACACCGGTAGGGCCGCCTCGCCGAGGCGGCCGCAAAACGAGCCCAAGCGCAGCGACCTGATCTTCGACGCGGACGGGCTCTCCCCCGCCGCCCTTGAACGCAAGCACCGGCTCGAGCGCGATCCGTCGTGCCGCACCGACCCGATGGCGTACCTGCCCGGCATGGAGGTGATCGACTCCGACCTCAAGGACCGCGTGCGCGCGGCAATGGCGGCATACGACCCTGCGCGCTACACGGCGGCGGACGCGCGCCGTGCCCTCGAGCACGAACGCTGTTCCGTGGAGGATTTCCAGGCACTCCTCTCCCCCGCCGCCGCCCCTTTCCTCGAACGCATGGCCGAGCGCGCCCGCGCGGAGACTGTCCGACACTTCGGCAACACGGTGTACATCTTCACGCCCCTCTACATCGCGAACCACTGTGAGAACTACTGCGTCTACTGCGGCTTCAACTGCTACAACCCCATCCGGCGCATGAAGCTCGACAAGGGACAGATCGAGCGCGAAATGGAGATCATCGCGAAATCGGGCATGGAGGAAATCCTCCTCCTCACCGGCGAGAGCCGCAGCGTAAGCGGCGTGGAGTACATCGGCGACGCCTGCGAGCTCGCGCGCAAGTACTTCCGCCTCGTGGGGCTTGAGGTGTACCCGATGAACACAGACGAATACCACTACCTGCGCGAACGCGGCGCAGACTACGTGACCGTGTTCCAGGAGACGTACGACGTGGAGCAGTACGAGAAGCTGCACCTCCAAGGACACAAGCGCGTGTGGCCGTACCGCTTCGACGCGCAGGAGCGCGCCCTGCGGGGCGGGATGCGCGGCGTCGCGTTCTCGGCGCTGCTCGGACTCTCCGACTTTCGCAAGGACGCCCTTGCGACGGCGCTCCACGCCTGTTGGCTCCAGCGAAAATACCCGGAGGCGGAAATCAGCCTCTCGTGTCCGCGCCTCCGCCCCATCACGAACCATGCGGACGTCCGTCCCGGCGAGATCGGCGAGCGCGAGCTCTGCCAGGTACTCTGCGCGTACCGTCTCTTCCTCCCCTTCGCGGGTATCACGGTGTCCTCGCGCGAAAGCGCCTCCTTCCGCAATGGCATCACGAAGATTGCCGCGACGAAGGTCTCCGCCGGCGTCTCCACCGGCATCGGCGACCACGCCTCAAAGTACGGGGAAGAATCCTCCACGGAGAAAGAAGGCGACGAGCAATTCGAAATCAGCGATGCGCGCAGTCTTGCGAAAATGTACGCCGACCTCGCAGGCGAGGGACTCCAGCCCGTCCTAAACGACTACGTCTACGTGTAAGCCGCCCCGTCACGGTTTCCGTTTCACTTGGTCTTTGGAAGCGCGATAGATGGATTCTTGAGGTCCGTCCAGAGCGTACCCTCGCCGGAGTGCAGCACGCGAATAGAGAGATCGGGAGAAAGCGATTCCACGAACTTGAGGTCCGCAAGCGACGACGGGGAGGCGAATACTTCGGCTCTGCGCTTCGCACCGAGCGCCTTCTCGTTCTCCACGAGGAACATTGCCTTCGCCTCCGCCTCGCCCTGCGTGCGCACGATGTCCGCCTTGATCTGCGCGGACTTGAGGTTGATCTCCGCTACCTTAAGCTGGGCGTCCGCGCCGATGCCTGCGACCTCCTTGTCCCTTTTCGCGGCAATCGTCGCCACCAGCTTCTTCGTCTCCTGCTCAGTCTCGCGCTTGAACTGGTCCACCATCGCGATCTGCGTGTTGAGGAGCGCCTGCTTCTTCGCCGTCTCCTGCTGCGTCTTGTTGGTTAGGTCACGCTCCTTCGCGACGCTCGTATCCTGAATGGGCTTGAGGATGTCCGCCGGCACCTCCACGTGGCGCACGATGGCGTTCCTGACGAGTATCTTCTTCTCGCCGAGAATCTTCACCAGCTCGTCCGTCATCTCCTTCTGGAACTTCTGACGCCCCTCGCCGTCGATGAACTCGCGCGCCTTGTAGCCCGAGCCCTTCATGCGCGAGACGGAGAGGATCTGCGGAAGAATGATCTTGGAGACCACTGCCGGGAGGTCGCCGTACAGCATGTAGATGCGGGAGATGTTCTCAGGCAGCAGCTCGAACTCCACAGTCATGTCGAGCATGATCGCGAAGCCGTCCGAGGACGGGAACTGCACGAACTGGTTCATTCCGAACGCCACAGAGTCGCTCGTCTGCACCGGCGGCTTCGCTGCAGCCGGCATTGGTGCGCCATAGCCATGCTGCCGCCCTCCTTGTTGTTGTACGCTTGCCGTCTTCCTGGGGGCTACCTTCTTACGCGCAGCCGACGAGCCAACGGGTGGATGCGACAAGTTCAGCTGCGCCTCCTGGGCGTTCAGTATTCCGAGATCGGCATTCGCGTTCATGTAGTCGGCCCGCTTCGCGATCTGGGAGGAGAGCGTGTTCTGCTGCAACTCGGCGAGGCCGTTCGCGCTTGTCGATTGCGCCTTGGTGAGCACTACGGTACCGCTCTTGCCGACGATGGACACCTGGTTCATGCCGATTTCCACCACGTCGACCTGATACGCACGCGTGTTCACGTAGTAGAGCCCTGGTTGGAGAATTTTCTCGAAGACGCCCTTCTCGCCCGGCCCCGCGAACTTGCCCTCAGGGGCGGGCTTGCCCGTGAGCGAAGTCACCACGCCCGCATAGCCGATCGGGATGTTGATCGCGTCCTTCACCTCGATCTCGTAACCCTCAGGGTTGAGGCGGTACGTACCTGGGCCCAGCACGCGGCGCCACACGCCCTTGTAATCGTCGTCAGGCGCGATGATCTCGCCGGGAGGGAGTTCTTTTCCGGTCTTGGACGTTACGATGCCGACCTTGCCGGCGGGGATGGTCGTGGCCGACACGATCGTCCAGTCGTTGTTGATCGGATTCAGGAAGTGGCGTCCCTCCGCGAGCGGAACGCGCTGCACGCCCTTCTCGCCCGGTTCTGCGAGGATGCGTCCGGGCGGAAGCTCCTTGCCGGTCTTCGTCGTCACTATCGCCATTTGCCCTTCCGGCACGTACACGCGGCATGTCGTCCACACTAAACCGAAGATCAAAACCGCAACGGCGATTACGCCGCACACAATAATTCCAATGGGATTCCTCATTTCGCACCTCCCTTCCCTTGCTGTTGCACGCTTGCCGGTTTTGCTCCGCCGCCGACATTCGACGGCCGACGATTGACGCCCCTAATCGGCAAGCCGAATATCTCGCCCGGCGAATCGCCGGTCACGACATCCCTCACCCTCGGCGCGGCTTTCTCGTAGAGCTTCGCGCGCACGTAGTCGGCGTCGCCGCCGTAAGCGGCGACCTCCTGCTTGAGCACGTCCGCCGCGGCCTTCGTCTGCGTCTCCACGACCTTGCGCTCCGCCTCGGCGACGGTCAGCTTCGCGGTGGCGTCCGCCTGTGCCGCCTTGAGTTCGCGCTCCGCGACCTCAAGCTTCGCCTCGGCGGCTATCACCTGCTCGGCGCTGCGCTGCTCGGCGGATATCTTCGCCTGAATCGACTCCGTCTCGGCGGCGACGCGCGCGCTGTTCTGCTCCGCGAGCGACTTCTGCCTCTCAAGCTCGGCCTGCGACTTCGCCTGGACGATCTGCTGCTCGATCTTGAGTCCTTCCTGCACCGCGAGTTCGCGGGCGCGTATGATGGACGCAACCTCCTGCGGCGCGAAGATGTCGCGTATCAGCACGGAGTTGAGCGACACTCCCCACGGCTTGCAGACGTCCCGGAGGTACTTCTCCAGCGAGTTCTGGAACGCCTGGCGCGATTCGCCCACGATGAACTCCGTCGCGCTCTTCTTCGAGCCCTCGATGCGCGAGAACCCGCGCGCGGCGGGCAGGACGATCTTCTGGAGGATGTCGTCCATATCGCCCACCTCGTGCGAGAGCATCGCCACCTTGTCGATCTCCAAGTTGAACTCAAGCGTGCCCTCGGCGTTCACGGTGAAGCCGTCGAGCGTAAGGAACGATATCGCGTCCGCGCCGCTCAGCTCAAAGCGCTGGCTCTGGATGTTCACGATCGAGACGGAATAGACGAACGGATTGAGCCTGTGCGTGCCCTCTTTCAGAATGCGAGGCGAAACGCCCTTCGCCCCGGGCTTTATGAGGAAGCCCGTGCCAGTGGCAGCGTCCTTCGCGCCACCGGGCGCGAGTATGTCGTCACCCGTCAGTTCCGTCACCACGCCCACGTACCCCGGCTTGATCGTGATGTCGTCGTAGAGCTTCACCTCGTAGGCGTACGGATTGATGCGGTGCTTGCCCGTACCCAGTACGTCGCGCAAGATGCCGCGCGTACCTTCCTTGGCCAGTATCTCTCCCTCTGGAAGATCCTTCCCGAACTTGCGCACTAGCACGCCGAACTTTCCGGCGGGGATGTCGACTGTCTTCGCGTAGCGCCACTCCCACGTCCAAGGGTTGCGGAAATGGCGTCCTTCGGGAAGCACCTCCTCCTGAATGCCCTTGTACTCCGGGCCCAGCGCGAGAATCGCCTCGGGCGGGAGGTTCTTTCCCGTCTTCTTGTACAGAATCGCGATACGGCCGTTTTCCGGCTCTATCCGCCACCCGTACCATACCCACAGCGAGAACAGGGCGAGCAACGCCGACGCTACCGCCGCAATAGGTCCTTTTAACTGCATAGACATTCTCCTTGTTGCGTTGACGCGGATATTATACCACATCCGAATTGTGGCGTGGAGATGGCGACATGCGATGGGGAAACATTTTCCGCGGATGGTGGAGAAGAAGAGATTCGAACTCTCGACCCCCACGTTGCGAACGTGATGCTCTACCAACTGAGCTACTTCCCCGTGGCGGAAAACGGCGTATAGTATACCAAACCCCCGCCGACTGCGCAAGGGGGCATTTCAGAAAAAAACTGGGCGACGATAAGTTCAGCGCTTCCGTCTGCGGGCGGAGCGCTCTTTTTTGTTTTGCGCAACGGGTACGAAGTCGATCTGACGGCGGTCGAAATCGACCTTCTCCACGCGCACCTTGAGCTTATCGCCCACGGCCCACGTCTTTCCGCCACCCGCGAGCGTCTCGTGGAACTCGTCAAAGCGCACGAAGTCGTCGGCGAGTTTTGAGATATGCACCATGCCGCCGATGGCGAGCTGCGGGAGGTCCACGAAGAGGCCGTAGCGCGTACACTTGCCAATCACTGCGTCGAACACGGTGCCGCGCGTACGGAGGTCCTCCTCCAGGTAACGGTACTTCTTGATCTCGTCGAGCGCGCGCTCCGCCTCGTCCGCCACCTGCTCGCGCTCGCTCGCGTTCTGCGCGGCGCGCTTGAGCCAGCCAAGGTCTAGACGCCCGCCGCCACCGGTGATCCACGAGGCGAGCTGACGGTGCAGCACTAGGTCGGGATAGCGTCTGATGGGCGAGGTGAAGTGTGCGTAGAACTTCTTCGCGAGGCCGAAGTGTCCGATCTGCTCGGCGCTGTAGAGCGCGCGCTTCATCGCGCGCAGCACCATCACGCTGAGCGTGCCCTCCAACGGGGATCCCTTGATCTTCTTGAGAAAGCGCGCAAGGTTCTTCTGCTGGTTGAGGTCGCCGCAGGAAATGCCGAGATTCGCGAGGTTCGCGCGGAGTTCCTCCAGCTTCTCCGGGTCCGGCGGCTCGTGGAGGCGCGCGATGATTTTCACGCCGCGCGTCCACAGCTCCTTCGCCACGGCCTCGTTCGCCGCCACCATGCACTCCTCAACGAGCTGGTGCGATTCGTCGTAGGGACGCACCTCGATGCCGGTCATCATCCCCTTCTCGTCGATGAGGATCTGCGCCTCCGGCACGTCCATGTCGAGCGCGCCAGCGGCGAAACGGTTGCGCCGCAGCTGCTGCGCGAGTTCATTGATGGCGAGGATGGCCTTGCGAGCGGTGGGAGACGGCGGTCGCGGGGCGACCGCCCTACCTTCGGCCGCGACAAGCGCGGCCGCTCCCGTAGTGGATGATGTCGAGCGCGGGGCGACCGCCCTACCGGCGATTACGTCCATCACCTGCTCGTAGGTGAAGCGAGCCTTTGAGCGGATTACGGACTTCGCAAAGCGACGAGCCACGCAGTTCCCCTTCGCGTCGAACGTGAGGAACGCGCTGAACGCAAGGCGGTCCTGTCCGGGCACGAGCGAGCAGACGCCGTTCGATAGCTGCTCGGGCAGCATGGGGATCACCTTGTCCACGAGGTAGACGCTTGTCGAGCGGCGATACGCCTCCTTGTCGAGCGCGGAGCCGGGCGTGACGAAGTGCGAGACGTCGGCGATATGGACGCCAAGCACGCGGTTGCCCTGCTTGTCGGTCTCGATGGAGAGCGCATCGTCGAAATCGCGCGCGCTCGCGGGGTCGCAGGTGAAGATGAACTTCCGCCGCAGGTCGAGACGCTTTCCCGGCTCGGCGAGGCGCGCGCTCACGTGTTCGGCGGCGTCCAGCACGCCGCGCGGGAATGACTCGGGCAGATCGTACTGCTTCATCACGGCGAGAGTATCGAGCGACGGATCGTCCTTCGGACCGATGACGTCCGTAATCTCTCCCTCGGGGGCGAGGTGGCGGTTCTCCCAGCGCACGAGGCTCATCACCACGCGGTCGCCCACGCGCGCGCCCTTCGCGTCGGGCACGGTGAACTCCTGACGGTAGGCGGGGTTGAGCGGCTGGACGCGCGTGAAGCGTCCCACGGCTGTGACGGTGCCGACAATAGACCGAGGCGCGCGCTCGTCGATGCGCAGCAGCACGCCCTCGTCGCCCGCGCCCTTAAGCTTAATCGTCACCGTGTCGTCCGGCAACGCCGTGCCGAGGTCGCGTTCCTCGATCCACACGGCCTTGTCGGTCTCCGGGTCCACGAGGAAACCCGCGCCGTTGCGCGCCATGTGCAGACGCCCTGTCATCGTGCCGGTCTCGCGCGGCGACTGGCGTTGTCTCAGTTTCTCTTTTCTCTTATTCATGATCGATTTCTAACCCCACTTTCAAGAGCATACATTCTACACTTCTTGCCTGTAACTTCTTTACGGCTTGTCTAATTTGCTTTCGCTGTTGGGAGCAATGGAGTTTTGGAGAATGGGAGAATTTATAATTTTTTCTCCTTAACTCCGAGACTCCTAAACTCCCAGTAGCGAAAGCAATCATCTAGGTTTCCCCCATTTACATTCTCGTGCGTAGTGCGAGCGGTGGGCTGTACGTCTCTCAGAAGAACCACTTGGCGCAGGCGAGCAGCCCCTGCTTCCATGGCACGCGGTGGGAGACGCCCGTCTTGCCCTTAAAGGAGTCGAGGTTCGCCACGTACCAGTCGTAGTTGCGCACGAGCGCGTCCTTGTTAGAGTACTTCGGTGCGAAGCCGAGCAGCTTCTCCGCGCGCTCGATCGACACGAAGCTGTCCGTCGACGCCGTCTCGTACACCCACGGGTAGAGCGGCGAGAGATGCAGCTTCTCGAGGATGCGTAGGATGAAGACAATCGGCTTCACGGGGAGTCCGCGAATCTTCTTGCCGTGTCCGGCGCGGTCGAGGACGGCCTGGTAGTCCTCGCGCATCGTGGTGAACTCCTTCGCGCCGATGTTGAACTCGGTGTTGACGGTCTTCGCGTCGAGCGTCATCGCGCTCCAGATCGCGCAGCAGAGATCCTCAACGTCCATCAGCTGGTAGCGGTTCTTTCCGCTTCCGATCATCGGGAAGCCGTGGCCCGTGTAGGCCCAGTCGTAGAACAGCGCGAACACTCCGAGGCGCTCCGGGCCGATGAAACTCTTCGGACGTATGATCGGCACGCAGAAGCCCTCCGCGCGTGCGGCGCGGCAGAGTTCCTCGGCCTCGATCTTCGCGTGGCCGTAAGGCCCCACGCCGATCAATTCATCGTCTTCGTAGATCGGGTGCTTTTTCGGCACGCCGTAGACAGCCGTGGAGGATATCTGCACCAGGCGCACGTCGCCCGCGCGGCGGCAGGCAGCGATCACGTTGCGCGCGCCGTCCACCTCCGTGGTGCGGATGTCCTCGGGCGAGTAGAGCGGCAGGGCGGCGGCGGTGTTCACCACCGCGTCGCAGCCCGATACGCACTTGTTCACCGTCGCGGGGTCGCGCACGTCGCCTAACGTGAATTCGAGCCAGGGCTCCTTAGCCTCGGGGTAGTCGAACGGCGCGATGTCCAGCACGCGGATGTGCTCCACGCCCTTTGTGCGGAGGTGGCGGATGAGGTTGATGCCAAGGAATCCGCTTCCGCCAGTAACCAAAACTGTTTTCATTTCTTTGTCCATTTGATCTCCAATCTTCTTACCGCACGCTACTCCGCGAGAGGTGCGGTGAAATCCGCCGCAGTGCGGCGGGATATGACGAACACGGCATCCGCGCCGCCAACGGTCGCGTCGCGTCCGCCGCCCGGCGCATTGCCGCCAATAAGGATGTTCTGTCGCACGGCGTCGGCCGCTTCCACGTCCACCGCCAGCACGAACGCGGGCTTGTCGAGTCCGCACCGGCGCAAGTCGTCCGCAGACGCGGCGAGCGCCTCGACTCCAGTCGCCTCCACGCGCGCGAGAGCCGAGAGCAGGGCCTTGACGGCCGCGTCGTTCACGCGCTTCGCGTCGGACGCCTTCTCGCCCTTCACGAGATCCCACGCGCCGCGGTCGGCGTTGAAACGCACAGACGTCTCCGCGCCGGATGCGGCGCGCACCGAGAGACGCCGCACCGTGGCGGGGTCGATCGCGAGCAGCGTCTTCGAGCGGAGGTCCGCGAACGCGGAGCGTCCGCCCAGGAGTTCGGCCGACACCGCGAGTCCGGGGCGGTTGGTGACTGTAGTGGACACGCTCACGAGTATGCGCTCGTCGCCGGCGCGTCCCTCGTTGGAAACGTCGCTCTGCTTGAGGCGCAGCAGCCGCTCCATGAACGCCGCCACCTTGGGCTGGTCTGCGGGTGCGATGACGGGCGCCTCGATCCGCCAT
>CAMKJU010000160.1 GCA_946413265.1 uncultured Lentisphaerota bacterium
CTGACGAAGAGTGCCGGTACGGCATATATCGGGAGCGGATTCTCAAATTCCACTGCCCGCGTCGTACAGACGGGCGGCACGAGCGGGTTCAACACGCAGACGGATGCGCCTGCATTCGACAGCGTGAACTTCAACGTCACGAGTGGCACATGGCAGTTCGTCGCCAACGGCACGGCGGGCGTCCTTGACGTTCCAGGCGTGATCAACATCAACCAGTCAAGTGACATCACATACGTGTTCGGTCCCGAGGGCAACAAGGGTGTGGCGGTTCAGATGAAGGGCTCCATCGCAAAACTTGTTGTCGGCACCACTTCGACGCGTCCCGGATTCCTGCATCTCAAGTCCGGCACCGACCTCTCTGTGTCCGGCGACTTCTCGACCGGCGGAAACGCCTCCAAGCCCTCGCGCGGCGAGATTGTGGTCGAGAGCGGCGCGAAGGTGAAGGTGACCGGCCGCCTGATCAACGCATACTGGGCGGGAGAGCCTGATGCGGTGGAGCAGCACAGGATGGACATCTACGGCGAACTGGACGCGTCGGGCAGCGGCTCGTCGTGGGTGACGATGGACGCGCCGCGCGGCGAGATGCACCTCCACGACGGAGGCGTCCTGAAGGTGAAGAACCTCTATTCAACCCGTTCGACAAGCTGGCAATACGGCAACGGAGTGGCGAAGAACGAAGGACGCGACTGGTTCGTGATGGACGGCGGACGCCTTGAGATCGGATCGGGCGGGATCGTTGGCCCGCGCGTGCCTGGCATTACAAGGTTCAACTTCAAGAACGGCGAAATCGTCAACACGTCGGCTGCATGGGGCTGCGCCCAAGGCATGCCGCTCGTGTTCGGCGATGACGAGCCGGGCGGCTCGGTGACGTTCGACATGGCCGGCTACTACGTGAACTGGAACACGGGCCTCTCCGGCGCGAGCGACGTGACGATCAAGGGGGCGGCGAACTTCCAGGGCAACCGCGCGGAGGATCGTCTGCAGGGCGCGATGGTGGGCAAACTGACGGTGGAGAACACCGCCGGGAACGACCTCCGCAACGCCTCCGCCTTCTGCGGCGGTCTCACGCTCACGAACGGCGTGAACGCACAGGTGGCGAAGTTTTCGGACGACCTCTACCCTTACGCGATCGGCACCTATCGCGACGGCAGCACCACGCGCGACGACACCGGACGCATTGGCGTGACGGCGTGGAGCTATCCCTACGTCTCGGCGAACTTCTGGGACTTCATCCACAAGAAGTACAGTTCAAACCAGCACGCCTCCTACACCACCACGGCGGGACGCGGCCAGTTCTACGTGCCGGCCGAGAAGGCGGGCACGTGGACGTTCGCCGGAACCTACGACGACCGTCTCCGCCTCTACATCGGCACGAATCTCGTATTTGCCACATCCACTTCGTCGGGAATCTCGTGCGGCTCAATCACGCTGGACGAAGGCTGGCACACGTTCACCATCGTCGCCTACGACGCCACGGGCAACTGCGGGCCGACTCCGAGCGGCTGGACGGGAAGTAAGTCACTCGCTTTCCTTGTCGGCACATCGACTTCCACGGCGGCCGGCGACTACACGAAGTTTGAGCCGGGCGCGAGCCTCGGCGACGGCCTGACGCTTCAGGTGCGCCCCGTCCACAACGCCTGCGTGTGGAAGTGGATCAACGCGAAGCCTGTTTCCACCACGTGGAACACGGTTGATAACTGGACGCACATCAAGTGCATCGACTCCGTCGCACAGATGCATCTGAGCGGCACGGGCCCGACCACGGATACCGCCGGACTCTACTCGGGCAAAATCAACGTGTTCGAGGGATGGTTCAAGGTTGAGGACGGTAAGGAGGGGTCCTGGTCGTTCAAGCTGGCGTATGACGACTACCACCTTCTGAAGATCGACGGGGTGCAGCTCCTCGGGCGCAGTTCATCCACTGAAACGAAGACAGGCTCGACGACGCTCACGGCGGGCTGGCACCGCTGGGAAGTGCGCATCTCGGATGGAGGCGGTGGCGGATGGGGTCCGAACAACATCAACGGCGGCATGACGCTCAGCTACCAGGCGCCGGGTGAATCGGCATATAGCCGCTTTGATGAGACGAACCTCAAGCTCGCGGCGACGCTGGGCGACATCGCCGTGCTGGAGCCGACGGGCATCTACAAGGACCTGGAGCTCGGCGCGGGCTCGACGCTCACCTCGAGCGGCACGATGGCGATGCCGATCTGCGGCACGCTGAAGGGCACGGGTACGCTCGCGGGCGCGTGGGAGTTCGCCGGCACGACCAACTGCTGGGCAGTCGCCGATGCGGACGCGAGAAACGCCACCCTCCCCGCCGCCACGTTTGCCGCCGCCACGCCTGCCACGTTTGCGGGCCTGAAGAGCGTCAAGGTCACGTTCGACGCGATACCTTCGCGTCACACGTACTTCCTCACCGGCGCAATCAATGGCTTGACCGATGCCGACATCCCCGCCGCTGCGATCACGGTGAAGGATGCCGATGACGGCGACTATTCGACGAACTTCACGCTCACGGTGAAGAACGGCCGGCTTGCGCTCTCCAACTCCAAGGCCGCCGGCACGTTCATCTACGTGCGGTAGGGCGCGGCGCGGTAGGGCGCGGATTCCAGCCGCGCCGGGATTGGGCCGCGACAAGCCTTTGAAGAAGGTTGACAATCCGACAGAAAGGAAATGTTGAATGGACAAGAGAAGTTTCTCGGGCGAGTTTTTAGGCACGTTTATTTTGACGCTCTTTGGTTGTTCATCTGTGGCGTGCGCTGTGCTGTTTAACGAATACGTTAGCGTTTTCCAAATCGGGTTGGTGTGGGGATTGGGCGTGACTTTGGCGATTTACATGACGCGTTACCTCTCTTGTGCGCATCTCAATCCGGCGGTCTCGGTGGCGATGGTGCTGGCGGGCCGGATGAAGGCGAAAAAACTTCCGTGTTATTTGGTGGCCCAGCTCTTGGGCGCGTTGGTGGCGGGCTTGGTACTGTACGGACTTTTCTCGGCTTCGATCGCGCATTACGAGCAGCTACACACGATCGTGCGCGGGACGGCGGCCAGCGTGGATACGGCGCGAATGTTCGGCGAGTTCTACCCCAATCCCGGTGATCCGATGGCGGTCGTGTCGATGCCGTTGGCGGTCGCCGCCGAGGCGTTCGGAACCTTCCTGCTGGTGTTGATCATCTTTTGCCTGACGGAAGGGTGCAACGTGGGGCGGCCGAGCGAACCGCTGCAGCCGTTGTTCGTTGGCTTGACGGTCTCCTCGATCATCTTCTTCATCGCGCCGTTGACGCAAGCCGGCCTCAATCCCGCCCGCGATTTCGGTCCGCGCGTGGTGGCATATTTCTGTGGGTGGGGCAAAGCGGCCCTGCCGGATACCGTTGGCGGCTGGTTCTGGGTTTACGTGCTGGGGCCGATTGTCGGTGGTGCGCTGGCTGCCGGATTCTTCCGTTTTGTCTTGAATCCAATGTTGGTGGCCAAGAACAAAGAGGACAGATGCTGCTGTAAATAGCAGGCGCCACGCGGATTCTTTCAGCGAAACATAAGTGGCAAATCAAGGAAAGGATAAACAGATGAACCAGACACAACTTATTCTCGTCGGCGGATTTCTGGGCGCGGGCAAGACCACGCTGATCGGACGTGTGGCTAAGCGGCTGGCGGAGCAGGGAAAACGCGTCGGGTTGATAACCAATGACCAGGCCACCGGTCTTGTGGACAGCCAGTTGCTTCGCCAAGGGGAATGGCCGGTGGCCGAGGTCGCCGGGAGCTGTTTCTGCTGCAATTTCAACGGGTTCATCGACGCGGTGAAAAAGGTGGGGGTCGAGGGACGTGCGGATGTTGTCTTTGCGGAGCCGGTGGGCAGTTGCGCCGATCTTTCCGCAACGATTCTTCAGCCGCTGAAGCAGCATTGGAGGAGCGAGGTGCGGGTGTCGCCTCTGACGGTGCTGGCCGATCCCGATCGGCTTGCCGCGATTCTGAAGGGCGAAGACGGCGGGTTGCATGAGGACGCCGCCTACATCTACCGAAAACAGCTGGAGGAGAGCGACATCATCCTCATCACGAAGATCGACACCCTGACGCCTGAAGCGTTGGAGTCCCTGAAGGCGGAGACCCGCGCGGCCTTTCCAGCGAGTCGGGTGATGTCTGTCAGCGCGCTCAAGGAACAGGGGATTGACGCATGGTTGGACGATCTCGCGGAGCATACTGAGGCGGGAACGCGGCTCTTGAAGATCGATTACGACCGCTACGCGCACGGCGAGGCGGTGCTGGGCTGGCTGAACGGAGCCATTCGCATCAAAGGCACGGGGTGCGATGGAAACGCGTTGCTGGTAGACTTGATGAACGGGCTTCAGTCCCGCATTGCGGCTGGAAATCTCCGAGTCGGCCATGTGAAGGCGATTGTCGAAAACGGCAACCGGTACGCCGTCGGGAATATCACGGGAACCATCTGGACGCTGACATTCCTGGGGGACGCCGGGACGGGGGATGACCTGCGCCTGACAATCAACGCCCGCGTGGAGTGCTCCCCCGAACAGCTCGACGAGCTGGTCCGCAGTGCATTGGACGCGGCTGTCGCGGGCAAGTACGCTTTCGACATCCTCGAGTGGCGCTATCTGCAGCCCGGCCGACCCAATCCCACATACCGTTTCGATCATGTGGTGGTTTGATTCTGTGCCCGCGCCACGGATTACAAATCCCTAATTCTTCGCACGGGTAGGGCGTAGCGCACATGCAAAGCCCATCGGGCCGGACTGCCCGTAACATGCGCCCGGACACGTCCCGTCGGAGGCCCGTCGGGGAGTTCGCCATGCCTTGAAATGGTCGGTGCCGCAAATGTAAGCGGGTGTGGGCAGGTCCAAGCAACCAGGTGACGGCGGTCGGGCGGCAGGAGGGGAGAGGATTTGTAATCCGTGGGGTTACGCCAAAGGGGTGACGCACGGACCGTATTTATGGTATACTGTGCGCCATGAAAAAAGAAGCGAAGAAATACGTTGACGGTTACAAGGCCTTTCTCACCGAGGCCAAGACGGAGCGGCGCGCGTACGCCGCGGCCGTGCGTCTATTGGAGAAGGCGGGATTCCGCGAGCTTAAGGGCGCGAAGCGCCTGAAGGCCGGGGACAAGGTGTGGCGCGGCTACCACGGGAAGACCCTTTTCGCCGCCGTGATTGGCCGCGAGGGAACGTCCGCCGGCGTTCGCGTTGTGGGCGGCCATACGGACGCGCCGCGTCTCGACCTCAAGCCGAAGCCGCTTTACGAGAAGGGCGACATCACCTTCTTCGACACGCACATGTACGGCGGAATCAAGAAGTACCAGTGGCTCGTGTTGCCGCTCGCGCTCTACGGAACCGTCGCGAAGAAGGACGGCACGCGCGTGGAGGTGTCGATTGGCGACGCGCCCAGCGATCCCGTGTTCATGATTTCGGACATCCTCCCGCACTTCGGCAAGGAGCAGCTAGACAAGAAGGTTAAAGACGCCGTGGCGGCCGAGGACATGGACGTAATCGCCGGACTCGGCAAGATCGAAGACCTCCTCAAGGATAAATACGGCATTGAGAAGGACGACCTTCTGAGCGCCGAACTTGAGATCGTCCCTGCCGGCGCGCCGCGCGACGTGGGCCTCGACCGCGCTCTCGTGGCGGCCTACGGACACGACGACCGCGTGTGCGCCTACGCTGGCCTCGCCGCTCTGATCGACGTGGCCGGCGCGAAGGGCGCGCCCGCCCGCACCTGCGCCGTTGTGCTCTGCGACAAGGAGGAAATCGGCAGCGTGGGCGCAAGCGGCATGGACAGCTCGTTCTTCGAGAATTCCATAGCCGAGCTCATCGACCACGAGGGCGGCAACGCGCGCGACATCGACGTGCGCCGCGCGCTCGAGGCGTCGCAGATGCTCAGCGCGGACGTCTGCGCTGCGAGCGACCCGCACTTCCCCGACGCCGACTCCACCGGTAACGAGTCGCGTCTCGGCAAAGGTCCCTGCATGATCAAGTATACGGGCCCCGCCGCGAAGAGCGGTGCGAACGACGCGCGCGCGGAGTTCATTGCCGCGCTCCGGCGCATCCTAGACGACGCGGGTGTCACTTGGCAGATGGGCGAGCTCGGCCGCGCCGAGAAGGGTGGTGGCGGCACGATCGCGAAGTTCATGGCGCGCTTCGGCATGGACGTGATCGACTTCGGGACTCCGCTCCTCAACATGCACGCGCCGTGGGAACTCGCCTCCGCCGAGGACTGCTGGAACACGAACCGCGCCTACCGCGCCTTCTTCGAGGCATCCGCTGCCGCGCTGAAAATCGATTGACCCAGTTTCAAACCACCATCATCAAAGAGAGGAATGATTAAATGAAAAAGATACTGATTGTTTTTGCGGCCGCCGTCGCCGCGCTCACGATGGACGCCGCGCCGCAGAGAGGGCGTCCGCAGCAGCAACGTCCACAGCAAGTGGTGCGCAAACAGTCTCGGCCAGCCACAAAAGCCGTCGGTGCGCGGGGTGTGCGGGGTTCTTCCCGCGTTCGCATCGACCGCGACCGGCGCGAGAGGCTCAGCGGACACGACCGCCGTCTCATCGATGCAATCGAGGACGCCGATTCGCTTCACGAGCTTCGCCGCTACTTGCAGGCTGCGGCAACTTCACACTCTGAGGATGTGCGCATGGCAATGGTGAATGCGTTGGAGAGCGAAGACATGCACGGGCGTTCTGCCTCCGATCTCGCCTACTTCATCGCCGATCCTAGCGAGCGCGTGTCTGCCGCCGCGTTTTCCGCCTGGTCTTCGGTGCTTGAGGACGTCCACGGCGGACGGCGCGCGCGCGCGATCCTTGAGACTGCGGACATCCTGCGCGGTTTCTCGGGCGGTCTTTGGCAGACGCCGGGTACGCCGTTGTCCGCGCCGGCTGCCGTTCCCGTTGTGCAGCCCGCGACGGTTCCAGTTGCAGTGCCTGTTGCTCGTTGACAGAAACAAGGAGGCGTGACATGGACAGACGCGTGATCGCCATCGACGGCCCCAGCGGCGCGGGCAAGAGTTCCGTCTCGAAGCGGGTGGGGAAGGAGCTGGGGTTCCTTCATGTGGACTCCGGCGCGCTCTACCGCATCATGACGTGGCAGTGTCTCGTGCGCGGCGTTGACACGTCCGACCCAGCAGCCGTCGCCGCCTGCGCGGCGGTGGTGGAGGTGGAGTGCCGTCCCGAGAACGGCGCTATCGCCTACTACGTGGGTGGTGAGCCGCCAGGCGACCGCATCCGCACGCCGGAGATCAACGCGCACGCCTCGCCCGTCGCCACCGTCAAGGAGGTGCGCGACCGCATCACGGCGATCCTGCGCGGCATGACGCAGTACGGCGATCTCGTGGTTGAGGGACGCGACATCACGACGGCGGTGTTTCCCGATTCGCCGGCACGATTCTATCTTACCGCCTCCGCCGAGGCGCGCGCGGCGCGCCGCCAGAAGGAAGAAGTGGAGAAGGGGATCGCGAACCAGTCAGCAGAGGCAGTGAAGGCATCGCTCCTCGCGCGTGATGCAATCGACTCCACGCGCAAACACGCTCCGCTCCGCAAAGCGGACGGCGCGTTGGAGATCGACTCCACCGACCTCACGCTTGACCAGGTGGTGGAGACGGTCCTCAACGCCCTGCCAGCCGGCTGGCGGTGAGGGCTGTGTCGGTAATTTTCCCGATGTCAGCGACGGCGCATTACGAGCTTGGTAATGGCGACGTAGGTGACGCCGAGGACTAGCGCGCCGAGGATGATCCACACGAGATGGGCGTCGAGCATGGCCTTGACCTTGTGGACAAGGTCTACGTAGGTGATGTCGCCGGCGGAGCGTCCGAGCGCGTAGCCGATGAGGACGAGGATGGCCGTCCAGATGCCGGCGCCGAGTCCCGTGAAGAACGTGAACTTGCCGAGGGGCATCCGCGCGAGTCCGGCGGGAATGGAGATGAGCTGCCTTATCACGGGGATGAGCCGGCAGACGAACGTGGTGGCACCACCGTAGCGGTTGAACACCTCGCACGCGCGGTCGAGTGCCTCCGGCTTGAGGAAGAACCACTTGCCGTACTTGCGCAGGAACGGCTCGCCGAGCTTGGCCGAGAGGTAGTAGTTGAAGTACGCGCCGGCGAGGGAGCCGAGGAGCCCCACGAGGATGGCGAGCGCCATGTCCGGCACGGGCGCGTGCAGCGAGAGCTCCCCGCGCGCGGCGAGGAATCCGGCCGGGATCATCACGATCTCGCTTGGGAAGGGGATGAAGGAGCTCTCGATCGCCATGAAGGCGAAGATGAGCGCGTAGCCCCAGACGGGGGCGAGCGCGGCGATTGCGTCGAGGTGGGCGGCGAGTGCGTCTAGCATGGTGTTTTCGTGTTCCTTTTTTGTTTCTTTGTTCAAGGCAGGCGACAAGTGTACCACATCTTTCGTACTAATCAAGGACAGACTTGCCCATTCGGGGGGAATTTTGGTATAATTCAACGGTCAGGACATTTAGGAGAGAACATGGCAGAGAAGAAAGACAAGGCGGCGGAGGCTTCCTCCGCACCCGTGAAGAAGGCGAATACGGCGTTGGACGCCGTGCTGAGCCAGATCAAGAAGGAGTTCGGCGAACTCTCGATCATGCGGCTCGGCGGGCAGGAGCATGCGGACATCCCGGTGATTTCCACGGGCGCGCTGTCGCTCGACCTCGCCCTCGGCGTGGGCGGTCTGCCGCGCGGGCGCGTGGTGGAGTGCTACGGACAGGAGTCGAGCGGCAAGACGACGCTCGCCCTCCACGTGGTGGCGAACGCCCAGAAGGCAGGGGGCGTCGCGGCATTCATCGACGCGGAGCACGCGCTCGACCCAGGCTACGCGAAGAAGATCGGCGTGAACCTCGATGATTTGCTCGTCTCCCAGCCGAACAGCGGCGAAGAGGCCCTCTCGATCTGCGAGCA
>CAMKJU010000161.1 GCA_946413265.1 uncultured Lentisphaerota bacterium
GCCCAAGGAACTTTCAAACGGACAGATGCTACCACCTGGTAAACCGGGTGGTCCATCGTGCCTTTTACCTGATCAAGGATGTGCCGCTTGCGGCGGCGGGTTTCGTTTCATCCGAAGGAGCCCCCCATTCGCCGCAGCGAACATATCGCTTGACTGCGAAGGGAAGGAGGGCTCTTGCATGAAGTTACTCCACCACTCCCACTCCACCAATGGGGTCAGACCCCCTACGCCACTCCATGCCGTCGCCCGCTGACATCCAGGCGTCCGCGCAGGAGATGCGCGGAATGTTCACCCGCGTTTCCGGCGGCTACGACCGGCTGAATCGCGCCATGTCCATCGGCCTTGACGTTGTCTGGCGGAAGCGGGCCCTTGCGTGTCTTGCGCGCACCTCGCCTTCGCCGTGCCGCATCCTCGACCTCGCGACGGGTACGGCGGACTTCGCCATCGCGTGTGCGCGGCGGTTCCCGGACGCGCACGTGACTGGCGTGGACCTCACGCCGGCGATGCTGGAGGTGGGGCGGCGCAAGGTTGAAGCGGCGGGGTTATCGGGCCGGATCGTCCTTGAGGAAGGAGACGCGTGCGCGCTCGCGTACGCGAAGGGTTCGTTCGACGCGGTACTGTGCGCGTTCGGTTTCCGCAACTTCCCCGACCGCGCGGCGGCCCTGCGCGAAGTGTCGCGCGTGCTCAAGCCGGGGGGGCATCTGCTCGTGTTGGAACTGTTCAGGCCGCGTTTCCGCGTACTTGCAATGGCGACTGCGGCGTGGATGGCGTGCGTCGCGCGCCTGTTCGCAAGCAGGGCACGGGAGGACTACGCCTACCTGCGCGCGTCGATTGGCGAGACGTGTACGGCGGCGACGTTTGGGGAGCAGGCGGCTGCGGCCGGTTTCTCGCCGGCGCAAAGATTTTTTTTCTTTCCTGCCTGTTCATGTTTCATATTCCGCAGAAATGTGATAAAATAATGCCATGAAATTTTGCATCTACATGGCAACTTGCGCCTGCATGGCGTCCGTACTTCTGGCGGAGGACGCCGCGTCGTCCGCTACAAACGCGGTTCCACCCGCCGCGGCAAGCGCGGCAGCTCCCGCAGATGGGAACGCGGACGAGCCTGCCGAACAGGCAGCGGTGGTTCCTGGGTTCGAGCGGTTCAAGACGATCATGGACCGGAATCCGTTCGGGCGTCCGCCGCCTGGATTCGACCCAGACGCGCCGGGAGGTGCGGTTGACGTCCGGGGCGGGGCGGAAGGCAGCGCGGAAGCGGCTGCGGCCGCCGAGGCGAGCGCGGTGGAGCAGCAGATCATTTCGTCCGTGCGCGTGTCCATGCTGAACGTGACGCCGTCGGGCAAAATCAACGTTGGCTTTACGGATTCATCCGTACAGCCTCCGCGGAACTACCTGATGGAGGTCGGCGAGAAGCGCGAGGGGTGCGATTGGCTGGTCGTCGAGGCGGATCCTGAAAAGCTGACCGTGAAATTGTCGAAGGATGGCGTGGAGGCCACGCTCAAGCTTGGTGGGGGAAGCGGGGCGCCTTCCGATGCAAAGAAAGAAGGCGAGGAGGTTGCAAAGACCCCGGGTGCGGGTCCGGTGTCGGGGCCGGGAATGCGTCCTGGGATGCCGATGCTCGGCATGAGGCGTCCGCCGATGGCCGGGGCCGCCGCCGACGCTCCCGGAGGCACGACGGAAGGCATGTCCGGTCTTGACATAGCTCGCGCGCGCCGCCAGGAGCGCATAAAGCAGATGCAGGTAGAGGCGGAACAGCAGCGTCAGGCGGCCGAGCAGGCGAAACGGGAGCGCGAGCAGGAGAGGAGAGAACGCGAACTGGCGGCCGAGGAACGCAAGGCTCAGCTCGCGCAGCTAATGCAGATACAGGAGGAGCTGCGTCGCCAGCGCGAGGAGAAGGAGAAACAGCGGGCCGAGGCAGAGGCCGCACGCCAAGCTGCGGAGGCGGTACCGCAGCAACAGGACCCCCAGGACTGATTTGGGTGGAAGCGATGAAGCATACGACGTTGGAGATGTTTCGCGAGGAGTTGCTTCGGACGGGCGGGTACCGCACCGCGCCAGATCGAAAGGCTCCTGTTCCTCGCAAAAAGAGCTGGATGACCACGCTCGGCTTCACATGGAGCGTGTTCAGCGTGTTTCCGAAGTGTGCCATAAGCGAGGCGCTCAGGCGGCTTGATACGGACAAGTGGGCGCACTACTGTTTCGCCTCTCTCCAGAAGGCCGAGAAATACGGCACGGACGTGATCATGGACGGTTGGGACAACCGCAAGAACTATGACGGCCCCGTCGTGTATCTCGCGAACCACATGAGCACGCTGGAGACGGTGATGCTGCCGTTCGTGCTGCTCACTTACGGCCCGATCGGCACGGTGGTGAAACAGTCGCTCTCACACCTGCCGTTCCTCACGCGCGCAGCCGCGCACATGGGACTCATCCCCATCGGACGCAAGTCGCCGCGCGAGGACCTGATGACGATCTTCAACGTGGGTGGCGAGCGCATTGCGAAGGGCATTTCCATCCACATCTACGCGCAGGGCACGCGCCAGCCGGTTTTCGCACGCAAGGGCTGGAGCTCGATCGGAACGAAACTCGCGGAAAAAGCCGGAGTGCCCGTGGTGCCGATCGCGGTGAAGACGGACATCGAGCCGACGCGTCCCGGCGCGAAGGGCTGGTTCAAGGACTTCGGCACGGTTGACCCGTCGAAGACGATCCGCATCTCCTGCGGCCCAGTTCTCACAGGCAAGTCGAAGGAGACGCAGCAGGCGTCGTTTGACTGGATAAAGTCGCGCCTCGACGAGTGGGGCATGCCGACGGAAGGCTAGAGGTTTACAGAAAGGAAAGAAGAAATGGCCTGGTTCAAGAAATCCGAAACGGCGGCGAAGATCCCGCCAACAAAGGCGCTTTGGCAGGTGTGCCCGCGCTGCAAGAGCTACATCGCGAAGGACGAGTGGAAGGCGAACAATGCCATCTGCCCCGTCTGCAACTACCACGGGCGCCTCGGCGCGCGCGCGCGCATCGCGCAGCTCGCGGACGAAGGCACGTTCACTGAGGTGTTCCGCGAGGTGAGCTACTCCGACCACCTTGACTTCCATGACGCCACCGGCGCGTACAAGACGAAGATCGACGCGACGATTGCCAAGAGCGGCGAGAACGAGAGCGTCGTGGTCGGCACCGCCAAGATGGGCGGCATCCCCGTGATGCTCGGCGTGATGGACTTCGCGTTCATGGGCGGATCGCTCGGAACCGGTACGGGCGAGCGCATCGCCCGCGCGTGCGAACAGGCGATTGCCGAACGCCGTCCGCTTATCCTCTGCAGCGCCTCAGGCGGTGCGCGCATGCACGAGGGTATCCTCTCGCTCATGCAGATGGCGAAGACATCTGCCGCAGTCGGTCGCCTAAAGGAGTCGGGCCTTCCCTACATCAGCGTGCTTACAGACCCCACCACGGGAGGCGTCTCCGCCTCGTACGCGATGCTGGGCGACATCAACATCACCGAGCCGAAGGCCCTCATCGGGTTCGCCGGACGCCGCGTGATCGAGAACACGATCCACCAGAAGCTCCCGCCGGACTTCCAGAGCGCCGAGTACCTGCTCGCGCACGGGTTCATCGACAAGATCGTCGAGCGCAAGGACCTCAAGGCGTTCATCGTGAAAATGCTAGGTTATTTCGGCTTCGCCGCCTAATCTCCTCTTCCGATGCAATCCGTCAAGCGAGCCAACATCCCAGTCGTCGTCGTCACGGCGCTGTTCTTCGTCGCCATCGCGTCCTTCGTCGCGTTCAGCACGTCGCGGATGATGGAGAACGAGGCTCGGAGCACGGTGGAGAACGTGGTTAAGGCGACGGTCGGGCGCATTGACGGACTCATGGCGTCCGTCGAGAGTGCGGTTAAGAACTCGACGTGGATCGTAGAGGAACACCTCGACAACCCCGACTACATGTTCAAGATCACGGGCGAGCTCGTCCAGAACAACCCCTTCGTCGTGGGCAGCACGATCGCGTTCGAGCCGAATTACTTCCCCTCGAAGGGCTACTACTACTCGGCCTTCTCGTACAGGGACGCGAACGGAAGCATCAAGCGCATCCAGCAGGGAGGTGAGGACTTCAAGTACCACGGCATGGACTGGTACCGCATCGCGAAGGAGGCGAAGTCTCCGTCCTGGTGCGAGCCCTACTTCGACAAGGGTGGGGCGGAGGTGATGATGTGTACCTACTCCCTGCCGCTTGTCGGCAAGGACGGAAAGGTTTACGCCGTGCTGACCGCCGACGTCTCGCTCGATGACCTGACGCACCGGGTGGCCGCAATCAAGCCGTACCCCGACTCCTACGCCGTCCTGCTCTCGCAGGAGGGGCAATCGCTCGTCGACGCGCCGGCGGACGCTGCGGCGCTGACCGACACGGTGAAGATACTCGGGAGGGCCAGCAACGGGTGGACGATGGAGCTGATCTGTCCTCTGTCCAACATCCTGCAGGGGGCACGCACCCTCGTCAGCCGGATCGTTCTGTTCTCGGTCGTGGGCCTCGGGCTCATCTTCTTTGTGTCGTGGTTCTTCTCCACGCGACTCCAACGCGTGACCGCGGCCAACGAACGCCTCAGTAACGAACTGGGCATCGCCCGCACGATCCAGTCGAGCGTGCTCAACCGCAGCATCCCGCCCTGCCTCGGCGCGGTCCTGCGTCCGGCGCGGGAGGTGGGCGGTGATTTCTACGACTTCAAGGTGAGGGACGGTTTCCTCCATTTCGCGATCGGCGACGCCTCCGGAAAGGGCATTCCCGCCGCGCTCTTCGCGTTCCTGGCCAGCGCGGGTTTCCGTCTGTCGGCAGACTTGGGATTGCCGCCCGACGAGACCGTTGGACGTATCAACGCGCTTCTGTGCAAGGACAATGAAACGAGCATGTTCGTGACGCTGTTCGTTGGCCGGCTGGAGCTCGCCACCGGCAAGCTGGAGTACTGCAATGCAGGGCACCCGCCGATCGTCATTACCAGGCCGGACGGCTCGTCCGAGTTCCTGTCGGCGAAGTGCAACATCGCCGCGGGCGTGTTGGACGGGTATCACTACGCGCGGGAGACGGCGGAATTCGCGCCGGGCACGCGGCTTCTCGTCTACACGGACGGCGTCACGGAAGCAGAACGGAAGGACCACGTGCAGTACGGGGACGGGCGGTTGCTGGCGTTCGCGTCCGCGCACGCGAAGGATAGTCCGGCCGACATGGTCAGCAGACTTGCAGAGGAACTTGACAGATTTGAGGCCGGGGAAGAGCAGTCAGATGACATCACGGCCCTCGCCGTTCTCGTCGGCTGCGAAACCGAAACAGCTTAAAACCGAAACAACTTAAAAACAAGGAGAAGCAAATGGCAGTGAAAAAGAAGATGACGGCTATGGACAAGGTGAAGCTGGCGCGCGACGCGAAACGTCCGCACCTGATGGACTTCCTCAGGTACATCGCGAGCGACTTTGAGGAGCTGCACGGCGACCGTCTCGTGAACGACGACCGCGGCCTCATCGCGGGGTTCGCCACGATCGACAAGGAGAAGGTGCTCGTACTCGGCCACCACAAGGGCGTTACCGTAGAGGAGAACGTGGAGGCGAACTTCGGCATGGCGCAGCCGGACGGCTACCGCAAGGCGATGCGCCTCGCGAAACTCGCCGAGAAATTCCACCTGCCGATCGTGACGTTCGTGGACACCCCCGGCGCATATCCCGGCGACACCGCCGAGGCGCGCGGACAGGCCGAGGCAATCGCGAAGTCCCTTGAGTTCTTCTCGCTCCTTAAGACGCCGATCGTGGTGGTCGTGACGGGCGAGGGCGGCTCCGGCGGCGCGCTCGCGATCGCCGTGGGCGACCGCATCCTCATGATGGAGAACGCGGTCTACAGCGTAATCTCCCCCGAAGGTTGCGCGGGGATCCTCTGGCGCGACGGCGCGAAGGCACCGGAGGCTGCGGAGGCGCTCAAGATCACCGCGCCAGACCTCCTGCGCCTCGGTGCTATCGACGCGATCGTGCCGGAGCCTGAGGGCGGCGCCCAGAAGAACCACAAGGCCGCCGCGCTTGCAGTCAAGAAGGCCGTGCTCGCCGCGCTTAAGGAACTCGAGAAGATTCCAGTCGACCAACTCATAGACGCCCGCTACGCGAAGTTCCGCGCAATGGGGAACTTCTACAAGTGAGACGCAACGACCAGCATCGGGGGCCGCGCGAACTCTGCACGGGCGGCGAGTGGATCTACGGACGCAACCCCGTCGTGGAGGTGCTCCAGGCCGAGCGTCGCACGCTGAGCGAGGTGATCCTGCCGCCCGCCGAGAAGGGCGAGGCGGACGAAATCGCCTGGATACGCCAAGTCGCCCGCCAGATGGGTCTCGTGGTGCGCACCGAAGACCGCCGCCGCCTCGACCAGATCACGCACGGCGGTCACCACCAGGGCGTTGCCATCAAGACGACCGGTTACCCCTACGTCGGCTTCGACGAGATTCTGCGCGACGTGGAGGAAGATGAAAACGCCACCGTCGTCGTCCTCGACCACCTCGAAGACCCGCAGAACATCGGTTCCGTGCTGCGCAGCGCATGTGCGGCCGGCGTGACGGGCGTGATCATCCCCGAAGACCGAGGCGCGGGCGTGACGCCCGCGGCAGTCCGCGCGTCAGCCGGTGCGAGCGAGTACCTGAAGGTCGCGCGCGTCGTCAACCTCGTGCGCGCGATGGAGGCGCTCAAGAAGGCCGGGATGTGGATGACGGGCCTCGACTGGGGCGATGACGCGAAACCCTACACCGAGATCGACTTCACCGGACGCGCCGGACTCGTCGTCGGCGCGGAAGGTGCCGGCATCTCGCGCCTCGTGCGCGACACATGCGACTTCATCGCCGTCCTCCCCATGCTCGGACGCATCGAATCCCTCAACGCCGGCGTAGCCGCTGCCGTGTGTCTATACGAGATGATCCGCCAGCGGAAAAAATAAAGAGTTTACAATGAAAAATAGGGTGCTCACTTGGACGGCTGTTGCGTGTGCGGCCGTTTCCACACACGGGAGGGCCGCGCTTGTCGCGGCCGCTGAAACATGGCGTGCGACGGAACTCGCCTTCGAGGCGGGTACGGACTACAACGCGACGGGCGCGGACGCCGTGACGTTCGACGCCGTGTTCACGCACGAATCCGGCGAGAAGGTGTCGCGTCCCGGCTTCTGGGACGGCGGCAAGACCTTCCGCGTGCGTTTCGCGCCCACGAAACCCGGGCGCTGGAGCTGGTCCACCACCTGTCGCGGCGACGCCGCGCTCAACGGCAAGTCGGGTACGCTGGAGGCGAAGCCCTACGCGGGTGAACTCGAGATCTACAAACGCGGGTTCGTGAAGCCGGCGAAGGGCGCGAAGCACTTCGCCTACGCGGACGGCACGCCGTTCTTCTATCTCGGCGACACGCACTGGGGGCTCTACAAGGAGGAGATCGACGAGCCCGGCCCGCACGCGGGCACGACGGGTGCGACGTCCCACTTCAAGTACATCGTCGACCGGCGCGCGGCGCAGGGCTTCACCGTGTTCCAGTCCGAGCCCATCGGCGCGAAGTTCGACGTCACGGACGGCAAGGTGGACGCATCCGACATTCCCGGCTTCCAGCTCGCCGACCGCTACTACCAGCACATCGCCGACAGGGGCCTCGTCCATGCGAACGCCGAGTTCTTCTTCGCCGCGGCGATGAACAAGAAGCTCGCCGACGATCCCGCTGCGATTGACCGCCTCGCGCGCTACTGGGTGGCGCGTTTCGGCGCGTATCCGGTGATGTGGACGCTTGCGCAGGAGGTGGACAACGACTTCTACTACGACCGCGGCAGGGGACACAATTTCTACTGCGCCACGAACAACCCGTGGCTGGTCGTGGCGGAATGTCTCCACCGCGCGGACGCCTACAACCATCCGCTTACGGCGCATCAGGAGAACACCCACCACACGACCGTGACGGGACGCGGCACGACGCCGGGCGGTCCGAACAAGTTCGGCGGACGCTCAGCGTTCGCGGCAGCGGATGTCGCCGCGCGCACGGGCCACACGTGGTGGGGCGTGCAGTGGTCGCCGTCGCTCACCGCGTCGCCCAACTGCGAGCCCGCGCGCGACTACTGGGCCGACTCACGTCCGGCGGTCAACTACGAGGGACGCTACTGCTACCTCTGGACGAAGGATTTCGGCGCGCGCGCGCAAGGCTACATCTCGTTCCTCAGCGGCATGTTCGGCTACGGCTACGGCGCGATCGACATCTGGCTCTACAAGAGCACGTACGACGTCAAGACGACGAGCAACGACGGCGTGGAAAAGATCACGCCGGCGGACAAGCAGGTGCCGTGGTGCAAGTCCGTGGAATTCCCCAGCGCATTGCAGATGGCGCACCTCAAGAAGTTCTTCACGTCCTTCGACTGGTGGAACCTCAAGCCGTGCTTTGGCGACGGTGCGCGCTTCACCCCGCGCGAAGGCACTGCGAAAGCACCCGCGAAGGGCATCGCCTACGTGTTTGCCACGCTCGCGAACCCGAACCGCATCGTATTCTACTTCTACGGCAAGGATCGCCGTACGGGAACGGTCCACGGCCTCACGCCCGACCGCTTCCACACGGTGCGCTGGTTCAACACCCGGACGGGCGAGTGGAAGGACGAGTCCGCCACGTTCGTCTCCGACGATCGCGGGAATCTCGAACTTCCGCCGAAGCCCGATGCGTCGGACTGGGCGCTTGTCGTCACCGAGCTGCCTGTCGCTTCCTGATTTGAAGCGGCGAGAGCGCCGCTTCCCCGAGAAACGCCGATCTGAAGCGGCGAGAGCGCCGCTTCCCCGAGAAACGCCATTTTAGGTAGTGTGCAGTCACGGCGATTTCAGATAGTTGAGCAAGGTCCAATTTCGTATTGAGTTTCCGCCC
>CAMKJU010000162.1 GCA_946413265.1 uncultured Lentisphaerota bacterium
GCCGCCGCTCATCGTCATCAAGCCGACCGAATTGCCGCGCCAACCGAGCTGCAGAAGAGTGCCCACTGACAAAGTCCCCGCAGTCATGCCGATTTCCCCCGTGCATCCGCCTTGGTCGCCCACGTCAAGCTCGTAGGCCAGATTCATCGTGCCGTTGTCGTTCAGATAAATCCAGCTCTTGCGGTTGGAGCCGCTCCACGGTCCCATCAGAATGCTCCTGAAGTTCGCGGTTGCATTCCCGCCGACGGTAAGATATGCCTCCGTGTTGTTCGCGCACGCCATATACATATCCAGCGCCGTGGCGTTCAGCACGCTGTCGCCGGACATCGTGTACGTGCCCTTCGACCCTGCGCCATTGCGGGCAAGCGACATCCAGTTGTTCACCGTAACCGTGCCGCCCGTCTGGATGAACTCGCCCGTGCCGTCGCGTCCGACCTGGAACTCGCTGCCGGAGAGCGTGGTCAGCGTGCCACCCGTCATAATGTAGGTACCCTTCTTCCCAGCCGTTTCGCCGATGCCGTGTACTTTGCCGCCGAGGCTGACGGCACCGCCCGATTGCGTGAACTCCGTCGGCGAGGCGGACGCGCCGAGCTGCAGCTGCTCGATTGTAGACGTGCCGCTGCCGGACTTGGGGAACAGGATCTTCGCGCTACCGGAAATGGTAAGATTGGCAACATTGTCGATGAAAGTCGACTCGTTGAATGCGCCGGAGTAGGAGGCGTCAGCCACGGCAAACGCCAGTGCAGAACCTTCGCCGCCGGAGATCGCCGCGCCGGAGATGGCGGAGAGGTCGTTGAGCGAAAGGACGTGTCCGTTCAGATTCGCCGTGCCGCTGATGGTGGGCTTCACGGCAAGCCCGCTCCAGTCACAGTCCGCCGTAAGCGTGCAATTGCCGATGTCGAGCGACTTGCAGGCGAACGTCGAGCCGGACGGAATCTGCAGGTTCACGGCAGTGCCGACGACCGAAAGCGCGTGGTTCGCCGTGGGCACGACCGCCTCGTCTGTGAGGGTGTCCTGCCAGTTGTTCGCGTTGAGCGCGTTGCCGTCGCCCGCCGCGCCCGTCCACGTGGCGGACTGCGCGCCCTCCTGGGCAAGCATGATCTTTGTGCCGACTTCCTTGACGAGGCCGTCCACGACTGCCTTGGTTTTCGTCGGCTCGCCCGTGAAGAGGAGGACGGCCTTCTTCGAAGCGGAGTTCGTCACATACGCGCCCACGAATTCGTCACAGGCAATATCCTTGACGGTGAGCTGGTGTCCGTTGAGGTCGAGCACCGCGCCGCCGGCAAGGAGAATCGGGCCTAGTTCCGTCCAGTCCTCGTTTGCGGTGAGCGTGTAGCTGTTCGAGCCACTGCCCTGCGGGAAGTTCGTGTTGTTGAACGCATATTCCGTGCCGTTGACGGTGACGGTGAACGGCACGCTGCCGCCGTTGAACGACAGGGACGGACCGTAGCCGCCGTAGGTGTCGCCGGCGATGATGGTGAAGCGGTGCCAGCCCGCTGACACCTCGACCGTGGAGGTCGCCTCGCCAGTGTAGGAGTTGTTGTACAGCACCAGGCTGTTGTCGATGAAGAAGGCGAAGTAGTCGTCGAACTTCTGCCTGATCGACCACGTCCCGGCCTTGTCCGACGAAACATAGAACCATCCGTCGAAACGCGGCTGGGAATGCCTGAGATAGGAATTCCTCCATGACGAGTTCAAAAGATTGTCGATGTCCCCGTCTCCCATGAAGGTGTATTCGCCAATGTTGAGAAGTCGCCATGCTGCGTTGCCCATGCCGCTGCGGTCTCCGCTGTAGGCGATGCGCCCCCACTGCGTGGCGGGATGCGCAGCGAAACCGATGGCATGTCCGCTGTTGTTCAAGGCCGGGCCGGCGATGAGCGTGTTGCCCTGCGGATAGAAGATCGTCTGGCTCACGGTGTCGTAGAGACCCGCCACGCCGTTCTTCACGCAGGGGAGGAAATCGCGGGCGGGCGTCCACGAACCCGTGTCGCCGACCCACAGCTTGGCGCGGTAGAGGCGCCCCAGATGCGGTTGCGACGGGGAGCCGCTTTTGTTGCTGGCGAACAGGAAGAGGTTCAAATCCGTGTCGATCAGGCCGTATGTGGCTGTCGCGTCCATCGAGGGCGTAATCTTGCCGCCACTCTGGTTGGTCCACGTACCCGTCATGGCACCGGCCGCAGAGACCTCCGCCTCCACTGTCACGAGGGACCCGTAATACGCAAAATTGCCCAAGTCGTTCATTTGGTTGCCATATTCCCAGCGGGCCTGCTCGTTCTTGTCCATGACGATGTTGAAGCGCTTGTTGTCACCACCCCAGGAGCCGAGCATTACGGGATATTCGCCGCTGTAGACATGGGCGAACTTAACCTCCGCCTTTACGCCACACTTGCCCTTCACACCGGTGTCGACGTAGAGTGACGCACTCGGCTGCACCCACTCGACGAGGTAGTCGGGCGTGTTCTCGGCCGTGGGGTTGCCGATGTCAATCGCCGCGGCACCGCCATCCGTGACAGTCTGTCCGAAGGTCACATCCACGCCGGACTGGCTGTGGTTCACGGTGGATTCGCCGCCCCAGCCGGAATCCGGCCTGAGGGGCGACGCGGTGGACTCCACGGTGCAGAGGCGTTCGCCCTTGTCCGAGCCGCTTTCCGCCGTGAAGAGATACGACCCGGCGGGGATGATGAAGGCATAGATGCCCTTGGCGTTGGAGGTCTTGGTGGCGACGACGGTCCCGAGGGCGTTCTTCGCTGTGACGGTCGCGCCGGAGACGGGCGAGCCGTTGGCGTCCAGCACGCGTCCGCTGATGACGGACGAGCCGCGCGTTCCCTGCGCGGGGGTGAAGATGGCCGCGGTCATGCGCTGGATCGATGTGAAGTTCTGGACATTAGGCGGCGTGTACCATCTACCGCTGTTGTCGTCGCCCCAGCCAAAGTTGAAGTGGACGTAGAGCGTGCCGCCGTCGTCGTAGCCGTAGCCGTCCGCCACGACGCCGTGGCCGCCGTTGCCCGCGAGTTCCACGATCACGGGAAGCCCCGCGTCGAGGCTGGCGAGCATCGCGTTCTCGTTGTAGGGAGAGGCCGTCGCCCCGGCGTAACCGAAGGTTTTGACGAGGGCGCTCGCCTGGGAGCCGTTAAAGCCGGAGGTCTCGCCGCTGTTGTTGACGTTGTAGTGCGCGAACACGGTGAGTCCTGCGTCGCGGCAGATATGCCCGATCGCCTTACGCGCGGTTTCACTGGTGGAACTCGTTGGCGAATCGACCATCGCGTCCCAGTCGTAGGGTCCGCCGAAGGCGGGATGATCCCCCTCGTCCCACGGCGTCTTTGTGGTCGCCGTCGCGGAGGCGAAGTAGCCGTCCATGTCCCAGCCCTTGTCCGTGCCGCCGTAGTTCACGCTGTCGTAATAGTTCTCGCCCGCCGTCACCTTGGCCGTGGGATAGCGGAAATACTTCATCACCTGCGCCATGGCGGTTGCGGCGCAACCGCACACGTAGTTGCCGGGCGTGTAGTAGTTGTAGCAGAGCGCACCGCCCACACTGCCCTGCGACCACGACGTCGTCAAGAGCGGCGCCACGCGGAGGTCAGCCGTGGGCGCGGTGGCGGCCAGGCGACGTGCGCCGCCCTTCTGCGAAGCCGCCGCCGCGAGCTTCGCCCATTCCGCCGCGTTTGCGAACGCGACGGCCGAACCCGTTTCGGGCATCGCGGCCGCGCTCGCGGCGACGTCGCACTTCACGAACAGCACGAGCGGGTTCTTCGCCTCGTCCTCCTCCCATGCGCCGGAGGATGCGTAGGACAGCACCGGCTTCAGGAACGTGTCGCCGGAGGTCACCACGTAGCCACCGCCCGAAAGCGACACGACGTAGTACGTGCCCTTGCCGTCGGCGCCGGGATACGCCTTTGCGGATTCAGGCGCGGAGAGCGCGCCCCCGTCCATGGACTGCCGCAGATTGACCCAGCCCTTCGCCGCTGCAAGGGCGGCGTCTGCGGTCACGGTGTCGGCGCGCGCCGGGAGGGTCGCGCTCGTCGCGACCATGGCCGCGACGAGCGCGGCCCTCCCGATTGTGATCATTGTCGTTTTCATTGTCATGTCTCCTTTACGTTCGATTACTTCAAATTCATCCAGACCGGATCACAAGCCGACGATGTGGAGCGTCTTGCCATCGAACTGCACGTCGCGAACGTACAGCCGCTCCTCCCACGGCTTGGTCCCCTCCACATCGAAAACCGCCATCCAGCCCTCTTCGAGGCCGAGCGTCGAAAGGTAGCCGGCCAGCTGCCCGTAGGACTTCTCGCCCGCGAAGTTCCGCGAAGTCTTGACTTCGACCGCGTACTTCCTGCCGCGGTACTCCACGCACAGGTCGAGGCGGCGGCTGCCGAGCGCCATCTCGCGGATGATGTGCCCGTTGCCGTTCGTGACGCGCTGGAGGAACGCCATGAGCACGAGGTGCGGCGTCGCCTCGCCGTACTCGTATGCGCGGCGGTCCGCGCCGCTGTTCTCGCGCCAGAACTCCTGGAACGCCGCCATGAGGCCGGGCATGTCGAGCCCGTCCTCCGTCGCCCAGGGCGTTTCGGGCACGCTTTGCTGCATATTGTCCTGCTCGCCGCGGGAGAGGTAGCGGCCGATGATCTCCGCGTACATCCTGTTCGCGGGCACGAGCGTACCCCGCTCGATCCGCAGCAGGCCGAGGTCGGTGACGAAGCGGTAGTCTTCGTCGTTGTAGGTGACGCCCGCCGTCCCGCCGAAGATCAACGGCTCCACCACGCGCCTCACGCGGGGCTCGCGAAGCCGCTCCATGAGGCTGTCCACGTGCGTGTCGCGGCGGCGGATGATCGCCTCCTTCGCCTCGTCGACGTCCGCCGCCGTGACGGTCTCGCCGTAGCGGCAGCCGTGTATCTTCTCCACGCACTCGCGGGCGATGGCGTTCACAAGCCAGGGCTGCCCGCGCGTCAGCGACATCACCAGGTCGAACACCTCCGGCGCGAACGCCTGCCCGGTCTCCGCCGTGTGCTGCACGTAAAGCCCGCGCACCTCGTCCTCCGTGAAATTGCGGAGCATTAGGTCCTCGGATATGATGTTGAACGGGCTGATCTGCCCCAGGGACTCGCCGTCGGGGCGTATCTGCGCCTTGTAGTCGCGCACGTCCAGCATCCCCACGAGCGCCATGGACGCCGGGAACGGGATGTCGTCGCGGTTCACGTACCCGTCGCGCAGCTGGCGCAGGAACGAGATGAGCACCTGCCCGGCCAGGCAGTCCGCCTCGTCGAAGAACACGACCAGCGGCTTGCCGGCAAGCCGGCAGAGGCTGGTCAGCGTCTCGCGGACGGCAAGCGATTCAGCGGCATACCGTTCCGGCCCTTCGCACACGCAGGACGCATCGGAATCCAGTTTGAACACCTCCGGCAAGGCGTTGCGCGCGTTGAACCGCAGGAGCGATGCGATTGCGGAGGCGGCCCGTGCCGGATCCGTCGCGCCCTGCAGCGTCTCCAGCGTGCAGTACAGGGCCGCCATGTCGCCCGTGGCGTTGATTTCGCGCACGAGCGCCTTCATGGCCGTGGTCTTGCCGGTCTGCCTCGGCGCGTGGATGACGAAGTACTGCCGCCGGGCGACCAGCCGCCGTATTCCGGGGAGGCGGTCGAGCGCCGGAAGCATGTAGTGCTCGCCCGGAATGCACGGCCCGGCAATGTTGAAAAACTTTTCCATGCCGCCTATTATACAACAATCCCCGCTTGCGATGCAAGCGGGGATCGCGCCGATGCTTTCATTGCGTCAGTTCACGATGACCATCGTGCCGCGGACGCGTTTGAAAGCGAGCGTCCTGCCGTCTGCGGACTTCTTCACCTTCCAGCCCCTCACGCCGGAGGACGGCTTGCCCGTGATGGCGGTCGTGGATTGCGCGAACACGAAGGACTGCGCGAGGTTCTCCGGATCGGCGACCTCCACCGTCGTGCCGGTGCTGAAATGCGCAAGCGTCACGCCGCTGTACGCATTGACAGTACCGCCGCCCAGCGTGAATGTTCCGGGCTTGTAGCGCCCGATAATGAGTGCGTAGGAGTCGGCAACATGCCCTTACCGTTGTCGCCAACGTTGAAATCGGAATTCAAGACGCTTATCGTCCCGCCGTTTATCGTCAGATAGGTGGTTGAACTGTTGTAGTTGAGAATCAACGGCTTATTGTAAACCCTTAGGGTTCATAATTCCCCCTCTAGGGTTCATAGTCTATTCGTTCCGATAGGGCGCGTTGAGGACAACGCGCCCTGCAGCCCTTATTGCACCATTATCATCGCGCCGGCGGGAGCAGGATACCAGCCCTTTATGGACTGGAGAACGCCGTCGCCGTCGAAGCCGAAGGCCTGAAGCGGCTCGGTGGAGGGATTCGCATAGCCGAACTCCGTCACCCCCGACGCGGCAAGGGGAATCGCCGTCCCCTCCACCACAACCGCCGCCGTGTACGTGCTACTCCACCGGTTGAACACGAGGCGAACGGTGTACGTCGCCCCGTCGACGGGCGTCACGCCCGCCGCCGCCACGTCCAGCCACGTCTTCGCGCCATTGACGAGCGTATAGACCTGGAAGCATCCGTTCGTGCCCAAGCGCACCGCGCCTTTCGCGTTCGCCAGGTTGCCCTCGCCGGCGCCTTCATCGTCGTACACCGTTGCAAACGAAAGCTTGAACTCCACCGTCGCCTTCCGTCCCTTGGAGGCTGCGTCCGCGACGTATTTCCCGAAGCCCGAAAGCGCCATCCCGCCGTTCGCGTAGGCGAGCGTCATCGGATTCCAGACGCCCGTCGCGCAGCAGGTGGCTTCGCTCTCGTCCACCCAATGAAGCGCGCGGTTCTTCGCATTGTCCTCGTAAGTCGCCGCGTTGGCGCCATTGGTCGGCCCGAAGAATTGCTTCACGTAGTAATCCTGCGTGAACACGTCGCTCGGATAGTATCCGTCGGCATACACCCTCGCCTTTACGGTCGTCGCCCCGGTCTTGTCCGTCACGCTGATCGCCGTGCCCGGCGTGTAGACGGCGCTCTCCTCGGTCGGATCGCTGCCGTCGGTCGTGTAGCGGATGACTGCGTTCTCGATTTCCGTCGCGAAATCGACGAGCGTGTTCCGGTAGCCGGCGGTAGAGGTGGAGGTAGGCTCGGCGCACGCGGACTCGACTGTGACGTTCTCCAGTTTCAGGTTCGAGGTATCGACGGCATCGCCGTACACGACGAGCGTGCCGTTCTTCACCGTCGCGCCAAGACCGGAGGCTGTCGCGGTGTCGATTTTCAACTCGTGCCCGTCGAGGTCGATGGCCGCGCAGTCCACGGCAATCTCGCCGAACGCGCGCCAGTCGCAGTCCGCCGAAAGCGTGACGGAAGCGACGGCGGAAGAACCGAGAGTGAAATGCCTGTCGCCGAAGGCGTACTCGGGCCCGCCGTTGACCGAGACGACGAGCGGCGTCGTGACGGAATGGTCGGACGGGAAAGCGCGTCCCCAGTAGTCGCCCGAACCGTCGCCGACGATGTAGGTGAAGCGGTGCCAGCCCGGCGTCATCTCGACGGCGGCCTTGGAAGTGACGCAGCAGCGGTCCACGAGCACGTACCTGCCGTCGATGACGAGGGCGAGGTAGTCGTCGATGTCCTGCCGGAAGAACCATGTGCCGGCCTGCGCGGCGGAGACGTTGATCCAGCCGTCGTATCGGATTAGAGAAGCCTGGAGTTCGGCGGGCCACTTCTTCTCCGGATTGTGGATGATGGTGTGGCCGAGATAGGCAGGATCGCCGTCGCCCTTGAGCGTGTAGGACGTGAGCGCCGTATCCTTGAACGTGTTCGCATTGATGGACGCACCGGAAATCACGCCCCACTGCGCCTTCGAGCCGGGCGTGCCGAGCTGCAACGCTTTCCAGTTCGGCGTGTAGCCGGAGGGGATGGAGAACGCCGTCGCGCCGGACGGAATGACGACAGTCGTCTTCTCGCCGGGCACCGCATTGCCTGTCGTGCCATCCGAGTAGGTGACGGACCAGTTGGACGCCGTTTCGAGCGCTGCGGCGGTCGGGGCGGCCGTGCCGCCCTGCCACACCGCAGTGGCGACGTAGCGGGCGACAGAGGAGGCGACGGTCGCAGAAGGCGATTCCTCGTCCGGACCGGCCTTCGCGTGGGAGGCCAGCACCGCATCGCTCAACACGCCGTCCCAGACGCGCACTTCGTCGTAGGAGGCGTTCGCGTCTGAATCGCCGCCGAACTGCGAATAGCCTAGGTAGAGGGACGGCGTGGCGAACGACTGGATGCCGCCCGCCAGAATCATGGCGCCCTGCTTCTGGAGAAGTCCCGTGTCGGCGTCGCGGCGCATCCAGCGGATGAACGTGGAGCCGTCCGGCTGCCGCTCGAAGGTGACGGCGATGTGATACTTGACGCCGAGTTCGTAGGGGGCCATGGTGTCCGACACGTCGCCCCCCGTTCCGCCGACCTTCCCACCGACGGCATCGCGCACCAACTGCGACTCGTAAGTCCAGGCGAGCATGAAGTAGTCGGACGAGGACGAGCCGTAGTCGAACACGCGGGACCAGTTCTTGGCGGCGTCGTGGGAAGCCCAGATTTCGAGCGTTGCGGCAGTGGTGTTCAAGAGGTCCGTGCCGAGATTGATGTAGCCTGCGCCGTGTCCGCTCCCGGAGAGGACGGCCTGACCGTCCTTGACGGCGACGGAGCCGACGGCGGTCGCGTCGGCGTCGCCCTTGGAATCCGAATAGCCAGACTCGAACGACCAACGGTGCGCGAGGGCGGGCGCGACGGCTGCGGCGGGAGCCGCAAGCGCGAAGTT
>CAMKJU010000163.1 GCA_946413265.1 uncultured Lentisphaerota bacterium
GACGAGGGGGAAGTCGCATCGGCGGCAACGCCGAGGCGTGGGTCTCTACTCTACATGCCGTTCAAGACGTTGAAAAACGGGAGGGCCGCGCTTGTCGCGGCCGCAATTTGCGTAGCGACGGCGCCCTCGCCGTCGTTCGCAACCGACGGCGTATGGCTCGACGGAGCGAGCGGCAACATCGACGACGACGCCAACTGGCAGACGAAATACAGCGGAACGACGCCGAAGCTTTCCTTCGCCAACACCACCGCAAACGCCGCGTACGTGACGAACGACACAAGCACGGCCTTCGGCAACGTCTGCTTCAACACGGGCGACTTCTATTTCCAAGGCCCGCTGAACTGCAAACAGGTCCAGGTCCCCGGCGCCGAGTCGTCCGCCTTGCTGACGAAGACAGGCGGCGACTGGACGCTCTCCGGTGCGCTCCTTCCCGGCTACATTTCCGGCAGCACGGGCGCCTTCACAAACCTCGCCGGAAAGGTGACTGGAGGCGACACGCTACGGCTCGGCTACTCCGGCAATTCCGTGAGCGAATGCGTCCTTTCCGGCGGTTCTTTCTCGTTCGCGTATGCGTTTCAGGCGGGATTCGGCGAGAGCGCGACGGGCACGTTCATCGTTGATGGCGCAACGGCAACTTTCAACAACTTCACCGGCAGCGCACCTACGGGAAACGCAGCGGAGAAAGTCCATGCCTGCATCGGCAGAGGGAACAACTCCAGCGGATGCGTAATCGTACGCAACGGCGGCTCGATTGTCGTCAACAAAAGTTATGCAACCTACATGGGCGGCAGGACGGCGTCCACGACCGGCTCCAGCGGCACGCTCCGGCTTGAAAGCGGCGGCGTTTACACGACGCGCAACATATATTCCTATGACGCCTCAGACGGCGGAACCGTGGTTTTCGACGGCGGGACGCTCAAGGTGGGGTACACGAGCTATCCATTGAGTTCTGGCGGACTGATCCGCAATGTGGGGAACATCACGGTGAAGGTATGCGAGGGCGGCGGCACGCTCCACACGGGCGGATATTGTCCTGCACTCAACAAGCAGTTCGTCTCCGGCGTGGAGGGCGGAACGGACGGCGGCATGACGATCAAGGGCGGCGGGGAGTTGACAAATTCCGTCGTGCACGCCTACACGGGCGTCACCACGATTGAGGTCGATACGAAGGTCGTCGTATCCGACACCGGGTGTTTCCCGGGCGGAATCGTTGCGGCGCTCCCCTCCGGCGGCGGCATGGGGACTTTCGCTTTCCTCGTCAGCACCGGCGGCGCGTTCTCACAGGAGTTTGTCGAGGCCATTTCCGTCCCGTCCGTCGACGAAGGGAAGGAGTTCTCGCTATCGCTCTCCGCCGACGGCAAGACGGTGTATGCGCAGTATGCGTATTCGGACGGATTCTGGACCGGGGCGAACGGCACGGACCTCTGCGACCCCCTGAACTGGACCGGCGACGTCGTGCCGTCTGGAACGCCGGCGTACATCGGCGAGACGCCTTCGTTGCCGCTGACCTGCAGCGGGACGTTCTCTCCTTCGTCGATCGCGTTCGTAGGGAGCGCCGACGCGGTGTCCATTGTGGGCGAAGGCAGAATCTCCGGGGTGGAGACGATCGTGAACCGCGTTGCGGCGCGTCATGTCATAAACATCCCCGTGGAGTTCTCCGGAAACATCGACACGTTTGTCGCCGTCGCAGGCGGGCAGATAAACTACGCGGGCGGCGTGACAGGCTCGCGCATTGTCGCGGAAAACGAAGCGAGCAGCGTCCTCGTCGGAAAGTACACGATGACGGACACGGCGCTCTGGCCGCCGGTGACGCAAGGTGGCGGCGGCGAGGTGTACACACTCTCCGGTGCCGGATCCACGCTTTACGTCCCGCTCGCCGACCTCAAGCGGTTTGTAATAGAGAAGGGCACAAGCGTCACGGTCGGCAACGCGCTCCACGACGGTGGCAACTATCTCTACGTTGTATCAAACAACAACAAGAAATACTTCTGGCAGAATGTCACGTATGCGAACTGGGGCGTTTACAGGGTGCTTGGCGAAATGAAGAACACCGGCAACGCGGAGGTTTTCTGCGCAAGGCAGGCCGACAAGTTCTCCGGCAAGATGATCGTCAATCGCCTCACATACGGACTGACGAAACAGAACGGCTTCCACGACGACTACTTCCATCTCACGACAGGCCACCGCAAGGACGACGGCAGTCAGGCTGGTTTCGGCGCAACGACGTGGGTGATCGGTCCCGGCGGAATCGGCTTCGACACGTCCGTCAACCTCCGTTGCCAGGACCAGTGGTACATCACGCAGGCGGACTGCGAACTGAAGTCGTATGCGGACTGGACGCTGGAGCAGAATCCCAGCAACGCCACGGTCGCCACGGCGCATGCGCTTACGGTGGATAAGGGGACGCTTACATTCGACACGTCGCACTTCACGATGGACGACGCGGCGCTCGACGCGGCGGAGACGCACAAGATCACGCTCGTGGGCTCCATCGACGGTGCCGGCGCGGTAAAGGCGACGGGCGGCGGCGCGGTGGCGTTCAAGGCCGCCGGCGCGTTCACGGGCGGACTGACGGCGGATGGCGCGACGGTCGTGTCGTGCCTTGCGGGCTGCAATCCCGGCGATGGAGCCGTGACGCTGAACGGCACTTCGACGCTTGAAGTGGCGCAGTCCGGAACCGTGGCTCTCGGCGGCGTTCTGACGCTCGCGGAGGACGCGACGCTTGCGTTCAACTTTACGGACACGGTGACGCCGCCGACGCTGAGCGGCACGTCGGTGACGGCGTCCGCCGGCGGCGTGAACGTAAAGGTATCGTCCACAGACGGCCTAAGGCCGAGGGGAGGTGACGTCGCGCTCACAAGCGGAATGGATTTCACGGGCATGGAGGTGAATCTTGTTGATTCCCCGGATTGGGTGAAGTGTGCCATGGTCGTGGACGGCAACATCGTCCTCAAGGTCAAGACAAGAGGCTTCACGGTCTTTATCAGATAGCCTGCGAAGGATACATGAGCGGAATATTGCCGCAATTCCCGGCACGTGCGGCGCGGGTCGTTTCTGCGGCGGCGTTTGGTGTCGTCTGCGCCGCGAGGGGAGACGTGTCGTTTTCGGCGCGTACGATTCCGGCGGCGGCGGGGCTCTCCGCCGCCGTAAGGGCCGTGCGCGAGGGCGACGTGTGGCGCGTGAGCGCAATGGCAAGGAACGACGGGGCCACCAACGTCACGTTCAAGCTCGTGCTGGCCGCCGAGCCGGGCTTCCCGGCGACGCGCTACCTGATTCCCGGCGTCAACTACAACGGAAACGGCTTCGTGCGGAAGTTGTGGAACTCGCTGGACATCCCGACCGGGTGGGAAAAGGACGGCGAGCCCTGGGTGTTCGCATACGACCGCTGCGGCATTCCGTCGTGTACCGTCTCCGAAAACGAACACGAGGTGTTCGCCCTCTTCGCCTCCGTGGAAAATCCCGCTTCGCACGAGAGCGCCTGTTCGCTCGAAAAGCTGGACAACGGCTCCTTCCGCCACCTCATCTACTGGCCCGTCACCGAAGCCCCCGTCTCCTACACGGACAAGCGCAGGTTCTCGCCGCGCTACGACACGTATCTCACGCTCAGGCCAAAGGAGACCTTCACGGCGCGCGCATTCGCCTGTCGCGGCGCGCCGCCGTGGCGGAACTACGGCTTTGCCGCCGTCTTTCCGACCGCATGGAGGCTTCTCCGCCCCGACGTGCCTGCGCAGCTGCCGGTTTCGGAAGTGTTGCGGCTCGACAGGGCGTTCATGGACTGGGGCCGCCGCCGTGACAAGCAGGGAAGCTGGTACCAGCCCTTTCTCAGCGACGTCATCGTGGGGCTTGGCAACCGCTGGCCGAAGAGCGTGACGAAAGGCGCCACGATCGCCGAACTGGAGAAGGACCTGTCGCGCAGCTGGTGGCTTGGCGACGCGCTGGAGAAGAGCAAGCGGCTCAAGCCGGGCGAGTATCTGGTACACGCCGGCGGCGGCATTGGCTTCTGCGAGCAAAGTTTCCAGCTGGCACGGCTTTCCGTAGAGTACGGCCTTCGCAACCACAGTCCGGGCGACGTCGATTTCGGCCTTTCGGTGTTCCGCAGCTGGATACGCGTCCGGCAACGGCCGAGCGGACACTTTGCGCAGCCGAGCCCGAAGCGTCGCAGGCAGGACGCATCGTCCGTGGGATGGGGCATCGCCGAGCTTGCGCGCCTTGCGACGCTCCTTAGGGCGCACGGCCTCGACGCAGCCGAGTTCGAAAGGTCGGCGGACGCCCTTGCGCGCGCCGTCGTCCGCACCCAGCGGGCGGACGGCAACCTTGGCGCTGCGTGGGACATCGCCACCGGCAAGGTGACCGAGTGGAGCGGCGACAGCGGCGGATTCGTCCTGATGGGCCTTGTGCGCCACTGGCTGCGCACGCGCGACGACGCGGTACGCCTTGCGATAGACAAGGCGTTCGCCTATTACTACAGCCGCGACATCGACAACTTCGAATGCAAGGGCGGCGCAATGGACTGCGCGAGCATCGACCGCGAGGGCATCCACCCGTTCTTCACTGCGGCCGTGGCGATGTACGCCGACACGGGCGATGAGCGCTTTCGCACGTACGCGCGGAAGGCGGGATGGTACTTCCTCTCGTGGCTCTACTGCCACAACGGCATATACGGGCCTGAGACGGACTTCGCAAAATACGACTGGAAGCCCGCCGGCTCGACCATCATCGGCACGGAGCATGCGGCGCTTGACGACTACGGGTGCGCGATGGTGGCCGACCTGATGGCGTTCTCCCGGCTGGACGGCAATCCGCTTTGGCGGGATGTCGCCGCGCTGATCTGGCGCAACGCCACGCAGGGCTTCCCCACCGAGACGCGCAAGGTGTGGCTCGGGCTCGAGCGGCCGCTGGGCGCGAAGAACGAGGCGTATTTCCAGACGCGCTGGAGCAAGTACCGCACGGGCGAGCGCAAACGGGGACACTTGAACTCGCACTATACGTCCTGGGCCGCTGCCCACCGCGCCACGGCGATCTACGACCTTTCGGCGGAAGACCTTCTGTGGCTGGAGCGCGTGACGCGCCCCGCCCCTTCCCCTCAAGTTTTTCCGTAGGTAGCGCCGCGCTCCAGTTGGCCGAGTCCACCGGAAACAGCGAAACAGCCATACCCCAAAGTTTGCGCTTGACTGCAAACAAAAGAAAATGCTAAATTATAGGCCGCGTTCAGGGAAAGTGGGTTTCCCCGGAGCGGTGGCTTGTAACCAAAGGAGTATTGTATGTCGTTCAAGTTGTTGGAGGTCGGGAGGACCGCGCTTGTCGCGGCCGCAATCTGCGTAGCGACGGCGCCTTCGTCTGTCGCCATGACCATAGAGGGCGACCATGTGTTTGCCGCTTCCGAGACGCTGTCGGAGGACGTAACCGTAACTGGCACGGCGACGTTCGCGTCGGGCGTGACCGTGGACGTTGCGGGGCATCGGCTCACCGTACACGGAATCGCAGGCCCCGGCACCGTCACTTCCTCCGCCGCCGGCGGCGTGCTGGACCTCTGCATCGCGGATACATGCGTGCTCGACTCCACCACGATAACCGGCGGCGCGAACATGCAGGTGTGGAAGACGGGCGCGGGCTTTCTGCAGATGCTCAAGGTCAACACCGGATTCGGCACGGGCGGCTCGCAGACGAGCCTCGGCCCCGTGGCGTTCGTGGTGAAGGCCGGGCGCGTGAAGAAGGGAAACGACACAGGCAACGACTCGCCGAACGGCGGAGACGCCATGTACTGCGGCGCGGGATACTGCACGATCAAGGTGGAGAGGGGCGGCCAGTTCGACATTGCGGGCCGCACGTGCTGGGACTACAACTACGACATCGCGGGCGACGGCCCGGAGGACGCGCCGGTGAAGGGCGCGCTCATCAACACCGTGGAACCTACGGGTTATCCTTGGACATGGGACGATAACGGAAAAGGCAATCGCGGCTACCTCTACAACATCACGCTTTCAGACGACGCCTCGATCGGCGGCAGCTGCATCTGGACGCTGAACTTCTGGAAGTCGCACGGCAAATATCCCCCCTGGCTGAAGCTGAACGGCCATACGCTTACCTTCGCCAGCGGCATCGTCTATCCCGGTGAGAATCGCAACTACAACGGCGACGGCAAGATCGTGATCGACAACGAGCTGCGCGTACGCACTTCTTCGCCTTCAGTCCCTGGCTGCGACCTGGTGGTGAACGGCATCTACCAGATGGAGGGCGGGCAGCGCTTCTCTCCCGTGAAGTCGTTGGCGTTCTCCGCAACCGGCAAGTACAGTGCCACGGAAAAGGATCCGAGCGTCACCGTCGTCTACGAGAAATACGCGCCGAACCTGCCGGCGAACGTCAAGAGCGGCACGCGGACCACGCATCCTCCGGTGCAGCTGGGTGACGCTTCGCATCTTGCGACGGAAATAGACGTCTCTGGTTTCGATTCCGAATTCGACGCATCGGCCGTGACGTTCCAGGCTGGGTCTGCCGTGGCCGTGCACACGGGTGCGCGGAACATCTCAGCCGGCAACAGGCTGCTCGCCTGGAACGCGGTACCGGCAGAAGACGTGACCTTCTCGCTCGTGTGCGACGGGCAGACAGCCGAGGAGCGGAATCTGACCGTTGTGGTGAAGAGCGACGGGCTGTTCGTGAAGTCAACGCTCACGCCGAGCTACGCCCTGCGCGATCTTGCCGCCGGCAGGTGGAACTTCTATCTCGAAGACGGCTCCGAGTATCCCGGCGAGTGGACCGAAGGCGTTACCGGCGAGATAGAGGTGCGCTTCTCCTCCTTTGCGGAATACCAGGCCATCAAGGAGCTCGGTGTCTCTCCCTCGAGATTTCTGCTGACGGCGCTGAACTTGCCGGAGGGGACGGCGTTCTACGACATGGGAGACGGGATGGACTTTGCGGTCACGGCGGGGCTGACAATCGACGTGAAGGGGAACAGGCTGCGTCTGCCGCCGGCGGTGGTGGGAGGCATCACCGCGTTCACCGTCACATCGTCCGTCGCGGGAGGCGTGTTCGACATCTGGGTGCCGGAAGGAAGTGAGATCGTGAACACCGTCGTTTCAATCACGGGTGGCACGAACATGACGGTGTGGAAGACCGGCGGCGGCAAGGCGACGATGCTGAAGGTCAACAGCGGCTATGGCACGGGAGGGTCGTACGCCAATTCGAAGCAGATCAAGGGCCCCGTCTCCACCATTGTCAAAGAGGGCTTCATGAAGAAGGGCAACGACAACGGGTCCGACACCCCGAACGGCGCAAACGCCCTTTTCTGCGGCGCGGCGTACAGCACGATCAAAGTCGAGGCCGGCGCGCAGTTCGACATCGCCGGCCGTACCGCCTGGGACTACAACTACGACATCGCGGGCGACGGCCCCGAAGGCGCGTCGGTGAAGGGTGCGCTCATCAGTTCCGTGGAGCCTAAAACGAATCCATGGCACTGGCATAACAATTACGGATACCTCTACGACATCACGCTTTCGGCGGATGCGTCGATCGGCGGCACCGGAATGTGGGCGCTGCACTGGTACAACAACGGGACATGCTACACCTACATGAACGGCCACAGGTTGACGTTCGCGTGCGGGCATATCTACGTTGGACAGAACAGGCATTTCGACGGGGGCGAGCTGTACGTTGCGCCGGGTGCCACCTGCAATGCATACAACGGCGTCAATGCAAACGCCGCCGGCATGACATTTCGCATCGATGGAGAATACAGGACCGAGTCATTCGGAATCTCGCCGGTGAAATCGTTCCTCTTCGGCGCAACGGGCGTGCTGAACGCGGACGCGGACCCCAGCAAGCTCCAGACGACGGTCGTACATGACACATACGCGCCAAACCTCAACGCCAAGTCAACTTCGAAGATACCGCATCCCAAGGTGCAGCTGGGTGCGGCGGGCCATACGGCGACGACGCTCGACCTCAAGCTCTTCAGCGCACCGTTCGACGCAACGGGGACGCTGTCGTTTTTTGCAGGCTCCACGGTGTCCGTCGACGTCTCCGGGCGCGCCGACATTCATGCGCTTTCGCGGTCGAAGGACGCCGTCACGGGCAAGCGCAACGGCTACCTGATGACATGGGACGCCGCAACGTGGACTGCCGTCAGCCAGGCGGACACAAAGGTGAAGTTTGAACTTTGCGGGGAGGCGAATGCCCGTTACCGCCTCATCGCCGACGCGAGCGGACTTCTGATTGCGCCGCCTGAGGGGTGCATAGTGATCGTGCGCTGACGGCCAGCAACAGCCATGAAAGCGAAAGTCATGCACGGGAACCCGTTTCTTCTGCTAGGGAGTGAGGCCGGTTCGGAAAATCCGGAAAATTGCCACTTGACGGCAGATAAAAAAATGCTAAATTATAAGCCACGTTCAGGGAATATAGGTTTCCTCGGAACGATGGCTTGTAACAAAGGAGCATTGTATGTCGTTCAAGTTGCTGGAAATCGGGAGGGCCGCGCTTGTCGCGGCCGCAATCTGCGTAGCGACGGCACCCTCGCCGTCGTATGCCCGATCACTCCTTTACTACTTCGACTTCGATAAGGTCGAGAACGGCGCGCTCGTTTATGAGGGCGTCAACAAGGGGACGGGGACGGCGGAATTCATCCTCAAGGAAAAATCCGTTGGCGTCGGCGCGGGCTATTCCGGCGGCGCGCTGGGTACGGACCATGCGTTCTGCTCCACGACCCAGAATTCGCTTTGGCTTGGCGACGGCAATTCGTCGC